>JAEUHV010000572.1 GCA_016794485.1 Planctomycetota bacterium
CCTCGTTCACGCCGGCGAACGTGCCGCTCGGCTTCAACCGCAACGTCCATCTCGACCTGCTGTCGCTGGTGTCGGTCGGTGCCTACCTGCTCGCGACCGGTTCCGCGACGTATTCGCTGCAGGTGCCCAACGCGGCGGCGCTGCACGACGCCGACCTGTACTTCCAGGCCGTCCGCCTCTCCGGCGCCAATCCGCTGCACGTCACCAACAGCTGCCAGGTGACGATCCTATGACCGGAGCGCCGGCGCCCGTCCGGCGGTCGCGGGCGCGGCGGTGCCTGTTCGCGGTCCTCCTGCTCGCCGCCGTCTGGTTGGCATGCGAACTGGCCGCCGTGGGGGCGTGGACGCTGCACACCGGCAGCGCGTTCACCTGGGGGCGGGCAGCGGCCGCGCGGCAGGCGGCCCGCGAGGGTGTGGGGCTCGCGGGGGGGGCCGGTGGAGAGGTCGATCCTGCGCACGATGCGGTGACGGCGGCCGTGGTGCCGCACCCGTTCCTCGGCTTCGTGGTGGATGCCGACAAGCCGATCGGCGTGCCGGTGTCGCGGTGGGGCTTCGTCGATGTCGGCGAACCGATCCGCAGGCGTACCGCGGACCGGTTCGTCGTCGCCCTCGTCGGCGGCTCGGTCGCGCTGCAGCTCGCGCACCATGCGGAACCCGAACTGGTCGCGGCGTTGCGGCGCAGCCCGGCCTTGGCCGGGCGCACGGTCGAGATCGTGCGCCTGGCGCTCGGCGGCTACAAGCAGCCGCAGCAGTTGCTGGCGATCGAGTGGTTGTCGAGCCTCGGGGCCGAGTTCGACTGCGTGGTGAACCTGGACGGCTACAACGAGATCGCGCTGGTCGACGAGAACGTGGGCCACGGCGTGCCGGAGTGGTACCCGCGCAGTTGGGGCCGCCTGCAGGACCGGCAACCGTCGACGGACCAGTTGCTGCGGCTCGGTGAACTCGCCGTATTGCGCCGCGACCGGATCGAGCGGGCCACGGCGGCCGAGGCGTTGTGGTGGTCGCCGTTGCGGCAGATCCTGTGGGCGTGGCGCGACGGCAAGGACGTGGCGCGCATCGCCGCGTTGCGCGCGGCGATCGAACGCGCGGCCGTGGCGCCGTCGTTCGCCGTGACCGGGCCCGGCAGCGGTGGCCGGTCGCTCGACGCGGCCCGGGCCGAGATGGTGGCGCTGTGGGCGCGGGCTTCGCGGCAGCTGCACGAGGTGTGCAGGACGCGCGGCATGCTCTACTGCCATTTCCTGCAGCCGAACCAATACGTGCCCGGCGCGAAGCCGATCGGCCCGGCCGAGGCTCGCGTCGCGTTGTTGCCGGACGACGCCCGTGGCCAGGCCGTGGCTGCGTGGTATCCGCGCCTGCAGGCCGAAGGTCGCGCCCTGGCCGCGGTCGGGGTGCCGTTCGTCGACCTCACCTGGATCTTCCTCGACCACGCCGAACCGCTCTACGTCGACACATGTTGCCACCTGGGGCCGGACGGCAATCGGCTGCTCGCCGAACACGTCGCCGCCGGCATCCGGACGCAACTCGACCTCGCCGGCATCGTGCTGCGTTCCCTCGCCGTCGAGCCCGCACGTGTTGCCGTGCAGTCGCCGTTCGCCCACGAACGGATCCGGGTCGTCGCCACCGACGACCGCGGCGGCAGGCACGACCTCGGTGGCGCCGGCTTCGGTGTGCGCTACTCGGTGGTGCCGGCGGGTCTGTGCACGATTGCCGCGGACGGGACCCTGGTGCCGTCCAGGTGTGGCAGTGGCAGCCTGCGGGTCGACTACCGGGGGCTCGCGACCGAAGTGCCCGTCACGATCGCCTGGCCCGGCCTCGTCGTCGGTGCGGACGGGATCCCTGCCGATGGCGTCGTGCCTCGGATCGATGTGCAGCTTGCGGTCGCGGCCGGTGGCACGGAAGCGGCGCTCGAGGTCCGCTGCAGCGACCTGCCCGGGGCCCCGTTCCGCGTGGTGGTGGTGGGTCGGCGGAGGTTGCCGGACTCGCCGATCGCCGCCGATCCAGGCGACCTGCTGGCCGTGCCGGTGGTGGAGACGGGGCCCGAGGCCTCGGTCCGGGTGGCGGTGGCGCCAGGCGACGAGGGGCCGTGGTTCGTGCGCGCCTACTGCCTCGATCGGGCGGCGAGTGCCGTGGTCGCGGCGAGCCCGACGGTCGTCCGCCGCCGGACCTGAGGCCGAATCGCCTCGGTCTCAACCTGGGGCCGGTCGGGCGTCGAAACTGGCAACACGAGGACGCCTATTTTTCAGGCGCAGAACCGGATGCATCCGCCTAGTCTCTCTGCTTCGAAATCGTCCCCGACGCCGCCTATTGCCGCAGTTGCAGCGATGACCCACGTGACCGTTCCGAAGACCGCCAAGCTCACTCTCGGTGACCAGGAGATCGATCTGCCGGTGATGGTCGGCAGTGAAGGCGAAGTCGCCATCGACATCCGCCAACTGCGCGCGAAGACCGGCGCGATCACCTACGACCCCGGACTCGGCAACACCGGCGCGTGCATGTCGAAGATCACGTTCCTCGACGGCGAGCAGGGCATCCTCCGCTACGCCGGCTACCCGATCGAGGAGCTGGCGCAGAAGAGCAGCTTCGTCGAGGTGATGTGGCTCCTGCTGCACCAGGAACTGCCGAGTGCGTCGCAGTTGACGCAGTTCACGCACGACATCACGTACCACACGATGCTGCACGAGGACCTGAAGGAGCTCTTCCAGAGCTTGCCGAAGGTCGGCCATCCGATGGCGGTGTGTGCGGCGGCGGTCGGTGCCTTGTCGACGTTCTATCGCAAGGAAGGCACGGCGACGCGCGAGCAGAACTGGATCGACGCGATCCGGCTGCTGGCCAAGATGCCGACGATCGCGGCCTACTCGTACAAGCACAGCATCGGGCAGCCGTTCATGTATCCGCGCAACGACATGTCGTACGCGGCGAACATCATGCACATGCTGTTCGGGACGCCGTGCGAGAAGTACGAGAGCAACCCGGTCATGGCGCGGGCCCTCGACCTGCTGCTGATCCTGCACGCCGACCACGAGCAGAACTGCTCGACGTCGACGGTGCGCACGGTCGGCAGCTCGGGCGCCAACCTGTTCGCCTCGGTGTCGGCCGGCATCTCGGCGCTGTGGGGCCCGCTGCACGGCGGTGCCAACCAGGCGGTGATCGAGATGCTGATGTCGATCCGCGACGGCAAGCGCAGCGCGCGCGAGTTCATGGAGCTCGCGAAGAAGAAGGACAGCGGCGTGCGCCTGATGGGGTTCGGCCACCGCGTCTACAAGAACTACGACCCGCGCGCGTTGATCCTGAAGCAGGCGTGCTACGACGTGCTCGGCCAGCTCGGCCGCAAGGATCCGCTGCTCGACATCGCACTCGAGCTCGAGCAGATCGCGCTGTCGGCCAACTACTTCATCGACCGCAAGCTCTACCCGAACGTCGACTTCTACTCGGGCATCATCTACAAGGCGCTCGGCATCCCGGTCGACATGTTCACGGTGTTCTTCGCGATCGGGCGCATGCCGGGCTGGATCGCGCAATGGCTCGAGTACCAGGCCGATCCGGAAGCGCGCATCACGCGCCCGCGGCAGGTGTTCATGGGCGCCACGCCGCGTTCGTACAAGAAGGTCGAAGAGCGGTAGTCGCCCCGGCCGGCGCGCGCCGGCCTTGCTGCAGATCCGGTCATTTTCCGGATTCTGGGCAATCCGTGCGACCGTTCGCCGGTCGCGGGTCCCTATGCACTGCATGGGGAATCCCCACTCACACGACGGCTTGTTCCGGTTCGTCTTCGGCGAACCAGAGCAGATGGCCGACCTGCTGCGCAGTTGCCTGCCACCGGCGTTGGTTGCCGCGATCCGCTGGTCGACCCTGCGTCGCCTGCCCGACACCTTCGTCGACAAGGTGCTCGGCGCGCGACGCGGCGACCTGTTCTTCTCGGTCGAGATCGGCGACGCGGTGCTGCTGCTGCACGTGCAGACCGAGCACAAGTCGAAGGTCGAACGGTTCACCGCGTTGCAGCAGTCCGGCTACACGGTGCGGATGCTGGAGGCGTGGCGGGTGCAGGATCCCGCCGCCCACTCGTTGCCGGCGGTGCTGACCGTTGTGGTCTACCACGGCGACAAGCCGTGGGGCGAGCCGAACAGCGTGCACGAACTGGTCGACACGCGCGGCTGGAACGACGACGTGCGGGCCATCCTGGAGCCGCTGCAGCTGCGCCAGCCGTTCGTGCTGCTGGACCTGTGCGTGTTCGACGACGCGGCGTTCGCCCGCCTGCCGTGCACGGCGATCACCGGCCTGACCTTGCGCTTCCTGCAGTTGTTGCGGGACCGGGGCCTCGACGAAGTCGCCGTTCGCGTCGAGCAATGGCGGCACCTGTTCCGCGAGGCGCTGGCCCACCCCCGCGGACAAGACGTGATGGTCGCGTTAGTCTCGTGGTGCCTGAAGTGTTCCCCGGCCAACCCCGACACCCTCCGATCAGTCATGACCAAGATCCAAGACGAGGAGACTCCGATGCGCAGCATGTACGACCTGTTGCTGGAGATGGGGGAGGAACGTGGGTTCCAGAAGGGGGCGCAACAAGGCCTGCAGCGAGGCATGCAGCAAGGCATGCAGCAGGGCATGCACTCCCTGCTCGCCGGACAGCTCGAAGCCCGCTTCGGAGCGCTGACTCCCGAGGTGGTCGAACGCCTCGAGGCGGCCGATGCGGCGACGTTGCAGCGTTGGAGCCTGCGCGTGTTCGCGGCGAACTGCATCGCCGACGTGTTCCGTGGGTGATGGTGCCGCGGTTGCGACGCGCGGGGTCGCGTGCGAGGATGCCGCAGCGATGACGAAGCTGGGGAACGTTCCTTCGTGGCGGGCCGCGACCTATGGCTTGACGATGCTCGGCCTCGTGGTGGCGAACGCCGGTCGGCCGCCGCGCAACTTCTCCTGTGTCTCGACCGAGCAGATCGTCGTAGAGCAGATGTGGGACGTGCTCGACTGGGAGGACCCGGATCGTCGGCGAAGGCATGAGGAACTGGAGCGCCGTCCCGTCGCGGAGTTGCGTCGTGTCGCGTACCAACTCGCTGGATCCGCGAATCCAATTGCGATAGCTGTCGCGAGTTCGCTCCTCGAGATGGTTGCGCGCAAGCTCGGTCCGGGCGGCAAGGCCGAGGTCCGGACCGAAGTCGAGGCGATGCTGGTCGACGCCGATGCTGCCATTCGGCGGCGCGGGCTGCTGCTCTTTGCCTGCGTCGATGACCTCGACCTGCCGTTGCCGGACCCCCTCTTCGCCGTAGCGCGGTCGTTGCTGGAATCGCCGCAGCCCGAGGTGTGTGCCGAAGCCATGTTCGTCGCCGCGCAGCTGGGTTCACGGGTGGCGCCGCTGCGCGATGCCCTCGTGAAGTTCCACCAGCGTGACATCGACGGTGGCCTTCGGTTCATGGCGACGGTCGTGCTCGGCCGGGTGCGTCCCGTGGACGCCGATCTGCAGTCGTTTCGATTGGCTTTGTTGCAGGATCGCGAACCGATGGTCCGACGCGCCGTGACCTTGTGGTTTGCCGACCGACCCGAAGGCGGCGCCGTCGCCATTCCCCGACTCGTGGCTCTTGCGCATGACGCAGCCGAGTCGGAGGAGACCCGGAGTCAGGCGGTGTCCGCGTTGGCTCGCTTGATGACCGAACGGGAGAGCGCGGCGCCCGTGTTTTCGGCACTACTGCAGCGTGCCAGGGCTGCAGGCCCCGAGCAGGCGGCGACCTTCTACGTCGATCTGGCCCGATTCGCCCGTGCGATGGCTGGCACCGGGGAACTGGCGAGCGCCGCGGCGTGGTTGCGTACCCAGGCTGCAGACGAGTCGAACGCCACCGCGGTCCTGGCGGCTTTGGCTCAGTGCGCAATCGCCGATGCGACGATCCCGTTCTCTGCTGCAGACGTGCAGGTACTGCGCGCGGCAATGACCAGGTGGTTCGATCTCGAGGTCGACCTGCTGCCATCTCTGGGAGACCAGGAGGCGGTCGAAGCGCTGGTCCAGTTGGCTGCGCACGGCCGGATGGACGTGCAGGCTGCCGAGATCCGGCCTTTGCTCGATCGCATCGCGAAATGCGACCAAGGCTGGCTGCGCGATTGGGCGAACGACCAGATCGGCCTGCTGCCGCCGTAGCCGGTTGCGTTCCTTCTGGTGGTTTGCCTTCGCGGTCGGCAAGGTAGGCGCACCATGAGCGAGATGCCGCCGTGCCCGAAGTGCCGATCGACCTACACCTACGCCGACCGCGGGCTCGCCGTGTGTCCCGAATGCGGCCACGAATGGTCGCCGCAGGAAACCGCTGCGGCCGCCGCCGCACCCGCCGAGACGGCAAAGGTCTGGAAGGACGCGAACGGCAACGTGCTGCAGGACGGCGACAGCGTCGTGCTGGTCAAGACCCTGGACGTGCGCGGCGCGTCGGCACCGCTGAAGGTCGGCACCAAGGTGCGCAACATCCGCCTGATCGACGGCGACCACGACATCGCCTGCAAGATCGACGGTTTCGGTGCGATGCAGCTCAAGTCGGAGTTCGTGCGCAAGGCCACGTGAGCCGCGTCGCTATGGCCAGTACGCGCGTAGACTCGGTGAGCTTCGTGGTGTTCCCGACGCATCTAGCACGAGGCCCTGAACGTACAGAATCGTTCCCGGTGGCAAGGGCACGGCAGGCAGCGTCAAGTTTCCTGTTGCTAGGATGATGTCGAGAGTGACCAGGGCGGTCACGGTTGGCAGGACCTGGACTTGGATGGGTTGCGCACCGAAGGCCAAGAAGAGTGGCGTGCTGGTGGGTGTTCCCAGCGCCAGAGTCACTTGGCCTTGCGACTGCGAAAAGGCCAATGCCGCGCCAGCGCCGGTGGTGTCGAACTGGGTCACCACCGGTTCGCCGGGGAAGAACTCGGCCACAACTTCGACGGACTGAGGGTTGAGCACGAAGAGCGGCGGATTGCCCATGAAGTAGCGCAATCGAACCAGCGCGCCGGTGACGCCGATGTGCAGCGGCACGTTCACGATGGTGGAGCCAGTCGCGGTGGACAGTTCGATGGTTCCGTCGCCACCCACGTCGCATTCGACCCGGCCGTTGACGAGGCTTTGGATCCCGCGCAACTGCAGTCGACCGCCGACCGGTTGGGGAGCGTGAAGCGTGAGATCGATCTCCGCCTGCAGGAACGTCGATTGTGCCGAAGGCCATCCGTACATCGTTACCGTTCGCCACACGACGGCCCGAAATGCCAATGGGCCGGTTTGGTTCGGGACCGTCGTCGCGAACGAAGCCCCGACGGCCGCGGATGCCGAAATCGGGCCCTGGAAGTCGCTGGCAAATGCGGTCAGGAACCCGCCCGGTGAAACTGGACCGATCGGCACCGACGCGGAGTTCGATACGGGAGGGTTGCCCACGAGTTGCACCATTGCGGTGGCCGAGGCAACGCTGGGTGCGTTGGCCGTGATCGACCACGATTGGGCGGCCGCTACACCCGTGCTGACGAGATAGGCCAGGGTCAGATTCGTCACGTGCATCGCAGGGTTGTAGTGGTGACTCCTGCTACCGGACAGCACCCGGATCGACCTTCTTGCTCGGTGCCTGCGCCGGCGGCGCCTTCGGTTTCGGCGTCCAGCCCTTCTCCTGCTCCTTGATGACCGGAATCATCTCGCGCAGCTTCGCCGCGCGTTCCATCGACGCCGGGTGCGTCGACAGCCACGCCGGCGTGTCGCTGCCGCCGAGCTTCGCCATGCGTTCCCACAGCTTCGGCGCCGCCTCCGGGTCGTAGCCGGCGCGGATCGCGTAGCGCAGCCCTTCGACGTCGGCCTCCGATTCGTGGTCGCGCGAGAACGGCAGCAGCACGCCGACGTTGGCGCCCATGCCGAGCGCCCCCATGACCATGCCCTTCGTTTCGCCCGTCATCTGCGTGAGCCCCATGCCGGCGTCGATCGCCGCCATCGCGCCTTGCATGATCGAGCCCTGCGTCATGCGCTTGCCGCCGTGCCGCAGCACCGCGTGCGCCACTTCGTGGCCCATGACGATCGCGAGGCCGTTCTCGTCTTGCGTGATCGGCAGGATCCCGGTGTAGATCGCGATGCGGCCGTTCGGCAGGCAGAACGCGTTCGGCACGTCGTCGGCCTTCAGCAGTCGCGCCTCCCATTTGAAGTCCTCCTCGCAGGCGGCGGCGATCTTCTTGGCGACGCGCTGCACCATCTCGAAGTCCTTGCCCGAGGTGACCAGGCCTTTCGATTCCTTGCTCGCCTCCTCGTAGGCCTGCGCCGACAGCGGCTCGAGTTCCTCGTCGGAGTAGAAGTTGAGCCGGCCGAAGCTCTCGCACGAGGCGAGGACGCAGAGGAGCACGCACAGGAATGGGCGCAGGAGGGTCCGCATGGCCGGCATGTTACGGCCGTCCGGACCGCGGGAAAGCGCGCCGTCGGCGTCGGTCGGCAAGCGCGAACTTGCGTGGGCGGGGCCGAAGATCGATGCTCTGCGGATGCGACCTGAATTGGTGATCGTCGGCGGTGCGCGCACCGCCATGGCGGAGTATTCCGGCACGCCCGGCTTCGGCAAGTTCAAGGACATCACGGCCATCGACCTCGCTGCGCACGCGGCGAAGGCGGCGCTGCAGCGGAGTGGAGTCTCGCCCGAGATGGTCGACGAGACCTTCGTCGGCAACGTCGCGCAGAGCAGCAGCGACGCGATCTACGGCGCCCGCCACGTGGCGTTGAAGGCCGGCGTACCGATCGAGAAGCCGGCGTGCACCGTGAACCGCATCTGTGGCTCGGGCATCCAGTCGGTGGTCTCGGCTGCGCACGCGATCCTGGCCGGTGAGGCGCAGCTGTGTCTCGCGGGCGGCATGGAGAACATGAGCCAGGTGCCGCACGTGATCCGCGGTGGCCGCGACGGCTTCCGCTTCGGCCAGGAGCCGAAGATCGAGGACCTGCTGTTCGCGGCGCTCTACGACCCGTACTGCAAGTTCTTCATGGCGCAGACTGCGGAGAACGTCGCCAAGAAGCTGTCGATCTCGCGGCAGGAACAGGACGAGTATGCGTTGCGCAGCCACCAGCTCGGCGCCGCGGCGGTGAAGGCCGGCAAGTTCGCCGCCGAGATCGCGCCGCTGACGGTGACGGTCGGCAAGAAGGAGTTCGTCGTCGACAAGGACGACCACATCAAGCCGGAGACCACGCTCGAAGCGCTCGCCGGCCTGCGCGCCGCGTTCGGCAAGGACGGCACGGTGACCGCCGGCAACGCGTCGGGCATCGTCGACGGCGCCGCGATGCTGGTGGTGACGACGGCGCAGCGTGCGAAGGAACTCGGCCTGCAGCCGAAGGCGAAGATCCGCTCGTGGGGCCTTGCCGGCGTGCCGCCGGAGGTGATGGGCCTGGGGCCGGTGCCGGCGATCCAGAACGCGTGCAAGAAGGCGGGCCTCAAGGTCGGCGACCTGCACCTGATCGAGATCAACGAAGCGTTCTCGGCGCAGTACCTCGGCTGCGAGAAGGAACTCGGCCTCGACCGCAACCGCTGCAACGTGAACGGTGGCGCGGTGGCACTCGGCCACCCGCTCGGCGCCACCGGCACGCGGCTCCTGCTGACGCTGGTGCGCGAGATGGAGCAGTCGGGCAAGGCGCTCGGCTGCGCTTCGGCCTGCATCGGCGGTGGCCAGGGGATCGCCATGATCCTGGAGAGGTGCTGAGCATGCTCGGCAAGACCGTGCAGTTCCCCGGCCGTGTGCTTCACCTGACCGAGGATGCGGCCCAGCTGAAGGCCCAGCTCTACGACGGCGCCACCCTGCCCTTCGATCCTGGCCGCAAGCTGGTCGACAACATCTCGACCGACGAGCTGACCCCGGGCTGGGTCTGCTACTACTACGACGAGACGCTGGCGCGCTACTGCCTCGTCGGCCTGCGCGGCGGCAACGTCAAACAGGACGCGATCAAGAACGGCGGCTTCGCGGTGATCGTCTCGGGGGTGTCGAAGGGCTGCGGTTCGTCGCGCGAGACCGCGCCGTACAGCGAACTCAAGGCCGGCATCCGCCTCGTGATCGCCAAGAACATCGAGAAGATCTACGGCCAGAACTGCCAGAACATCGGCCTGCTGACCTCGACCGACTTCTCGCTGCTGTCGCGCATCGAACGCGGTGAGGCGATCCCGATCGAGGAGTTCACCAAGGGGCTGGATCCGATCGCGGCCGAGATCGTGCGGCACGGCGGCCTGTTCGCCTACAACCAGGCTCGCCTCGCCGGCGCGACCACGCCGCCCGCGGTGACCACGGCGCTGCGGCCGATGACGTTGTGCGAGAAGATCATCGCGCAGCGCGCGATCGCCGACGCCAAGACCGGCCGCACCGGCATCCCGGCCGTGGCCCCGGGCGACGCGTTGTTCGTGCGCACCGACGTGCGCTTCAGCCACGAGTACGTGACGCCGATGGCCGAGGCGCTGTTCCGCATGGGGCTCGGCAAGGACGCGAAGATCACCGATCCGGCGTCGGTGTTCGCGTTCCGCGACCACCTGACGTTCCTCGACCAGATCATGCCCGAGGCGCACGTGAAGATGGGCCTGCGCGAGCAGGCGGCGTCGCTGGCGACCGTGCAGGAGTCGTTCACCAGGAAGCAGGGCGTCAAGCTCTACGGCGAGGTGCACCGCGGCGGCAAGCTGGTCGGCAGCGAAGGCATCTGCCACAACATCGTCATCGAGGACATCGCCGAGCCGGGCCAGCTGGTGATCGGCACCGACAGCCACACCTGCATGGCGGGGGCGATCGGCTGCTTCGCGTTCGGGGTCGGCTCGACCGACATGGCGAACAGCTGGTTCACCAAGGACGTGCGCGTCAAGGTGCCGGAGTCGGTGCGCGTGAACCTGCGCGGTTCGCTGCGGCCCGGCGTGTGCGCCAAGGACGTGATGCTGCACCTGCTCGCCGACGAGTTCTTCAAGAAGGGCGACGGCATCGGCAAGGTGCTGGAGTTCGGCGGGGCGGGCACGATGGCACTGTCGCTCGACGAACGGGCGACGTTGACCAACATGGCGGTCGAAGCCGGCGGCTTCACCGGCATCATCGAAGCCGACCAGGTGGTGGTGGACTACATCGCCAACCAGCGCGGTGCCGACCGCGCCCGGCTGCAGGCGCAGATCGTCAAGGCCGACCCTGGGGCGTCGTACTGCAAGACCTTCGACATCGACCTCGGCACCGTCGAGATGACCGTCGCGTCGCCGGGCGACCCGCGCAACGGCATCACGCTGCGGAGCCTGCGCCAGAAGGCAAAGACCAAGGTCCACATCGCCTACGGCGGTTCGTGCACGGGCGGCAAGAAGGCCGACATGGACATGTATGCCGAAGTCGTGCGCAAGGCGGTCGCGAAGGGCCGCACGCTGCAGGCGAAGACCTACATCCAGTTCGGCAGCCAGCGCATCCGCGACTACGCCGAGAAGGTGGGCTACGTGCAGTTGTTCGAATCGGCCGGCATCGAACTGATCGACCCGAGCTGCGGTGCCTGCATCAAGGCCGGCCCCGGGGTGTCGTTCACCGCCGACGAAGTCACGGTGTCGGCGATCAACCGCAACTTCCCGGGCCGTTCGGGCCCGGGGCAGGTGTGGCTGGCGAGCCCGTACGTCGTCGTCGCGAGCGCGTTCCTCGGCTACGTCGGCGGCCCGGACGAACTGTGACCGCGCTGCTCGCGGTCGCCCGGCCTACAGGCCGAGCACCGCGTGCATCGCGTTGGTCATGCCGCCGAAACCGTTCGGCGCCAAGGAGTCGAGCAGGAGCACCTGTGAGTAGAGCGCGATGCCGGTGAGACCCGGGTTGTTCGGCACCGCGAACGTGTGCGTGAACGTGCCGGCGACCGGCAGTTCGACCACCGTGATGTCGGTCCGGACTTCGAGCCCGCAGCCGGCGATGCCGGCGAGGCCGAGGTCGAACGGCAGGTAGACACCCGGCGACAGTTCGAGGTTGTCGAGGCCGTGGATCACGACGCCAATGGAGACTGCCGGGGCGCCGGCCGCAGTGAGCAGGTAGTTCGTGCCGAGCACCGGCGTGCTGCCCGCAGCGAGGGTCGGGATGCCGACGCTGGTCGCGCAGCCCTTGCCGAACGGGGCCGCGATCGCGGTGCTCGCACCGCTGTAGGTCCAGGTCTCGTTGTTGACCGTGCCGACCACGGTCGGGCCGCTGCCCGCGAAGTAGACCGTCTGGCCGGTCGTCGGCAGCCACGCCATGTAGCCCTCGGTGATCTTGCCGGGGCCGCCGGTGCCGACCTGCGTCCAGTCGTTGCCGTCATACTCCCAGGTCTTCTGCTGGACGGTCGCGCTGGCGTAGCCGCCGTACAGCACGAGCCGCCCGCGGTAGTCGTCGTAGACCATGCCGGTGCGGTAGCCGGTCAGCGGGGCGTTCGCGGTGGTCTTCTGCACCCAGTCCACGCCGTCGTACTCCCAGGTCAGGCGGTAGTCGGTTCCGGGCGGCGTGCCGTTGTAGCCGCCGAACATCACCACGACCCCGCGGCCCTTGTCGTACGCCATCGCCGGCGATTCGAGGCCGGGCGGCGTGAACGCGGTCACGACCTGCGTCCACGTGGTCCCGTCGTATTCCCAGGTCTGCTGGCCACTGCCGGCGATGCCGCCGCTCTGGATGCCGTAGACCACGGTCTTGCCGCGCCGTTCGTCGTAGGCCATGCCGTAGAACGCGCGCGCGCTCGGCGAAGTCGGGGTGATCACCTGCGCCCAGTTGGTGCCGTCGAACTCCCAGGTGTCGTTGGCGGTCGTGGTGGTCGTCGGCGAACGGCCACCGAACGTGACGATGCGCCCGCGACGGCTGTCGTAGACCATCTTGTGGCCCCACCGCGGCGGCGGCGTGGTCGCCGGCGTGAGCTGGGTCCACGCGGCGCCGTCCCACAGCCAGGTGTCGTTCATCGTGAGCGTCGGCCCGGATTGCAGGCCGCCGTACATCACCAGCCCGCCGGCGGCGGGATGGTAGGCGATGCCGCCAGCGCGGCGGGCCAGGAGGGTCGGGTACGGCGGCGGGTTCTGGAGGGTCCAGACCTGCGCCGACACGGAGAGGGAGAGGGCGATGCCGGCGACGAGGCCCGGCAGCGGGTGCGAGGGGTGCATGGGGCAATCGGCGCCAGCACGGTCGGGTTCGGCCGGAACAAACCGCACCGCGCGGTCCGACTACCGATTCGTTGCAACTCTCAGCGGCGCCGCACGAGTTCGAACCGCCGCACGCAAGCGAACAAGAGGGCCACGCTCGCGGCGAGCACCAGCCAGAACGCCACGGTCCAGCGCGCGGAGACGCCGCGAAGCAGTCCCGGTCCTTGCCACCATTCGCAGCCAACCGCGAGCGTCGCCAGCAACACGAGCAGCAGGCTGCCAGGGCGCGCAGCCCGCTGCGTCTCGATCGCCCGCGATTCCGAGCAGGCCAGCACGGCCACGAGCATGCTCGTGCACAGGCACGTGAAGCCCGCCGACGAGTGCCATCCGGGCGGACCGTCATGCTCACCGAACAACCGCACGAATTGCACCTGCAGCCAGGGCCGCAGCGACGCGATCGCGACGATGGCCGCGGCCACCAGCAACAGCGGCCGGAACGGGCGCGGGTCGGCGTCTTCGTTCGGCTTCGGGCCGGCCGGTGAGGGGGCGAACCGGAGGATCACGTCGACAGGGTAAGCACAGCGCGTGCGTCGCCAAGTCCCTCGCCGCGGCGCCGCTCGACCTCAGCGTCTGGCGTCGGGGATCACGTGGCCGTGGTCGGCGTCGCGGCGGGCCGCAGCCTTGTCGGTGCGGACCCGTTCCTCGGCGGCTTCCACGGCCAGGGCCTGGGCCGACGGCACGAACTCGATGCTGACGCTGCCCATGACCGGCGACACGAACCACGTCAGCGGCGGGATCGCATACCAGTAGTTCGCGCCTTCGGTCTCGACGAC
>JAEUHV010000170.1 GCA_016794485.1 Planctomycetota bacterium
TGCCCGGCTCCGTCGGGTCGTTCCCGGGCCTTGTCCGATGGCGCAAACGGCTAGACTCTCCCACCATGTCCAGGACCCCGTTCGTGGCCACGGCGCTCGCACTCGCCATGGCGCTGTTCGTGTCGGCGATTCCGGCGCAGACGCCGGCCCCTGCCGTGCCGCCTGTCGATCCGACCTTGCCCGACCTGTTGAAGGAGCTGAAGGAGTGGGTCGCCGATCCGAAGATGGTCGCCGACTTCCAGGCCATCGGCCGGATCCAGAAGCTGATCGCGGTCGAGAACCGCAACCCGAAGGACAAGGAACGGCTCGCCAAAGGCATCGGCGACGTGTTCCGCACCGGCAAGGTGCGGACCGGCGACAAGGAGATCCTCTACCGCGAAGCCGGCGACGCCCTGGCCAAGCTGGCCGCCGACGGCGCCAAGGAGCTCGCCAAGGCGTTGGGCGACGCACGCATCAAAGACGCGGTCGGCTTGCAAGCCCACCTGATCCTGGCACTCGGCCGCACGGAGGACGACAAGCAGGTCGACTTCCTGGTCGACACGACCACCCGTTCGCACCACGACGAACTGCGCGCCGCGGCCGGCGAAGCGCTCGGCAACTACACGTCGCTCGACGTGAAGGTGCGCCGCGAGGTCGTGAAGCAGCTGATCCGTTCGTGGGGCAGCCTGCACAGCAAGGCGACCGAAGCCGAGTCGAGCGATCCGAGCGCGCCGATCAACCTCGACCCACAGAACGCGCGGCGCACGTTGAAAGCCGTCGAAGGCAAGTGGGTCGCGACCCTGACGCGCCTCACCGGGGTGTCGCAGACCGGCTTCGCGGATTGGCAGCGGTGGCTGAACAAGAACCCCAACTGGAACCCACCCTCGGCCAAGAAGCCGTAGATGACGCCGCTCCTCCGCTTCGCAGCGACGGTGCAGGCACTCGCCCTGGCCGCTCCAGCACAGGTCGTCGCCGACCGGCCGCTCGGGTCCGAACTCGTGTCGCGGCTGCGTTCCACTTCGCTCAAGCCCGGCGACGCCGCCGAGATCGTGCAGCAACTGCAATCGCATCCGCTCGCGATCCGGCTGCAGGCGAGCAACGTGCTGCGCGACCAGTTCACCGAACGCCGCAAGCGGCACGACCGCGCGGTCGCCGGAGTCCGCGCCGAGATCGGCAAGACGCTGACGGCGCTGCTGAAGGGGCGCATCGGCAAGAGGGCCTTCGCCGACGCCGACGTGGCGCGCAGCGCCGCGCTGGCGAAGAGCCGCAACGGCACGTTGACCAAGACGATCATCCAGCAGGAGATCGACCCGCTGGTTTCCCAGCTCGAGGGGCTGCTGTGGCCGACCGAAGCCGAACTCGGCACCGCGGCGTTCAAGAAGGGCAACCAGCTGATCGTCGACGAACGC
Organism: Planctomycetota bacterium; assembly: GCA_016794485.1. Classification (GTDB taxonomy): domain Bacteria; phylum Planctomycetota; class UBA1135; order UBA1135; family UBA2386; genus UBA2386. Next base: position 1,389 of record JAEUHV010000170.1, read on the forward strand.
GCCGAGCTGAAGCGGTTGCACGGTCTGTATGCGGCGGCCTTGTCCGGCCTCGAACTGCATCCCGACGCCGAGAAGCACTTCCTCAAGTTCCCGCCCCTCATGCCGCCACCGGCGGCCGACGCGCTCGCCGACGAGACGGTGGTGTGGATCCTGCTGGCGCACAACCTGGCCGAGCACGACCGCAAGGCGATCGAGGCCAACGAGGCCCTGCGTCCAGCGACCGATCCCGAGGAGTTCCTCGGAACCACCGAACTCAACCGCCTGCGCTTCCTGCTCGGCCTCGGCTTGCTGCGGCTCGACGATCGGTTGTCGGCCGCGGCGCGCGACCACTCGACCGACATGGTGAACCTGCGGTTCTTCGACCACACGTCACCGGTCGAGGGCAAACGCACGCCGAGCGACCGCGCCGCGAACTTCGGCACGTCGGGGGGCGCCGAGAACATCCACCAGGGCCAGGGCAGCGGCATCGGCGCGATCCGTTCGTGGTGGTACAGCCCGGGCCACCACCGCAACATGCTCGGCGACCATGCCCGCACCGGGCTCGGGCGCCACGACCTGCATTGGACGCAGATGTTCGGCGGCTGAACGGCCCACCGGCAACGGCCCCGTCCGGAGGTATGCTGCCTCGCGCCGAAGACCGATCCGGCCGTTCCATGCGCTCCATTCCGCACCTTGCCATCGTCGGCTCGCTGTTCACCGGGGTGGCGTTCGCCCAGCTGCCGCCCGCCGTGCCCCCGGTGCAGAATCCGTCCACGCCGCAGAAGGTCGTGCTCGGCAAGATCCTGTTCTGGGAAGAACAGTTGAGCAGCGACGACTCGGTCGCATGCGGCACCTGCCACCTGCCCGAATTCGGCGGCAGTGACGGCCGCGGCGGCGGCCAGCATCCCGGGTACGACGATCTGTTCGGCACCGCCGACGACGTCGCGGGCAGTGCGGGCATCGTGCGGCAGGGGCAGAACGGCGACTTCAAGCCGCGCGGGGCGTTCGGCCTGCACCGGCAAGCGACGGGGCGGACGTCGCCCTCGAACCTCGGCGCGGCCCACTTC
>JAEUHV010000190.1 GCA_016794485.1 Planctomycetota bacterium
GAACGCGACCCGCTGCGTCCCGCCCGCGGCATCGCCGGCGAGCGCCGACCCGGCGGCTTCGAGCGCCAGGGTGCCCTGCACCTGGGCGATCCATGCCGCCGCCAGCGAGCTGCTGTGCGCCCCGACCGACTCGAGCGCGGCGACGAACGGCACGAGGCCCATGCCGGCACCGCCGGCCGCTTCGCCGACACACAAGCCGAACACGCCGAGCTCGGCGAGGCCACCGAACTCGTCGGCGACGAACGCGCGGTGCTCGTCGTGTTCCTGGGCCTTCGGCGCCACCACGTCCGCGACGTACTTGCGGACGGTGTCGACGATCATCTCCTGGTCTTCACTGAGTTGCAGGTTGTGCATGCGGTCTCCGAGGTGTCAGCGACCTCCCTCCCAGTAGTAGAGGAAACGAGGTCCGGTCGATTGCGCGAGCAACGCGGTGATCCCGGCGTCGCCCGTTGGGTTCTTGCCGAACGCGCCGAACAGCAGGTCGCCGAAACTCGGTCGGCGCCGCGCCTCGACGATGGTCACCGGCTTGCCGAGCTTCTGCTCGAACCAGGCCAGCACCGCGGTGTGGTCGCCGATCTCGTCGACCAGGCCGAGTTCCTTGGCCTGGGCTGCCGTGTAGACGGCGCCGGTGGCGGCGCGCAAGACGCCGTCGCGGTCGAGGCCGGGGCGGCCTTCGTCGACGACGGACACGAACTGGTCGAACAGCTCGTCGACGATCGACGTCAGCAGCCGCTGCTCGGCGGGCTGCATCGCGCGCGTCGGCGACAGCATGTCCTTGAACGGGGTGCGGTCCGACTTGATCGCGATCTGCTCGACACCGAACTTCTTCGCCGCCTCGGCGAAGTTCCAGGCACTCATGATGACGCCGATGCTGCCGGTGATGGTCGTGCGGCGCGCGACGATGTGCTCGGCGGCGACGCCGATGTAGTAGCCACCCGACGCGGCGAGATCGCCGAACAGGGCGACCACCTTCTTGTCCGGATGCTCTTTCTGGAACGTGCGCACCAGCTGCCAGGCCTCGTCGGAGTCGGTCACGCCACCGCCGGGCGAGTCGATGTAGAGCAGCACGCCGACCACGTCGACGTCGGCTGCGGCCGCACGCAGCCCCCGCCGCAGTTGCGAGACCGTCCCGCCCGCGGCCCCGAGCACCGGGTTGCCGGCCTCGGCGATGGCACCGCGGATGCCGATCTGCAGGACCTTGGGCTTGCCGCCGCGCGGCCCGGCGACGTGCACTTCGTCGTACGTGACCCCATCGGCGTCGGCGGCGAGCCCGGCCCCGGCCAGGCTGCCGATGCTGACCAGGAACAACAGCACGTTCAGGCCCGCTGACGCGACCAGCAGGATGCCGAGGAAGATCGCGACGAAGAACGCGATGCCGCGCGACTCGCGCGCGACCGGCGCCTGGCCCGGCTGGCCGGGCCACTGCGGCACCTGCGGCGGCACGCCGGGTGGCACACCGGCCGGTGGGTTCGGCGGCAGGGCACTCATGCGGGGGCCAGGAGGCCGCGGGCCACGACCAGGCGTTGGATGTCGGTGGCGCCTTCGTAGATCTCGGTGATGCGCGCATCGCGCAGGATGCGTTCCGCGGGGTTGCTGCCGTCGACACCCGCCTGGCCGAGGATCGTCACCGCGGCGCGCGCAGCCTTGTTGGCGAGGCGCGACGCGCACAGCTTCGCCATGGCCGCTTCGGTGCTGCAGCGCACGCCCTGGTCGCGCAGGATCGCCGCGCGCCAGGTCAGCATGCGGAACGCGTCGAGCTCTGCGGCGAGATCGGCCAGAGTCCACTGCTCCGGCTGCGACGCGGTGGGACGCCCCTTCTGGTCGACCTTGGCGGCGAGGCAGGCCTTGATCAGGTCGACCGCGGCGCGCGCGATGCCGAGCGACTGCGACGCGATGCCGAGGCGACCGCCGTCGAGCGTGTCGAGCGCGATGGTGAAGCCGGTGCCTTCCTTGTCGATCAGGCAGTCGGCCGGGACCTTCACGTTCTCGCAGACGATCTCGGTGGTCGGCGAGCCGCGCAGGCCGAGCTTGCGCTCCTTCTTGCCGACGCTGACGCCCGGCCAGTCGCGCTCGACGACGAACGCCGAAATGCCCTTCACGCGGTCGGGGCCGGTGCGCGCGAAGATCACGAACAGCTTGGCTTCGCTGCCGGTCGTGATCCAGAGCTTGGCGCCGTTCATCACGTAGTGGTCGCCTTCCTTCTTCGCCTCGCAGCGCAGCGCCGCGGCGTCGGACCCCGAAAACGCCTCCGACAGGCAATAGGCGCCGAGCCATTCGCCGGTCACCAGCTTCGGGAACCAGCGGCGCTTCTGCGCATCGTTGCACCACTTGCCGAGCAGCGAGTTGACCAGCGAATTGTGCACGCTGATCGTGACGCCGGTCGACGCGCACACCGCGTTGATCTCCTCGAGCATCACGCAACTGGCGAGGTTGCCCATCGCCGAGCCGCCATACTCCTTGGCGACCGTGGTGCGCAGCAGGCCGAGCTTGGCCGCGGCCTGCACCGCGTCGCCGGGGAACTTCACCTCCGCGTCGTAACGAGCGGCGCCGCCGAGGTGCTTCTGGGCGTAGTCGCGGACGTACCCTTGGAACTCCTTCAGGGCCGGCGACAGCTGGAAGTCGGTGACTTGAGGTTGGGTGATCATGGGGGTGTCTTCGTTGGGCGCCGGCGTCGGCTCGGCCATTCGTCAGGATGCGTCGGCGCGGGGTCTAGTACGAGTAGAAGCCCTTCTTGGTCTTGCGGCCGAGGTGGCCGGCGGCGACCAGCCGCCGCAGCAGCGGACAGGCGCGGTACTTGTCGTCACCGAGACCGTCCTTCAAGACGTCCAGGATCGACACGCAGACGTCGAGGCCGATGAAGTCGGCGAGCGTCAGCGGACCCATCGGGTGGTTCATGCCGAGCTTCATGATCTCGTCGATCGCTTCGCGCGTCGCGACGCCCTCCATCAGGGCGAACGCAGCTTCGTTGATCATCGGCATCAGGATGCGGTTGGCGACGAAACCCGGGTAGTCGTTGGCGAGCACCGGGATCTTGCCGAGCGCCTTCGACCAGCCTTCGACCAACGCACAGGTCGCATCGCTGGTGTCGTTGCCGCGGATGACCTCGACCAGCTTCATCAGCGGGACCGGGTTCATGAAGTGCATGCCGATGACACGGTCGGCGCGCTGGGTCTTGGCGCCGAGCACGGTGATCGAGATCGACGACGTGTTGCTCGCCAGCACGGCGTGGGCAGGCAGCGTCGCGTCGGCTGCCTGGAACACCTTGCCCTTGACGTCGAGATTCTCGGTGACGGCCTCGATGCACAGGTCGACCTGCGCCAGGGCGCCCATGTCGGTGCCGGCCAGGAGCCGCGCCTTGGTCGCCGCGACCTGCTCGGCGGTCAGCGAACCCTTCTCCTGGAACTTCGCGAGGCTCTTGTGGATCGCGCCGACGCCACGTTCGACGAACTCCGGCTTGATGTCGATCAGGTGCGTGGTGACGCCGGAGGTGGCGAAGACCTGGGCGATGCCGTTGCCCATGGTGCCGGCACCGATCACGGCGACGGCCTTCGGGAGAGTGGATGTCATGTCAGGAGGAGCGGACAGGGGTTGGGCTTTCTGGAACGGCTCACAGGCGCTCGACACCGAGCACCACCGCGTTGCCACCGCCGAGGCAGAGGCCGGCGGCGCCCCGCGTCTTGCCGTGGCGAGCCAGCGCGTGCAGCAGCGTGACCAGCACCCGCGCGCCGGAGCAGCCGATCGGGTGGCCGAGTGCCACGGCGCCGCCGTGCACGTTCCACTTCGCCGGATCGATCTCGAGCTGCCGCTGCAAGGCCACCATCTGCACCGAGAACGCCTCGTTCATCTCGACGAGATCGAAGTCGGCTGGGCTGCACTTCAGCAGCGCGCACAGCTTCCGGGTCGCGACCTCGGGCGCCATCATCACCCATTCCGGCGCGAGGCCGCCGGTGGCGTAGCCGGTGATGCGCGCGAGCGGCTGCAGGCCGTGCGCCTTGGCCCAGTCCTCGTCGCAGACGACCAGGGCCGCGGCCCCGTCGTTGATCGAGCTGGCGTTGCCGGCGGTTACGGTGCCGCCTTCCGGCTGGAACGCAGGACGCAGCTTGGCGAGCGCCTCGGCAGTGGTGTCGGCGCGCGGACCTTCGTCTTGGCGCACGACGATCGGGTCGCCCTTCTTTTGCTTGATGACGACGTCGAACGTCTCGGCGGTGAACGCCGAGGCCTTCTGTGCCGCGACGGCACGGCGATGGCTCTCGGCGGCGTAGGCATCCTGCTCGGCGCGGGTCACGCCGTACTTCTTGGCGACCAGCTCGGCGGTGTTGCCCATGTGGAAGTTGTTGTAGTGGTCCCACAACCCGTCCCACACGATGCCGTCGAGCGCCTGGGTGTGGCCGAGGCGGGCGCCGCCGCGGGCCGTCGGCAGGTAGTACGGCACGTTCGACATCGACTCCATGCCGCCCGCGACGGCGACCTGCAGGTCACCGGCCTTGATCGCCTGCGCCGCGAGCATCACGGTCTTCAATCCCGAGCCGCACACCTTGTTGATCGTGACCGCCGCCGCCGCATCGGGAATGCCGGCCGCGCGCAGCGCCTGCCGCGCCGGGTTCTGCCCGAGACCGGCCTGCAGCACGTTCCCCATCAGCACCTCCTGCACTTCTGCGGCGGGCACCTTGGCCCGTTGCAGGGCCTCGACCACGGCGAGGCCGCCGAGCTGGGGCGCCTGGAACGAGGCCAAGGCGCCTTGGAACTTGCCGATCGCAGTGCGGCAGGCGGACACGATCACGGGACGGCCCATCGGGTGCTCCGGACGACGTTTGGGGTGGCAGCGGAACGCACGCCCGGCCGCGGAATGTCACGGCCGGGTTGCGGGCGGAACATCCTAGGCATCACTCGCCGGGCCCGCCATCGTCCGTTCGTGGTCCGTTGGTCGTAGGCGTCGAGCTGGGCCCGGTTCGCGAAGCGAGTCCCCGGAAAGGAAACCGGCCCGTCGGACTTGCGTCCGACGGGCCGGGCTACTGGTGGAGTCGAGGGGAGTTGAACCCCTGACCTACGCATTGCGAACGCGTCGCTCTACCAACTGAGCTACGACCCCGCAGCGAATGGGGCGCGACAAGCTAGCGAGCGGGGCTCGCGACCACAAGTGTCTCGTTGCCACTCGCCGACAACCGGGCGAAGAAGTCGGGTTCGTGCGCGGCGTCGCGCAACAGCCCCGGCCGCGGCCGACCGGCGGGCCGGAACCCGGCCACCCGCTCGCGTTCGGGCCAAAAAGTGAACTCGCCCGTCGCCAGCAGCGACACTTGCGCCGAGGCCCTGGTCAGGCCGTGCGCCAACGCCAACGGCCCGCGCACCCGGGCCGACGTCGCGAGGTGCAGTTCGCCTGCGACGACGACACCGGCGTCGCACACGATCGGGCCGCGCGCGCCGGGCAAGCCGATCCACGCGGCCCCGGTGCCTTCGAGCGGCCAGGCGCCACCCGGGCCACGCAGCAGACGGTCCTTGGCCGACCAGCGGCCGTTGCCATCGACGTCGGCGAACATCGGCGCCCCGTCCAGGCCGGCCACGGCCAGCACGAGTCGACCGGGACCACGCACCTGCAGCGACCGCCCGAGGTAGAGATTGCCCTGGACCACGAGCACGAGATCGCGCGCAAGTCCGATCTCGCACGGCTGATCCCCGGGTTCGAGCCACAGGTTGCCCGGCACCACCAGCATCTCGTGCACGAACTCGGCAGAATCGACCCAGGCGCGCGGCAGCAGCACGAAGTCGTCGGCGTCGGTACCGGCAGCCCAGTGCTGCAACGCCAGGGCTGGCTCCTTCTGGACCCAGGCCGTGTGCTCCGCGCGCACTGCCACGGCCAGCGCCGCGGCATCCAGGGCCGGCGCCGACTCCCGACGCACCGAGTTCGGGTCGGCGGCGACACCGTCGACGTCCCCGGCCGCAGTGAATGCGGCGCCGAGGGCCAGCGGCGCACGACCGGGCAGTACGTCGGCGACGAAACCGTGTTGCCGGCCGTCGGCGAATCGGGTCGCGAGCCTCACCCGGCCGGCGTCGCGCTGGGCTACGACGGTGGCGCCGCCGAGTTCCATGCGCGCATTGTCGCAACCTTCGGGACCGAGCGTCGCCACGGCGGCGTCCTCGGCGAGCAAGCGCGCCTGCACGTGCTCGACCTTGCGTTGCAACCGACCAGCCCGAACCAGCACCGACGCGACGTCGTGCACGACCAACATGCCGGCCCAGAACGCGACGGCGACGGCCGCGAGCATCGGCTGCGCGAGCCAGCTCCAGCAAACGCGTGGGCGCACCGGACCGGAACTCATCGGCTCGGCTCCTGCGGCACCAGCACGAGATGGACTCCCGCCGCCGAAGCTTGGGGCACGAGCCGGTAGCCGGGGAACATCGGCGCCGCAGAATCTTCGGCGGCGAGGAGGCCGCCATCGGCCCGTTCCGACCAGGCGGCGATCCGTTCGAGCCGACGTTCCCGATCGTCGAGCTCGGCCCCTGCAGCGACCACCCGCGCGCGCACGTCGTGCACGGCGACGAGCGCGAGCGCGACGATGGCCAGCGCGGCCACCCGTTCGCTCCACTCGCTCGCCCGTCGGCTCACGGCCGCACTCCGTGGCCGGCGCGAGAGCCGGTGCCCAGAGCCAGGTCGACGACGTCGCTGCCGGTCTGCACGCCCGCGGGCGGGTTCGCGTTCAGCCAATCGATCAGGGCGTTGCAATCGTGCGCGATGCCGCCAAGGAGATCGCCGCGGCGCAAGGTGACGCGGAATCCGACATCGCCCGAACGGATGCGTTGCAGGGCGCGGCGAAGCCTGTACTCCGGCCCGGCGACCCGCCCCGCGAGCCGCACCGACTGCAGCAGTACGACGGCGCCGCATGTCAGCAGGAACCCACCCACCACGAGCCAGAAGCCGAAGGTGCCGATCGTGGTCTGCTCACCACGCGTCGCCGCGTCGAGCAACGAACGGCAATAGGCAGCGAGCACGACCAGGCCGACCATCAACGCCACCGCCGGCAACAGGATCGCGAGCCGCAGCAGGCGGCCGCGAACGTCGGGGCGGGTGCCGCACTTTCGTTCGGGACGGTTCGAAGGCATGGGACGGATGGGTTGCGCGGAGCGGACGGGATGCGCGCCGACGGCGAACGCCGCCGGCAGACGCGGGATCGGCTCGTTCCGCACCGCCGTTGAGCGACGGCCCGCCGCTTCGTCCCGCAGTTGGACGCAAGGCGCAGACCGTCGCCGGCCGATGAGCCTCCCGTTCCCGCACGGGGAACGACAACCTCATGGTCGAGCAACCGAACCAGGCGCAGAAGTCGGGCCGCAAGGCCACCATCTTCGCCGTGACTTCAGGCAAGGGCGGCGTCGGCAAGACTTCGCTGTCGGTCAACCTCGCGTGCGAGTTCAGCCGCCGCGGACACCGGACGATCATCGTCGACACCGACCTCGGCCTCGCCAACGCGCACATCCTCGCGGGCATCAAGCCCAAGCACACGCTGTCGGACTACATCGACGGCAAGGCGGAACTCGCCCAGATCATCGAGCAGGGTCCGTGCAAGGTGAAGTTCATCAGCGGCGGCAGCGGCGTGAAGGAGATGGCCAACCTCGACGACAACGGCCGCGCGCGGATCTGCGTGGCGATCGAGGAGCTGAGCCCCTTCTGCGACGTGATCATCCTCGACACCGGTGCCGGCGTCTCGAAGGGTGTCACCGACTTCGTGTCGATCGCCGACCACACCGTGCTGGTGACCACGAGCAACTTCGCGGCGATCGCGGATGCCTACGGCATCGTGAAGGTCGTCGTACAGGACGGCTACAAGAAGCCGATCCACTGCGTCGTCAATCGCGTCCGTTCGCCGGAGGAAGCCGAACAGGTGTTCCTCAAGCTGAAGGGATGCACCGAGCGCTTTTTGGGGTTCGACCTCAACTGGCTCGGGCTGCTGCCGGAAGATAGCTCCGTTGAGGGCGCCGTTTTGAAGCGCGCGCCGTTCAGCGAAGTCTTCCCCGGCAGCGTCGCCGCGCGCTACCTCGCGAAGCTGGTGTCCGGACTCGAACGATATGTCGGGGACGGAAAACCGGCGCCGCAGGCCGCGAAGAACTGAAGGGGATATCTGGGAATCAGGTGGGCACACACCCATCAACAGGCAACGGGAAACAGGGGATATCAGGGATGACCCGCACGACGAAGCAGGATGCGATGGATCGCATGGACCAGGCGACGGGCAAGGCCGCGGCGACTGCCGAGGACTTCGGCCGACAGGCCAACAAGGGGATCTTGGCCGACAAGGTCGCCGAGGAACTGAACGTTCCGCGGCGCACGGCGGCCCGAGTGCTCGACGCCGTTCTCGACGCGGTCAGCGATCTGCTGCGCGGCCGGGGCAAGGTGGCGGTGAAGGGCTTCGGCACCTTCGAACGGCGCATCCGCAAGGGCCGCGCCTACAAGCACCCGCTCACCGGTGAGAGCATCGACGTCGCCAACAAGGAGACGATCATCTTCAAGCCGAGCGATCAGCTGATCGTCGAGACGCGCACGAACGCTGCACCGCGGGTCAAGAAGGTCCAGGGCCTTCCGACCGACGACATGCTCTTCAAGGGCTGAT
>JAEUHV010000254.1 GCA_016794485.1 Planctomycetota bacterium
CGACGCGGCTGCTCGCCGCAAGCGACGAACAGCACGTCGCCCCACAACGCCAGGGCATGCGGCCGGTCGAGCACCCCGACCCGGTCGCGGCCGGCGTCCCCATCGTCGGGCGGCGGCACTCCGAAGTCGCCGAGGTGCCGTCCGAACGCATTGCAGTGGCAGATGCGGTCGTTGTTCGTGTCGGCGACGAACACGTGGTAGTGCTCGTCCATGGCGACACCTGCCGCGTCGCAGTAGCCTCGCGACCCCGGCGGCAGCGTCCACGCCGCCACGCGTTGCTGCGCATCGAGATCGAACAGGAACACATGCCCTGCCACCGAGGACCACGTCACGGCGAGCACGTTGCCGCGCACAGCGATGCCGGACGCCATCGCCGGATCCTACCGGCCACGTGGTCGGCGTGCGCCAGCCTCGTCGCCGCGTGTTCGAACCTGCCGCCGGCCACCCCGCCGCCGTTCGCGGACCACGACGTGGTCGCGGAATGCGTGGTGCCCGGCCACGGCCGCCTGCGGGTGCCGGCCAGCGGCGACGAAGTGCTCGTCTGCACCCTGACCTGCTCGCCGGCGGCGACCGGCGAGTCCTTCGTGCACGGCGAGCGGTGCCTGCATTTCACCCCGGGCAGCACGGTGACACTGCGCACGAAGCTGCGCGTCTATGGAACCGCGGGCAAGCCGCCGCGACCACTGGGCGAAGTGCTCGACCACGCGTTCATCGTGCGCGACGGCAGCGGTCCGACCGATCCGCCGCCGGAGGCGCCGTGACGACGCCCGACGAACCGCGTCGGGTCATCGACCCGACCACGGGCCGGCCGATCCTGATGGCGCCGCTGCGCCAGAAGCGGCCCATGCACACGACGGGCGCCGGCTCGCCCAGCGCCTGTCCGTTCTGCCCAGGCAACGAAGCCGAGACCCCGCCCGAAGTCGACGCCGTGCGCACCGCGGAATCCCGTGCCGACGCGCCGGGTTGGTCGGCCCGCGCCTTTCCCAACAAGTTTCCCGCGTGCACCCACCACGAAGTGGTCGCCGAAGGCGCGCGCCACCACGAGCAGCCGGCCGATCTCGACGTCACCGCGTGGCGCGTGTGCCTCGACCTGTGGCAACGACGCGTGCGCGCGATCGAACGGCGGCCCGGCGTCGCCTGTGCGTTCCTGTTCAAGAACGTCGGCGCCCTTGCCGGGGCGTCGATCGCGCACAACCACTCGCAGTTGCTGGGGCTCGACGACCTGCCGCCGCGCCTGCAACTCGAAGTGACGACGGCCCACGCGTTGCCGCACTGCCCATGGTGCACGACGCTGACGGCGGCCGAGGCCGAAGGGCGGCTCGTGTTCCGTTCGGCGGCGCACGTGGTCCTGGCCCCGGAGCCGCCGAAGCTGCCGCACGAGACGTGGCTGCTGCCGACGCGCTGCGACGACGACTTCCTCACCACCGACCTGGACTCGCTGGCGACGGCGTTGCACGCGCTGTTCACCGCGGTGGCGCGCGGGCTGGGCCGCCCGGCGTTCAACCTCTGGTTGCATCGCGCCCCCGGGCGTCGTCTGCACTGGCACTTCGAACTGCAGCCGCGCACCGGCCAGATGGCCGGCCTGGAACTCGGCGGCGACATGTACATCAACTCGGTTCCGGCGGCCGTGTCGGCAGCGCGCTTGCGCGACGGCCTGCGCAGCGCTCACTGACGCGGCAGCACGAGGTCGAGCGGATCGGCGCCGGCCGCGGTGTCGCACGCGAGCAGGGCGCTCGCGAGCGGCGCTTCGCCGAGGCCGTCCCAGTCGCGCAGCGCATACAGGCGCAGCGTCCGGCCGTCGCGCGGCGCATGCAGCGCGAAGGCTCCGTTCGGCCCGATCGCCGTCGATGCGACCGTCGCCGCACCGTCGTGCAGCACCAGGAAGCAACCGACCGCCGGCATCTGGTCGGCGGTGCGCAGGCTGCCCTGGACGAGGCCGAGCACCGGTACTTCCCCGACGAAGCCGCGCGTACCGGCGGCGACGTGCGCGAACTCGCGCGACTGGAACAGCCGGCCGCGTGCGGTGTCGGTGTCGCTGCCGTACGGATACACGGTCACCTGGTAGTTGCCGCGCTGCAGCCCGGTGGCGACGAACGTGCCGTCGCTGCGCACCTCGACGTCGGCCGACGTCGTCTGGCCGTCCTCGGGGTCGACCGAGCAGTAGCACTTCGGCAACGGGCCGCCGTCGCACACCGTGACCTTCCCGGCGAGTTCGAAGCCGACGAACAGCGCCAGCCGGACTTCGGCGACCCCACCGGCGACGACCGCCACCGCGGCCTCCGCGGGCTTGCTGCGATCCGGGCGCTGGCAATGCACGCGGTAGTCGCCCGCCGCCACGTCGACGAACTGGAACCTGCCGGCCTCGTCGCTGAGGGCGCGGCGGTTGGCGACGTACGGGTCGAGCGCGCGGTAGTCGTCGGCGGGAGGCGTGCCGACCAGCCGCCAGCGATCGGCGTTGGTCCCGGCGAGCAGCACTTCCTGGCCGGCGACGGCGACGCCGTGTTCGTCGACCAGCGTGCCCGCGACGACCCCGCCCGCCTGCAACTGCAAGTCGCCGAGGTCGACCACGGAGCTGCCGGCCGCCGGGCCCGGCGCCGCCACGACCGCGGCCCCGAACCCAGCCCGCACCAGCACCACTTCGTACGGCAGGCCCGGGCGCAATCCGGCGAACTGGAACCGCCCGTCTGCGCCGCTGCGTTGGCTCTGCCAGTCGGATCGGAACCAGCCGTCGACGCCGCCCTGGTCGGCCGCCGCCGCGGCAACGTAGACACCAGCCAACGGCGCACCCGCGGCATCGACGACCCGACCGCGCAGGCCGTGGCCGCGGACCAGGCCGATCTCGACTTCGGCCAGCAGACGGAGCGTGCCGTCGATGTGCCGCTGCACGATCGCTTCGGTCGGCGCATAGCCAACGGCACGCACGCTCAACGAATGCTGCGCGCGCGTCGCGAAGCCACGCAGCACGAACGCACCGTCGGGCCCGGTGCGCACGGTGCGCCCGGCCGTGCCTTCGCGAACCTCGGCATCGGCCACGCCGGCACGGGTCGCATCGTCCAGCACCTTGCCGGTGATGATCGCGCCGTCGAGCAACACGACGTCGTGCCGGGTGACCGCACCCGCCACCAGGGCGAGCTCGGCCGCGCGCGGCGCAGCATGCAAGGTGGGCACCACGTCGACGGTCGCTTCGCCCGGGGGCAGGCCTCCGATCCGGTAGCTCCCGTCCGGCCCCGTGGTCGCTTCGCTGCGCACACCGCCACACTGCACGAGGATCCGGGTGTCGGGCACCGGCTGCCGCCGTTCGTCGGCGACGACACCGGCGAGCGCCGCGGCCGGATACAGAACGAAGTCGGCGCGCGCACCCGCTCGGCAGAGACCACGCGCCGCGGGAGCGAGGCCAGCGGCTTCGGCGCGAACCAGGTGCGGCCGTCCCGCCGTCACCGCCAGCGCGTAGCCGCCGTCGGCGCCAGCCGTGGTGCTGGCCACAACGACACGACTTCGCACCGCGGCATCGAGGAACGTGAACTCGTCGAGTCCCGACGCTTCGGCCCGGACCACGGCCCCCGCACACGGCGCGCCATCCCACCGGGTCACGACTCCGCGGATCGTGCCGTCCATGCCCGCGCGAGGAACGCGGCCTGCGGACGCGGCGGCCGCGTCCGCGTCAGGCGACGCCACGGCACTTCCCGGGTACGGGTCGCCGCGGTCGCCACCCGCGACGACGCGACCGGAGCTGCCGTCGGCGGGATCCACCGCCGGTGCCACCGCCGGCCCCGGATGGAGCAACATCCAGCCGCCCACCGTGGCCAGGACCAGCAGCGACAGCACCAGCAGGAAGGTCGAGCGCATGCGCACCGTGGACGCCGACGCGGCCCCGCTGCTAGCGAGGCGCGACGAAGTTCCCGTTCACCATTGCAGCTTGACGACGTTCGTCTGGCCGAACCCGAACGGCAGCGGCGCACTGTCGTACACGACCTGCGTGTGCAGCGCGAAGCCCGGCGGCAGCAGCCCGCCGATCGGCAGCAACGCCGCGAACACACCGTTGGCATCCGTCTGGATCGGTCCGAGCACGATCGGAGCCGGCGACAGCAGCGCGCCGCCCGCCCAAGGCGTCGGCAGCAGCGGCAGGTCGAACAGCAGGAGGCCGCTGCCCGACTGCGGCAGGCTCACCGCCAGCATGGTCACGACCGGCGTCGTCGCGAGGCTGCCGCCACATACGGACAACCGGCCCTGGCCCGAAGTCGCCAACGCGATTTCCTGCTGGCAGGGTGTGCAGGTGAACACCTCCGCCTTGAACACGTCGATCGCGGCTTCGACCACCGAGTTGTTCGGGTTGTCGGACACGCGGAAGCGCACCCGCACGCCGGCGGTCGGCGTGATGTAGCTGCCGACCCGGAACGAACGCTGCAGCCACTGGTTGTTGCCCCAGCCGACGACGCTCTCGACCGGCACCCAGTTGACGCCGTCGCCCGACACCGCGACCTCGAACCGGTCCTCGACGGTGCTCGAGAAGTACCAGCGGCGGTAGCTGATGAAGCCGTCGGAACCGGCGAAGTACAGCGGCGGCGAGATCAGGTCGGTCGGGCCGCCGTCGACGTCGTACAACGCGGCGCTGCCGTTCACCGGACCGTTCATCGTGAGCCAGCACTTCGTCGTGCCGGGCGAGTTCTCGGCGTCGATGTGCGGCGCCGCGAGCTGGCTGCCGGAGATCGTGAAGTTGGGCGTCGCGATCTCCCAAGCACCGGCGGCGAGGTTCGTGTTCACGACCTGCCAGCCGTCGACGGGTGCCTCGAAGCCGGTTTCGTAGATCGTGGCCATGCCGACGCCGGCGGCCGTGGCGTAGGCCCCGGCCGGGGCGGCCGGCGGATCGCGCCACGTCGTCGCCGTCGCGTCGTCGACGCTCACGTAGTACTGCAGGTTGTCGGTGCAGTTCGGCAGCACCGGCAGGACCGCGCGGTAGAGGCCGCCGCCCAACGCCAGCATCGGCGCCTGCTGCCAGGCCGCACCGTTCACCGACCAGTGCACGCGCCCACTGCCGGGCTGCAGCACCGTGGTCCCGGTCGCGGTCGCCTGCACGTCGACGGTCTGCGGGGCGTTGACCGGCGTGAAGGCCGGCAGGAGGCCGTTCGGATAGCTGAACGCGACGCCGGCCGGCGGCACGTTCATCCACACCTGAGTGCCGGTGCAGCGTCCGACGACCATGTCCTTCCAGCCGTCGCCGTCGATGTCGAACACCGCGATGTCGAACGTGCCGGCGAGCTCGGCCACCGGGATGCCGCACACGGCGTTGCCGACCATCTGCTCCTGCAGCGAGACGTTCGGCGCGTTGCCGAGGTTGCGGAAGATGTGCGTACGGCGGGCACAACCGGTCACGTCGACGTCGAAGTCGGTGATCAGCACGTCGCGCCACCCGTCGTTGTTGAGGTCGACGATGTGGCTGGTGCTGCCGAACCCGTCGTCGGCGCCGCCGCCGATGTAGCTGAACGCCTGGGTCGCCCCCCAGGTCGCCACTCCACCGGCCACGCCGGTGTGCAGCACGAAGCGATCCTGGCCGTCGTCGCTGATGACGAGGTCCGGCAGGTTGTCGTTGTTGAGGTCGCCGGCGTTGAAGTGGTACGCGGCGCCGGCGTAGCACTGCTGTCGGGTCTGGAAATGGCCCGGGCCGCCGGGGCCGTCGTTGTAGGTCACGTCCACCACCGACACGTTGTTGCGGCCGATGTCGAGGCGGCCGTCGAGGTCGAAATCGGTCAGCACCGCGCGCGTGACGAAGTTCGACTGCGACAACGCGCCGGGCAGGTGCGTCGCGGTGACGTCGGTGAACCAGCCGGCCCCGTTGTTCAGCAGCAGGCGGTCGTTCACGTCGATCGAAACCGTGCCGCGGTCGTAGTCGCCGAAAAACAGGTCCTGGTCGCCGTCGTTGTCGACGTCGCCGGCCGCGACCGCGCAGAAGCGGTGCTCGCCGTTCCAGGACGTTCCAGCCGCCATGTCGTCGATGCGCAGCGGGTCGTCGTACAGGAATCCCTGCCAGTTGCCGGCGAGGTCGTCGCCGCGATTCACGTAGACGCGCGGGACGCGGATGTACTGCGGCTGGCCGACGGTGAGCGTCGTGCACGTGACCAGGTCGATCCAGCCATCGCCGTTCACGTCGACGGCGACCACGTCACGGTCGTTGGTCGAGTCGAGCATGCCCTGGCTGGCGGCCACCAACGACGCGCTCGCGTACTGCTGGGTGCGATCGGTCAGCACGCCGGCCTCGTTCATGAACAGCACGTTCGGGAAGTGCCCGGTCGACGTCGCCGGCTGCTTGCGCACGCAGACCAGGTCGGTGTCGCCGTCCTGGTCGAAGTCGGCGAACGCATAGTCCTTCTCCTGCGGGTCGGTCGCACCGAGCGCGGGCGTGGCGACGAGCCGTGTCGAGGTCTGGTCGACGAAGGTCGCCCACTGGGCCCGCAGCGACGGCGCGAGGGCAGCGAGAACGACGGGGATCGGAACGCAACGGACAGCGAGTCTCACAGCGTGGCCTCCGGAACGAACGGGCACCTCGCGACCGAGGGTGGGTCGCGTTCCGGCAGGCTACGCGCGAAGACGATCGGCACCAAGGGCCGCTCGCCACACAGCGGCCATCACGCGTCGGCGGTCGGCGTCTCGGCCGCCGGCGGCTTCGCCGGCGAATAGAACACGAGGCGGTAGCCGTCGAGGTCTTCGACCTGCAGTTCGCGCACGCCGTAGAACTGCGTCTTCGGCGGCAGCAGCGGCTTCACGCGGCGCTGCTTCAGCTTCTTCGCGAACGCGTCGACGTTCTTCACCATCAGGTAGCACGAAGCACCGACGCCCGGCGCCCCGCGTGCGAACGCGCGTGCATCCTGCTTCAGCACCTCGATCTCTTCCTGGTCCATGCCCAGCTGCCGCGCCTCCGCGAGCGACGGCAGTTCACCGAGCATCACCGCCTGGCCATCGAGCACCAGGCTGGCCCACACCGGCTTCTCCGGCGGGAACGACTCGGACAACGTGAAGCCGAGCTTCTCCTCGTAGAACCGGGCCGAACGCGGCACGCTCTGGACGGTCAACAGGACGGAGTTGGGGTGGCGACGTTTCGACTTCGAACTGGCCATGGCGCTTCGTTCAGGAGTGCTTGAGATGGCTGTGGTGACGGCTGTAGGCGAAGTAGATCAGCAGGCCGAACGCCATCCAACCCAGAGCCACGAGTTGTGTTTCTGGATCGATCGCGACGAGCATGCCACCGCAGACGAGCACGCCGAGCACGGGCACCAGCGGCACGAACGGCGTGCGGAACGGGCGGGCCATGCCGGGATTGCTCCGGCGCATCACCAGGATGCCCGCCGACACCAGCACGAACGCGAGCAGGGTGCCGAAGGAGGTCAGGTCGCCGGCGACGCTGCCCGGCACGAAGCCACCGAAGGCCCCCACCAGGACGAACAGCAACAAGTTCGCCTTGTACGGCGTGCGGAAGCGCGGGTGCAGGTCGCTGAACACGCGCGGCAAGAGCCCGTCGTGGGCCATCGAGAAGAACACTCGGCTCTGGCCGAGCAGCATCACCAGGATCACCGACGAGAACCCGGCCAGGATCGCGACGGTCACGCTGGTCGCCAGCCAGCCGTAGCCCGGCATGTGGGCCTGGATCGCGAACGCGACCGACGCCTCCTTGCCCGAGGTGACGAACTCCTGCCAGTTGGCGACCCCGGTCAACACGTGGCCGAACAGGACGTAGAGGATCGTGCAGGCGACGAGCGACCCCAGGATGCCGATCGGCATGTCGCGTTCGGGCTTCTTGGCCTCCTGGGCGGCGGTCGACACCGCGTCGAAGCCGATGAACGCGAAGAACACGATGCTGGCGCCACGCAGCACGCCGCCCCAGCCGTACTCCAGGAAGCCCCGATGGCCCTCCGGCAGCGGCTGGCCGAGGGCCTTTGCCCGGATCTGCTCGGTGGTTGGATCGTCGGCGGCGATGAAGAACGGCGTGTGGTTGTCGACCGACACGAACTGCCAGCCGACCACGATGAACAACAGCACGATCGCGACCTTGACGAACACGATGATCGCGTTGACCAGCGCCGACTCCTTGGTGCCCTTGATCAGGATGCCGGTCAGGATCGCCAGGATCAGCAGTGCCGGCACGTTGCAGAGCCCGTGCTCGCCGTTCGGTCCGGCCGGGTCCCACGGCGAGTGGCACCAGGCGAACGGGATCGCCCCGTCGAACAGCTTGTTGAGGTACTCGCTCCAGGCGATCGAGACCGTCGCTGCGCCGAGCGCGTATTCGAGTACGAGCGCCCAGCCGATGATCCACGCGACGAGTTCGCCCATCGTCACGAACGAGTAGGCGTAGGCGCTGCCGGAGATCGGGATCATCGCCGCGAACTCGGCGTAACACAGGCCGGCGAACAGGCAGCCGACCGCGGCGATCACGAAGGAGAGCATCACCGCCGGACCGGCCACGTGCCCGGCAGCGTCGGCCGTGCGCACGAACAGTCCGGCGCCGATGATCGCGCCGATGCCCAGCGCCACCAGGCTGCCCGGGCCGAGCGTGCGCTGCAGACCGTGCCGGGAATTGTTGGCGTGCGCCAACAGGGCATCGATCGACTTCTTGCGGAACAGGCTCATGGTTTCGATTCCTCGACGGACACGAGTGGCGTGGCGGAGGCGAGGCCTTCGGGGAGGCGTGGGCTGCTCCGACGCAACCGGTGCGGTCGGCACGGTAGCGAGCCCATGGGGACAGGCAACGACCGATTGCCGGTCCGATCCCGTCGCCGCGCGCGAACGCGACGAACGCCAACCGCAGGCGGGCGAGCGTCACGCGAACGCGACACTGGTTTCGCGACGGGTCGGTTGCATCGTCGCGAGCAGCGCGCGACCATCCCGCCGCCACTCCTCTCGAACGGCGCAAACGCGCCGCTGCCGCATGTCGAACGCACCGCAGCAACAACAGTGGGGCTCGCGCCTCGGTGTCATTCTCGCCGTCGCCGGCTCCGCCGTCGGCCTCGGCAACTTCCTCCGCTTCCCCGGCAATGCCGCCGAGAACGGTGGCGGCGCCTTCATGATCCCCTACTTCCTGGCCCTCGTGCTGGTCGGCATCCCGATCGGCTGGGCGGAGTGGGCGATGGGTCGCTACGGCGGGCGCAAGGGCTTCCATTCGGCCCCGGCGATCCTCGGGGTTTGGTGCAAGGGCGCGTGGGGCCGCTACGCCGGCATGTTCGGGGTGCTGATCCCGCTCGGCGTCTACTTCTACTACGTGCTGATCGAGAGCTGGTGCCTCTACTACTTCTGGAAGTACTGCACCGGCGGCATCGGCGTCGTTGCCGGCTCCGACGTCATCGACGCGCAGGTGCCGACCACGCACGGCTTCTTCGGTGACGTCGTCGGCGCCGCCGAACACGGCGCGCTGTTCACCGGCGCGAACGGCATGCACCCGGTGCTGCTGGCGTTCGGCATCACGGTGGTGCTCAACGTCTGGTTCGTCTACCGCGGGCTGTCCAAGGGCATCGAGACGGTGTGCAAGTACGCGATGCCGGTGATGGCCCTGCTCGGCCTGGTCATCCTGCTGCGTGTTTTGACCCTTGACGCCCCGGCGGCGACCGTCGGCCAGACCGTGAACGACGGCCTCGGCTACCTCTGGAATCCGAACTTCGAGAAGCTGACCGACTTCAAGACCTGGGTCGCCGCCACGGGCCAGATCTTCTTCAGCCTGTCGGTCGGCTTCGGCGTGATCATCAACTACGCCAGCTACATGAAGAAGAAGGACGACGTGGTGCTCAGCGGGCTCACCGCATCGGCCACCAACGAGTTCTTCGAAGTCGTGCTCGGCGGCCTGATCACGGTGACGGCATCGGTCGTGTTCGTCGGCGCGTTCCTCACCTCGCAGGCCACCGGCGGCTCGATGAGCCTCGGCTTCAAGACGCTGCCGATGGTGTTCGCGCAGATGCCCGGCGGCAACTTCTTCGGCGCCGCGTTCTTCCTGATCCTGTTCCTCGCGGCGATCACCAGTTCGCTGTCGATGCTGCAGCCGACCAAGGCGTTCTTCGAGGAAGCGCTCGGCATCGACAAGGTCAAGTCGACGACGCTGGTGACCCTCTGGGGCCTCGCCGGCAATGCCTTCGTGCTGTGGTACAGCAAGGGCCTCACCGCGCTGGACACGATCGACTTCTGGGTCGGCTCGGTGTTCATCATGGTCGTCGCGGCGGTGCAGATCGTCGCGTTCGGCTGGATCTTCGGACTCGACCGCGGCATCGCCGAGGCGCACGAGGGGGCGCAGATGCGCATCCCGAAGTTCTTCCAGTTCGTGATCAAGTACGTGGCGCCGGCCTACCTGTTCGTGATCCTGATCGGCTTCTGCACCAACAACATGCCGGGCTACATCGACACCCTGCTCGGCAAGGTGTCGACGACGGCCAAGGCCGACCTCAAGACGCACCGGCAGATCGGCAACGACTTCCCCGACGAACCGAAGCGCACCTATTCGTGGAAGCAGGTGGACGGTCCACCGGTCACCCTCAGCGACGCAAAGGCCAAGGCGCCGTCGTTCCCGTTCCAGGAGCCGGCGAACGCCAAGAACTTCGACGTGAAGTTCGAACTCGCGGTGAGCGACGGCACCAACTCCAAGACCTACCCGATCGTGGTCGGCGTCGACGTCGAGAGCCCGGGTGCGGCGCGCCTCACCTGGGTCTTCCTGATCGTCACCATCGTGGCGCTGCTCGCGATCACCGCGGCCGGCGCCAAACGCTGGCGCCGCGAAGGCCGCGACCTCGACGGCCTGCAACCCGCTGCCGACTGAACGGAGAACCACCCATGCTCGCAACCCTCACGCCCCTCGGCTGGACGTTCATGCTGCTGTCGATCGGCAGCGTGTCGGCCCTCACGTTCTGGTGCTTCAAGAAGGTGCTGTTCCCGCCGCACGACGAGCCGGATCTGCCCGGCGGCCTCGGGCCGTAGCCACCGCGCGCATCAACCGCCCACCCGCGCCAGCGCCGCCTGCAGTTCCGACGGCCACCTTGGGCCTCGACATTTCCCACTGGCCGTTCCTCGCCGGAGTCTGCCTGCACGCGCAGACCCTCGTCCTGCACCCAAGCGGCCAAGTCACGATGTCGAACGGCCTGTCCCTGGTCGCCGGCTACTGAGCCAAGTTCGAAGCCTCGCGTCGCACCGCGCGCGAGGCGGAGACCGCGAGTGCCACCGCGCAGCCGAGCAGCACCGCCAGAACCGCGAACCCCGGCCAGCTCGGCAGCACGTCCCATCGCCCGTCCGCGACCCGCGCGCTGCCGCACACGAGCCAGCCGAGCAACCCCTGCACGCAGCCCGCGATCGCGTGCAACCACGCCATCGGCGCCCGCACCGCCCGGTCGCGCGCCTCGACCGGCAACGCCATGAACTTCGCCTTGTGCGGCACGTTGAGCCAAGGTGAGTTCGCGCGCGCCAGACGAACCATCCACCTCGGCAGGAACCAACCGAACACCGCCGCGAGCACCGTGCCGAGTGCTGGCAATGCGAACCAGGCCAGCACACCCGTCTCCGTCCAACCGTCGGCGTAGCCGGCGAGATCGAAGTGGATCGGGATGCGCGGCGGCAGGTCCGGCCACGCCATCGCGGCCAGCACCCAGACACCGGCATTGGCGACACCCGTGACACACGGAAGCACCCAGTGGACGTTCATGCAGCGGCGCCAAAGGTATCCTGACGCCCGCGTCGCCACGTGCCCGAGGAGAACCAAGTCCCATCGTCCACTCGCATCCGTCACGGCCGCCATCGCCATGGCGCTCCCCGCAATGGCCCAGGCGCAGCTGTTCGACGCACCGGTCGTGCTCCCCATCACCGTCGAGTTCGACGGCGTCGGTGCACTCGGCACCGGCGGCCGAGCAACGCCACCAGCCTGCGCGTCGGCGACGGAACGACGACTCGCGCGCGGCGAGCGACCTAGAACGTCGCGAAGCCCGGCACGCGCGGGTACGGGATCGCGTCGCGGATGTTGGCCAGACCGCAGATGTAGACCAGCAACCGCTCGAAGCCGAGGCCGAAGCCGGCGTGCGGGACCGTGCCGTAGCGGCGCAGGTCGCGGTACCACCAGTAGTGCTCGGGCACGAGCCCCATCTTCTTCATGCGCGCGTCGAGCACGTCGAGGCGTTCCTCGCGTTGGCTGCCGCCGATGATCTCGCCGATGCCCGGCGCCAGGATGTCCATCGCCGCGACGGTGCGGCCATCCGGGTTGCTGCGCATGTAGAACGCCTTGATCGCCTCGGGGTAGTTCATCACCACCACCGGCCGGCCGACGTGCTCCTCGCACAGGTAGCGTTCGTGCTCGGTCTGCAGGTCCATGCCCCACTGCGGCGCGTAGTCGAACTTCTTCTTGGCCTTCTGCAGGATGTCGATCGCCGCGGTGTAGTCGATGCGTTCGAACGACTGCTGCAGGAACGTCTCGAGCCGCGCGATCACGCCCTTCTGGATGCGCTCGTCGCAGAACTTCAGGTCGTCGGCGCGTTCGGCCAGCACGTACTGGAACACGTGCTTCAGGAAGCGCTCGGCGAGATCGGCGTCGGCGGCGAGGTCGGCGAACGCGATCTCCGGCTCGATCATCCAGAACTCGGCGAGGTGACGCGTCGTGTTGCTGTTCTCGGCGCGGAACGTCGGCCCGAAGGTGTAGACCTTCGACAGCGCGAGGCAGTAGGCCTCGACGTTGAGCTGGCCCGACACGGTCAGGAACGTCTCGCTGCCGAAGAAGTCCTTCTTCCAGTCGACCTTGCCGGCGTCGGTCTTCGGCAGGTTGTGCACATCGAGCGTGCTGACGCGGAACATCTGGCCAGCACCTTCGGCGTCGGCGGCGGTGATGATCGGCGTGTTGACCCAGAAGAAGCCTTCCTGGGTGAAGAACTGGTGGATCGCGAACGACGCCGCGTGGCGGATGCGCGCCACGGCGCCGAACGTGTTGGTGCGCGGCCGCAGGTGCGCCTGTTCGCGCAGGAACTCGAGCGTGTGCTCCTTCGGCTGGATCGGGTAGGTCTCGGGATCGTCGACGAGCCCGCAGATCTCGACGGCGTCGGCCTGGATCTCGACCGACTGGCCCTTGCCCTGGCTCGCGACCAGCGTGCCCTTCGCAATCAGCGACGCGCCGGCCGACAGCTTCTGCACGCCGTCCTGGTAGTTCGCCAGCGTGTTCGGCGCCACGACCTGCAGCGTGCCCTGGCACGACCCGTCGGTGACCTGCACGAACGAGATGCCGGCCTTGCTGTCGCGGCGGGTTCGCACCCAGCCACGGATCTCGACCTTGGAACCGACGGCGACCTGGCCGGCGAGCGCTTGCTTGACACTGACGGTTTGCATGACGACCTCGAAGGAAGGGCGAGCATGGTTCCGATGGCCGTGGCCGCGGTCAAGCACGGCGCGCGATTGCGGCGCGAACGCGTCACGCTCGGGCTGGGATTACGGCGAGCGACAGGCCGCACAGCAAGCCGAGCCACACCAGGCGGCGCGTGCGCGGCGATCGTTCCCTCCGCGCCGCCACCGCGGCGCACACCCCGGCGAGCAGCAATCCCGCGTACGGCAACCAACGTCGATCCGCGGACGCGCCCGACCCCACGCAGTACTCGAGCGCGAACGGCGCGGCCAGCAGCGGCACGGCAACGGCGTCGGCGATCTGCGCCAGAACCGTCTTCGGTCGCGGGTGCGAGGCCACCAGCCGCACTTCGCCGGCGAACGGCGCACGGCCGAGTTCCGCCGTGATCCACTGGCGCACCTTGTCCGGCCGGCGCGCCCCGAACACGGCGCCAACCAGCGGCATCGCCACCGAACGCGCCCCGCCCCGCCGTGCCACGGCGATCGCGTTGCGCACCGCGGCCCGGATCGACGATTCGGTCGCAAACCCGAGCAGGCCGACGACGGCGACGTGGACGATCGCGCGGTGCGGCAGGCGGCCCGCCGAGGTCGACACGGCGCTGCCGAGCGCCATCGGGCCGTGCCTCGCGAGTTCACGGAACGGTGCACTGCCGGCGTGGTGCCAGAGCTCGCGCGAGGCCCAGAACGACAGCCACCACAACCACCGCGGCAGCAGGTTGCGATGCCACGCGTGCACCAGCACGTCGACGTCCTGGGCGAACAGGTCGCCGTCGACCACGGTCACTTCCATGCGGCGCGTCGACGGGGCCGGTGCGGCCGCTATTCCGTCACGAACAAGATGTCGCCTGTGCCGAGGCGCACCTCACCGCGGCGAACGGCACTCAACCCGCACCGCGACCTCACCGGCCGGCACGTCGACTATGACCACACCGCGCAGTTGGGCCTCGGCCGCACTCGCGGAGACCCGGTAGCGTCCCGGTGCCAGGCCGTCGACCAACGCGGCCCCATCGACGAACCGCACCATGTCGGACGTGTCCTCGAGAGCCGCCGCGTCGAGGCGCCGCACCGACACCGTGCCGCTCGCCGCACCATCGACCGTGATCCGCACGGCCCCCGCTCCCGACCGCAGCGCGAACACCACGCCGTCGACATCGCGATCACCGACCACGACGCGCAACGTGCGCATGCGCGACGTCCCTTCCGAGATCGTCAACCGCGTCGGCCCAGCGCCGAGGCCGCGCAGTTCGAACGTCGCATCGGCGCGCACCTTCGTCTCGACGGACTTGCCGTCGTCGCGGTAGGCGTGCACTTCGAGCCCGGCCACATCGGCCGGCCCGGTGACGCGGCCACGCAGCGCGACGCCGCTGCCCATCGTCGGCTTGACCTGCATCACCCCCGGACCGGGCCCGACCAGGAACGGCCCGAACACCGCCTCGGGGCGTTCCGCGTGCTGCAGCCGCAGCCGGTGCTCGCCGACCGCCACGTCGGCGATCGCGAAGCTCCCGCTCGCGTCGGTCACCGGACCTTCGTTGGGTCGGAACCCGCTCGCCGGAGTCATCAACTCAACCGTGACCCCGGCCACAGGTTGGTCGTTCGCCGGATCGCGTACGACCCCTTCGACGCGCACGCCGGCGAACAACCGCACGACGTTCTGATCGTCGGGTGGCGCCGCTTGCGCTTCGGTCGTGAACGTCGCGCCGGCGAAGCCGTTCGCGGTCACCATCACTGTCACCGGCACGCCGGTGGGCAGCCGCCAGTGCCGCAACCGGAACCGGCCGTCCGCGGCCTGGAACGCCTCCGGATCGATGCCAAACACCAGCGGTTCGCGGCTCGGTTGCACCGCGACGATGAACGCGGCCAGCGGCGCGCCGGTCGCGCCGTCGACGACCCGACCAGTGAACGACGGGGCCGGCTGCATCTGCACGGTCGTCTGCGGGACGGTGCCGCCGATGAACGCGAACTCGGCGCGGCGGTAGTCGGCATGGTGCGCATAGAGGGTGCACGCCTCCGGCGGCAGACCCTCGACCTCGAACCGACCGTCGGCATCCGTAGTACTGCGCGACCCGACCGAACGGCTCGCCATCGGCGCCTCGCGCCTTTCGCAGTAGATCGAAGCCCTGGCGACCGGCTTGCCGGCGCCATCGACGACCTGTCCGGCAATCGCGTAGCCGCGGGCCAGCTGCACCACTACTTCCTGCGCGGAGTCCGAGGCTGGGATCGGCCGCCGCACCGTCACGTGCCCCGGACGCTGCACGACGACTTCGACATCGTGGTCGGGCAGGTCGGCGAGCGCCAGCCGACCGTCCGCGACCGTGTAGCCAACGCGTTGCCAGCCCGTGTAGGTGTTCAGCACCAGGTGCACGGTCGCACCGACCAGCGGCTTCGTCTCCTGGTCGACGACGCGCAGCTGGATCGTGCGGCCCGGCGTGAGCACGAGCCGGACGTCGTTCGCGCCGGCGCGGGCGGTCGTCGACGCGCGTTGCCAGCCCGTCTTCGTCGCGACGATCTCGTGGTCGTCGGCGAGCGCCAGGCCACCGACGACGAAGCGACCGTCGGCCGCGGTGTCGACCGGAGGCCCGAAGCCCGACGCGCGCACCGACGCGCCGGCCATCGGTTGCCCCGCGTCGTCGACGACGACACCGGCGATCGTGCCGCCGTCGTCGAGCACGACGTCGAACTCGTGCCGCGGCACGTCCGCCGGCAGGAACCCTTCGATCAGGCGATCGGCGTGGTTCTTCGCGTGCACCAGCAGCGGATAGCCCGGTGCCGGCACGCGCATCTCGTAGCGCCCGTCGGCGTTCGAGATCGCCTTCGTCTCGGCCCAACCGTTGATCGACAGCGCAGCGCCTTCGATCGGCGCATTGCGGCGATCGAGCACTCGGCCGAACAGGATGCGATCGAGCACCTGCACCGTGCACGGCAGCTTCGCCAGCGCCTGCTCGGGCAAGACGAGCTCCGGCGTGCACCACAACTTCACTTCTGGTCGCGTCGTCACGACCTGCACCACTCCCGGTTCGAGGCGCCGCGCACCCTGCCAGCGGAAGTTGCCGTCGCCGTCGACGACGATCGCGAACGACGTCTCTGGCGTGCCGGTCGCTGCGAAACCGGCGAACCACTGCAGCTCGAGCGCGAGCCCCGGGAACGGCTTGCCGCCGTTGCGCACTTCCCCTTGCACGACCAGCGTCGCCGGATCGCTATCGACGCGCGGTGGCACCACGTCGGCGACGGCGGGAACTCCTGCGAGCGGCACCGCATCGAGGTTGGCGGCCGCCGCCGACGGCGCCCCATACACCCGGGCATCGCCCACGCCGGCCGGTGCCGGCAACGGGTCGTTGCCCCACCACAACGCGCCGACGCACACCGCCAGCACCACCGCCGCCAACGCCGCCACCTTCGTCTTCGTCATGAGCAGGACTCCCCACAAGACCACCGATGCGCCGGCCGGCCCCGCGAACGGGGCCAGCGCCACGAGCCACGCCCGCCGCTCGCCGTAGCCGGCGTCGAGCCGTTCCTTCAGCATCGCGAGGCCGCGCGCCAGCTGCGAACGGACCGTGGCACCCGGCACGCCGAGCCGCGCCGCGATCGCCGCCGGCGACAGTTCTTCCCAGAATCGAAGCAGCACGACGTTGCGGTACGGCTGCGGCAGCGCGAGCACCGCCTGCACGACACGCCGGCGTTGCTCTTCGTGCTGCAGCACTTCGTCAGCGGACGGCGCCGGCTCGGGCGGCGGCAGCGACGCCCGCCGCTGCGCCTCGCGGCGGGCCGCGCGCAGGCGATCGATGCCGAGATTCCTGGCGATGCGGCGCAACCACGCCCACGACCGCGGCTCGGCCTTGCTGGCGAGCCAGGCCCGCACCACCGTCTCCTGTTCGACATCGTCGACGCCGTCCTCGCCGCGCATCAGCGCGCGCACGATCGGGCGCAGGAACTGCCGCTGCGACAGCAGCGTCTCGGGCGACGGGATCGGGGGTTTCGACATCGGCAACGGAGACCAGACGACGGCGAACGGCGCAGCGTTGCAGAATCCGGCGACCGGTCGCCACGATCGCCCGCCGACGCACTTGCCGCCAGCCCCGCCATCCCCCGACGATGCGGCGATGCCTTCGGCCCTGGTCCACGCCGTCTACTTCACCCTGCACGACGGTTCGGCAGCGAACATCGCCCGCCTCACCGCCGCCTGCGGCGACCTGCTCGCCGGCCATCCCGGCGAGCTGTTCTTCGCGGCCGGCCCGCTGGTGGCCGAACTCGACCGGCCGGTGAACATGCGCGACTTCCACGTCGGCCTCATGGTCGCGTTCGCGAGCCGCAAGGCGCACGACGACTACCAGGTGTCGCCGCGGCACCAGCGCTTCATCGCCGAACACAAGGCGAGCTGGGCGTCGGTGCGCGTGTTCGACTCGTGGTCCGGCTGAGCGATCAGTTGCCGAGCACCGCGTCCTGCGCGTTCGTGAGGACCAGCACGAAGTCGGTGCCGTTCCAGTCGAGGCGCAGGCCCTGCACCGACAACCCGTAGCCGTAGAACACCGGCGCGTTCGGCAGCGCGAGGCTGGTGCCGACCTCGGTCACGCCCGGGCCGATCAGCAGTTCGCCGCCGAACAGCGGGAACGGGCCGAACGCGGTGTCCGACGCGAACACGAAGGTCGCCAGCGTCTGCGGGCCAGCGGTCATGCCGAGGTTCCAGGTCGAGCCGAGCACCGGCAGGGTCGCGCACGACAGCGCCACCGGATTGACACCGGTGCCGTTGCGGAACGTGCACGACGCGCTGCGCGGCACCAGCTTGAACAGGCCCTGGTCGACGGCCGCGCCGGCGGCGTTCTTCATCGTCGCGGTGAACACGATCGTGCCGTCGTCCTGCAGCAGCACGTCGTCGTCGCCGAAGGTGTTGAAGAAGCGGTCGTCGTCGAACAGACCGTTGCCGTCGAGGTCGATCGGGTCGCTCTCGCGCGCGACCACGCGCCGGAAGCCCGCACCGTCGTCGAACACCAGGACACCGTTGCTGCTGGCGGGCACCGACGTCACGCCGCCGAACACGAACTGGCCGAGCGCGTT
>JAEUHV010000260.1 GCA_016794485.1 Planctomycetota bacterium
GATCCCGCGCGCGCAGCCGGCTGCGGTCGCGGCCCCGGTCGCCGACGGCCGGGTGGTGAGTCCCATGGACCTGCTGAAGCCGAACCGCCTGGGCCGCGAGCAGCTGCGCGGGTTGGAGCGCTACTTCGAGAGCGCCGGCAAGTTGCTGTCGGCCACGATCGGCGACCGCCTGCGCCTCGAGACGCGCTGCGACTGCGTCGCCGTCGAGCAGGTTCGTTTCGGCAACTGGCTCGACCAGTTGCCGGGGCCGGTCGCGATCTACGTGGTGCAGATGGAGCCGTTCAAGCTGCCGGTGCTGTTCACCGCGAGCACGAGCCTGCTCTACGGCGCCGTCGATCGCATCCTCGGCGGATCGGGCAAGATCACGCGCGTGCCGAAGGACTTCACTTCCGCGGAGCACACCGTCGCCGAAGCCCTGGTCGGGCCGTGCCTCGACCGGATCTGCGAGAGCCTCGCCGAGGTCGTGCCGCTGAAGTGGTCGTTCCTCAACCGCTTCTGCAACCCGTCGATGGCACAGATCCTGCCGTCGCAGGACGTCGTGTTGTCCATCTACTTCCAGGCCGCCGGCGACTTCCTGATGGGCGACCTGCGCATGGTGATTCCGTTCGTGTCGATCGAGCCGATCCTCGACAAGCTCGGCCGCGACTCGGTCGCTCGCCTCCAGCCCGGCGCGATGAAGGACAAGCTCGGCCGCACGGTGCGGTCGATGCCGATCGACGTCGCGGTCGAACTCGGCGGCGCCTCGATCCGGCTGCGGCAGCTGATGGAGCTCCAGCCCGGAGACGTCATCCCGCTCACGGCCCGCATCGGCCAGCCGGCCGTGGTACCGGTCATGGGCAAACCCAAGTTCACCGGCCACGTCGGCATGATCGGCAACAGGTTCGGGCTGCAAGTTGCCGATGTGATGGGCGAGTAGGCGATGAGCAACGACAAGGCACTGCAGGATGCGGACTGGGACGCGACCAAGGTCGCCGAAGCGTCCGCCGACCTCGCCGCGGCGGCGGTGCAGCCGGTCGCGTTCGGCCAGTTGGGCACCGGGCCGAAGGGTGCCGACAACAAGAACCTCGATCTGCTGCTCGACGTCGAGATCCCGATTTCGGTCGAGGTCGGGCGCACGAAGATGAGCCTCGAGGAAGTGCTCAAGCTCGTGCCCGGCAGCGTCATCGCGCTCGACAAGAAGGCCGAGGAGCCGGTCGACCTGCGGGTGAACGGCAAGCTCGTCGCGCGCGGCGAGGTCGTGCTGGTCGACGATTGCTACGGCCTGCGCATCACCCAGATCGTCGACGCCCAAGGCCGCATCGAGAGCCTGCGCTAGTCGCGGCCTCGGCCCCGCCGTAACGTCGGCGCGGTGACCGCCCAGCTGTTCGTGCTCGAGATCGGCCGCGCGATGCACGCGCTCGGCAGCCCGTCGTACCGCGTCGAGGACGCCATGGATGCGTGCTGCCGCGCGTTCGGCCTGCAAGGCAGCTTCTTCTCGACGCCGACGGCGATCTTCGCGGCGATGGGGCAGGTGGGCGAGGAGCCGCGCACGACGCTGCTGCGCGTGGTGCCCGGTGACCACGACCTCGGCCGGTTGTCGGCGCTGTACGGCATCCGCGACGACGTGCTGTCGGGCCGCCGTTCGCCGACCGAAGGGCTCGAACGGGTGCGCGCGATCCTGCACATGCCGCCGCGCCGGCAACCGCTGGTCGACGTGCTCGCCTACGGGCTTTCGGGCGCCGCCGTCGCCGTACTGTTCTCCGGTGGCGTCGCCGAGGTCGGGCTCGCCGGGGCCGCCGGACTGCTGAGCGGGACGATCGCCGCGGTTTCGCGGCTGCGACCGGGGCTCGGCGACGTGCAGACTCCGCTGGCGTGCGCCCTGGTCGCGTTCCTGGTGCACCTGGTCGCCGGCTCCGGCATCGCGATCGACCCATTGACGACGACGGTGGCGGCGATCGTCGTGTTCCTGCCGGGCCTGTCGTTCACCACGGCGCTGGCCGAACTGTCGATGCGGCACCTGGCGGCCGGCAGTGCGCGCCTGCTCGGCACGGTCGCGGTCCTGCTGACCATGGCGATCGGCGTCGGCATCGGCGAACGCGCCGCCCGCGCCCTCGTCGGCTGGCCGTCGACTGCGCCGGTGGGCGGGCTCGACTGGCCATGGCACCTCGCGGCACTGCTCGGCATCGGCTGCTCGTACGTGATCCTGTTGCGCGCCACCACGCGCCAGATCGGCTGGGTCGCCGTCGCTGTCGCGGTGGGCTACCTCGGGGCCCGCGCCGGCGGTGTCCTGCTCGAACGCGAGCTCGGCGCGTTCGTCGGTGCGCTCGGCGTCGCGTTGGTCGCCAACTTCTACGCGCGCTGGCGGCGGCAGCCCGCGGCCGTGGTGCGCACCCCGGGCCTGCTGCTGCTGGTGCCGGGCAGCCTCGGCTTCCGCGGCTTCACGCTCGCACTCGACAAGTCGGCCGAGAGCGTGCAGTTCGTGTTCCAGATGCTGCTGGTCGGTGGCGCGATCGTCGCCGGGCTCCTGATGGCCGGTGTGCTGCTGCCGCCGACGCTCGATGGCGAACGCGACGGCCCGCACCGGTCGCTCGCCTCGTGAGGCTCAGCCGCGCACGATGCGGCCGGCCATCGCTTCGGTCGGGCGCCCGCGGTCGAGCGCCAGTTCGCCGTTCACGACCAGGAACTGCACGCCCTCGGCGTAGCGCTGCGGCTCGAGCCAGTCGGCCTTGTCGGTGAAGCGCTCCGGATCGAATGCGACGACGTGCGCGAGCCTGCCCGCCGCCAGCACACCGCGATCGGCCTGCCGCAGCACGCGCGCCGGCATCGCCGTCATCTTGTGCACCATCGCTTCGACCGACAGCACCTTCAGCTCGCGAACGTAGCGGCGGAACGCGCGCGGGAACGCGCCGAACGACCGCGGATGCCCGCCGCGCCCGGTCGCCGGCACGCCGCTGCCGTCGGACGCGACCATGCACCACGGTTGCTGCAGGATGCGGTCCATGTCGGCGGTGGCGATGCCGAAGCCGAGGATCGACACACTGCCGCGCGTCAGCAGGTCGCACGCGACCGTGAACGGTTCCTGGCCGCGTTCCTTCGCCACGTCGTCGAGGCGGCGGCCGAGCAGCGCCTTGTCGGCCTGGCCGAGCCCGCCGCCGAGCATCAGCGTGCCCCAGCCGCCGTTCGCCGCCACCGCTTGTTCGGTCTCTGCGCGCATGCGTGCCCGTTCGGCCGGATCCTGCAGGCGCTGCACGAACTGGCCGCCTTCCTTGGCCCAGCCCGGATAGTTGGTCGCGAGGCTCGTCGACCACGCTTCGTACGGATACGCGTCGCACCACACGTCGAGGCCTTCGGCGCGCGCGGCGTCGATCTTGCCCAGCATCGGCTCGAGCTTGTGCCAGTTCGGCTGGCCGCCGACCTTGAGGTGCGAGACGAGGACGGTTGCCCCCGAACCACGCCCGATCGCGATCGCTTCGTCGATGGCCTCCAGCAGGTGGTCGTCTTCGTTGCGGATGTGCGTGACGTACGGTCGGTCGAAGCGCGCGGCGACCTTGCACAGCGCGACCAGTTCGTCGGTCGGCGACATGTTGCCGGGGAAGTACTCGAGCCCGGACGACAGGCCGAGCGCCCCCTGCTCGAACGCGCGCGCGACCAGATCCTGCATCGCGCGCAGTTCGTCGGCCGTCGCCGCGCGGCCGACCGGACCGAGCACTTGGCGTCGCACCGTGCCGTGGCCGACGTAGCAGCCGACGTCGATCGCGATCGGCCCGTGCTGGGCCGCCCACGCGGCGAAGTCGCTGCAGGTGCGTTCGTTCGCCGCGTCGCCCGGCTTCTCCGGAAACGGCGAGCCGCCGTCCGGACCGGTGACGTCCATGGTCACGCCCTGGAACACCTTGCTCTGCGCGCGCGGATTGCGGCGGAAGTCGCTGTGCGCGTGTGCGTCGACGAAACCCGGAGCCACGACCAGCCCGCGTACGTCCAGCGTGCGCGCCGATTTGCTGCCGGTCAGGTCGCCGATCGCGGCGATGCGGTCGCCGCGCAAACCGAGGTCGCCGACGAACCCCTTGGCCCCGGTGCCGTCGACGATCGTGCCGCCGCGCAGCAACAGGTCGAACGGTTCGTGCCGGGTCGGACCGGTGCACGCGCCGAGCGACGCGAACGCGGCGCCGGTGCCGGCGGCGAACGACGAGCGCAGGAACTCACGTCGGGTGGAAGCGAGCCGCATGGCGGGCCAGTGTGCGCCACGGAGCCCTCGCCCCGCAACGGTCCATCGCGCCCGCCGCCGCCGTTCCGTATCGTCCCGAGGATGCGCCAGTCCGCGGTCGTGTTCACCGACAGCTTCTTCCAGACCGCCGACGCGAAGACCGCGCACGGGCTCGTGCGCGGGCCGAGCCGATTCGAGATCGTGGCGCTGATCGACCGGGCCGGGGCCGGGCGCGATGCCGGCGAACTGCTCGACGGCAAGCGCCGCGGCATCCCGACGTTCGCCGACCTCGACGCGATGCTGCGCAACCTGCCGCAGCGGCCCGACTGCTTCGTGCTGGGCGTCGCGACCTCCGGTGGCGTGCTGCCGCCGTCGATGCGGCCGACGATCCTCGCCGCGATCGAAGCCGGCATGGACGTGGTGAACGGGCTGCACGAGTTCCTGGTCGACGATCCGGCCTTCGCCGCCGCCGCGCAGCGCCGCGGCGTTCGCCTGGTCGACGTGCGGCGGCCGCGGCCCCGGCGCGAACTGCACTTCTGGACCGGCGCGATTCGGCAGGTGAAGGCGCCGCGCATCGCGGTACTGGGCACCGACTGTGCGCTCGGCAAGCGCACGACCTGCCACGTGCTCGCCGACGCCTGCAGGCGGGCGGGGTTGAACCCGGCGATCGTCGCCACCGGGCAGACCGGCTGGCTGCAAGGCATTCCGCACGGCTTCGTGCTCGACAGCACGCCGAACGACTTCGTCAGCGGCGAACTCGAACACGCGATCGTGCAGTGCGACCGTGACCTCGCCCCCGACGTGATCTTCCTCGAAGGCCAGTCGGCGCTGCGCAACCCGTCGGGGCCGTGTGGTGCCGAACTCGTGCTCTCCGGCGAAGCGCGCGGGGTGATCCTGCAGCACGCGCCGGCGCGGCACTGCTTCGAGGACCAGGAGCATCTCGGCAACGTGATCCCGCCCGTCACGGAGGAGATCGCGCTGCTCGGCTACTACCGGACGCGCGTGCTCGGGCTGACGCTCAACCACCACGACCTGCCGCCCGAACGGCGCGAACCGGCCCGCACCGAGCTGCAGCTGGCGACCGGGCTCACCGCGGTCTACCCACTGCTCGAAGGTGCCGACGCGCTGGTGCCGGCGATCCAGGCGTTCCTGCGGGAGCAGCGGCGGTGAAGATCGCGCAGGCCGCGCTGCGGGCCGTCGACGTGCCGCTGTCGCGGCCGTACGCGGTCGCCAACCACGCCACCGACAGCGCCGGCATGGTCCTGCTGCGGCTCGACGCCGGCCCGTGCTTCGGGCTCGGTGCCGCGACTCCCGAACCCGAGGTGAACGGCGACACGCGCGACGCGGCGTTCGGCGAACTGCAAGGCGTCGTCGACGACCTGCGCGGGCGCTCCGTGACGCCGCCGGACCACTTCGTCGACATCCTGGCGCGGCTGCGTTCGCCGGGCGCGCGCATGGTGCTCGACATGGCGCTGCACGACCTCTGGGCGCGTTCCTGCGGCAAGCCGCTGGTCGAACTGCTCGGGCGGGTGCATGCGGCGATGGCGACCTCGGTGACGATCGGGATCGGCGACGTCGCGGCGACGCTGCGCGATGCCGACGAATACGTCGGGCGCGGCTTCACGGTGCTGAAGGTGAAGATCGGGCAGGACCTCGCTCTCGACCTCGAACGGCTGGCGCGGCTGCGGGAACGGGTCGGGCGCTCGGTGGCGCTGCGGGTCGACGGCAACGTGGGCTATCGGCCGCCGCAATTGCTGACGCTGTTGCGGGCGACGCAGGGGCTCGACCTCGAGTTCGTCGAGCAGCCACTCCGGGCCGACGACATCGACGCGCAGCGGGTGTTGCCGGCGCCGTTGGTGGCGAAGCTGATGGCCGACGAGAGCCTGCACGGCGTCGCCGATGCCCAGGCACTCGTCGCTGCACCGCGCGCGTTCGGTTCGTTCAACATCAAGCTGGTGAAGTGCGGCGGGATCGCGGCTGGGCGCGCGATCGCGGCGGTGGCGGAGGGGGCGGGGCTCGGGGTGATGTGGGGGTGCATGGACGACAGCCGGATCGCGATCGCGGCGGCGTTGCATGCGGCGTTCGCGTGCCCGGCGACGCGCTGGCTGGACCTCGACGGGCATCTGGACCTGTCGCGCGATTTCGGGGTGGGTGGGTTCACGCTCGAAGGCGGGGTTCTGCGGCTGCTGGATGTGCCCGGGCTCGGGGTCGATCCGGTTGGCGATTGGTAGGGATTCTGGGTGGGTGGGTGTTTGGGTGGTGGGTGAGGTGCTTCGGAGGCGTGGTTGTGCCGTTTGCGGGGGCTGGTTCTGTGTGGTCTCGCTGGTTTGCTGCGGTTGACCCGGTCTGTTCAACGGCGAACGGTGGAAATGGGCATCGCGCAGATGGTGGCGCGATCCAAACTTGCGGCGAGGTTGCTTCGCCGAGGTAGGATGCGCAGCGAGGCAGGCTTCGGTCCCTTCGATCGCAAGTTTTGCCGAAGACTAGTTGGGCCTACGAGTGACCTCTGCCTCGCCTCATTTGCAGTTTCGAGCTGAGGCTGTCTCCCTCGCATCGCAGATGCTGGATTCGCCCGCCGACCTGATTCCTCGATGCCGCAGCTTGCTGGCTGCGATGCGCGCCTTGGAGTTGGATGGCTTCTTGGACCTTGCGCCAATCCGCGCAGTTGACTCAGAGGCTGACGGATGGCCCATCGGAGTTGCCCCGCAGCGCCTCGATGCGGCCTACCACCGCCGGGTTCTCGATGAGCAGTCGCGCTACTGCCAGGATGCTTGGCCAAGCGTGCAGGTTGCCTGCCGAGCAGTTCTTGCCCTATTGTCGAGGCCCAACAAGCCGTAGGAGGCGACCGGCCGCCAAGCCGGCCGGCGCCTCAACGGCAAGGACGTTGGGCCGATCAGGCCGATCGACGCTGCACCCTTGCGGCTCCAGGTCTGCTCTGGTCCAATCCCATGATGGCAGGCATGATCTCCTACCGGAGCTTTGGCGAGGTCTCCGATGGTATCCCTGTGACCCATCGGGGCCTTGCTCGATTAGTCCGCAACGGCTCCGTAAGCCCCGAGTCTACCGAGTGCCGTCTGGTTGAGAGCGGACCGTGGGTTCCTCTCAAGGATGTGCTGGCCACTGAAGCGGCGACTCCTCCAACGCGGAAGGACGTCATTGCTTCGGTGCAATGCCCAAGATGCACCAAGCGGCTGCATTTGGTTGACCGGGCCCATATGGGCGCCGCAGCAAGATGTCCAGGCTGTCGAGAGTTCCTACTGATTCCTGAGCTAGAGGTTGGCGACCGCTCTCCAGCGGTGGCGGATGGAATTCCGAACGAGCCCGGTACGGGAGCATCGGTGATTGCAACCCAAAGCGCCACCCTCGTAGCGCGAAGACGTTGGGGTGTTGCATGCATCCTCGGCGCAATCGCGTTGGTGCTCGCTACTTTGTGGCTGTCCGCCGACCCGAGTGAGGAGCGATGGGTGAGAACGCTTCGTAGAATGAAGCAGGACTTGGAGCGAGCGAATGTGGAAGGCAGGAATCCACGAGGCACACAGCACTTCGTAGAGAACGATCGTGGGAGAGTTAGCGAGGGAACCTTCACTAGAACTGCCAATACCGATAGTAGCGGACGCATCTGCGAGACGATTGACAGGCTCAAGGTGGACGACGCCACCTTCACTATCACCACCACTTGGGACAGGGGAGAGCAAACGCGCCAAGTGCTGACGACACCAACCCGCACAGCCGAGAGAGTCTTGGATGCGGCTACTGGCAAATGGACCGGCGACATAGCTGGAGGCGGTGGCAGCTCTCCGTTTTCGATCTTCATGTTCTTGATTGCCGGCGCAGCCGGAGTTTTTGGAGTCGTGTTGTTGTTGCCGAGGCGACGGCGTTACTCGGCCAGCGAGCTGGGCATAGAAGGGGACCGAGCAACTGGTCGCGCGGTACAAGTGGCGTCGTCAACTGCTGAATCAACCAAGCGCGAAAGTAGAGGCCCGAGCCAACGAGTCCTTGCGACTAGTCAACACGACTTGCCGCAAGCGCAAACTTCGACTCCCGCAAGCATTGCCCAGCGCAAGAATATTGAGAAGTTGCAGAGTGACAGTTTCGACGATCGCATCCAGGCCATGGCCGATCTGCGTGAAGCCAGCGACCAGAGTGCTGTGCCAGCGTTATTAGCATTACTTGATGACCGCGACGGCCGTGTGAGGGAGGAAGCAATCTACACCCTTGAATCATTGGGGGATGCCCGAGCTGTGGACCCCATCATACGCCAGCTCCAGGACCATGATGGGAATGTCCGGCTGAAAGCGGCGCGAGCTCTTGGCCGGCTAGGTGATTCAAAGGCAGTGCTACCCTTGATATCTTGCCTACAGGATTCGGATGCCGGGGTGTCGTTCTTTGCGGCACAAGCGCTGGGCCAGCTTGGCGACAAGAGGGCCACGAGTGAGCTTCTTGCTTTGCTTAAGAGAGCCGATCCTCGCGAAGCGACAACTATTAACGTAATCAAGAAAGCCATCGCGGCGTTGGGCGGTGGGGAAGACACGCCGCCGGCGAATAAACCCGCGCCCAAGGCAAAGGCCAGCTCGAAGTCCGATGGCAACAAGAGCGCCGACGCTTCATCGGTCATCTCCGGTCAAGCGGCTCGATCAGAGAATCGCCCTACTGAGACGCACGAAGCAAGGATCATGCGGCTCGCCGACGAGAACAGTCGTTTGGGCCACGAATTGATCGAACTCGTAGGTGGTGACGGCGGCTTTGGAAACGCGGCGCGGATTCGTCAGATCGGAGAGCAAGTATACCGCCTTGGTGGCATGGACTTAATGAAGTGTTTCTATTACGGAGTCCGCAACTCCGGTCGGTACTTTTCGCAAGACATATGGGATGGAATTGGGTCGTGGCGAAAGTAAGGGTATCGGCGAATCTGGGTAGTGCGACGGCCCAACACTCATAAGGCCCCCTGACGTCAAGAGAGAAAAGAGCGGAGACCAGGGCACCGCTGCGAGTGACCTGGTGTGCAGGGTCGCGAAGGACAACAACGGAGGCGAGGGCGTAGGCCCGCAGCTCTGACTCGGGTTTCAAGATGGGCGCAGGAAGACCCTGCACCAAACACTCATCGAGGCTCGCGTCGAGGTCCGGTCACGAGCACCGTGGTGCGCGCCATTGCCACGCGGTGCTTGGGCGAGTTGCCGGTTGGCAGCAGTCTCGTGGTCGAGGTTCCTGGCGCGACCCGAGTGAGGTTCTTGGTCATGGCGCCGACCATGAGGGTTCCAGGCAACAGCGCACACTCGATCGGAGCCTACTTGGCAACACGCGCGGCGCTCGTTGCCTTGGTGCAGCACACCAATGGCGGTGCGCAGCCGATCGAGTCCGTGGCGATTCCTGGCATGTGCACCGGGGTTGGTGGCATGTCGTTCACCGAGGCGGCTTCACAAATGCGGACTGCCTTCGCCAGTGTTATCGAGGAGCGATGGCGACAAGTCCGCCACCCAGCGATGGCTCCGTACGCTCTGCGCGGAGCCGCCCAACACTCCTAAGGCCCCCTGACGTCAAGAGAGATTAGAGCGGAGACCAGGGCACCTCTGTGAGTGACCGGGTTGCAGGGTCGCGAAGGACGACAACGGAGGCGAGGGCGCCGACGACGGCGAGCTTCGACGAATGGGACGGGGCAGCTCGGGGCCACGCATCACCGGTCGGCGAACCCCACGAACATGCCCGCTGCATGGCCGTGGCCACCGAGGCGCCGACGGATCGACGGATCCGCGGATTTGCGAACTCGGCACCAGCCCGGCCTCGCGAACGCACGTAGCAAGGCGCCACGAACCCCAAGGCCCGCACGCCCGCATGAACCAGACGCCTCCTCGCCGTTCGTTCCTCGCTTCGATCCTCGCCGGTGCCGCCGCCGCACTCCTCTCATTCGCACTGCCCGCCCAAGGCCCGCCCGCCGGCATGTCGGCCGAGGAATGGGCGCGCCGCCTCAAGCACGGCCTGCAGGACTACAGCAAGGTCGAGAAGGCGCCGAAGCCGCGCGACATCCTGTTCCTCGGCGGCACCGGGTTCCTCGGCCCGCACACCGTCCAGTACGCCCTGGCCCGCGGCCACAAGGTCACCCTGTTCAACCGCGGCAACCGCAACGATGCCCTGTTCCCCGAGCTCGAGGAGCTGCGCGGCGACCGCGATCCCAAGGTCGGCGACGGCTTGAAGGCGCTCGAGCAGGCGGTCGCCGCCGGCCGCAAGTGGGACGCCGTCATCGACACTTCGGGCTACGTCCCGCGCATCGTCGACGCGTCCGCCGCGGTGCTGAAACCGGCGACGAAGCACTACGTGTTCGTGTCGTCGATCTCCGTCTACGCCGACGGCCGCCCGTCCGGCATCGCCGAGGACGCCGCCGTGGCGACCATCGCCGATCCGACCAACGAAGACGTCGCCGCCAACTACGGCGCGCTGAAGGCCCTGTGCGAACAGGCGGCGGAGAAGGTGTTCCCCGGCCGCACCACGAACGTGCGCCCCGGCTACATCGTCGGCAGCAAGGACACCTCCAACCGGTTCGCGTACTGGCCGGCGCGCGCCGCGAAGGGCGGCAAGATGCTGGCCCCGCCGCGCAGTGACCCGATCCAGGTGATCGACGTGCGCGACCTCGCCGAGTTCCTCGTGCAGTGCGTCGAGGCCGAGACGATGGGCGTGTTCAACGCGTGCGGCCCCGACCGCGTGCTGACGATGGGCGAGCTGCTCGACGCCAGCAACGAAGTGACCGGCGGCAAGGCCGAGTTCGTGTGTGCGGACGGCGAGTTCCTCGCCGCGCAGCAAGGCGTCGAACTGCCGATCTGGACCCAGCCGGGCAGCGAGTACGGCGGCTATGGCGCCGTTGCCAACAAGAAGGCGATCGCCGCGGGCCTGAAGTTCCGGCCGTTGCTCGACACCGTGCGGTCGACGTGGGAGTGGTGGAACGGCATCTCGGACCCGGCCAAGGCCGCGATGTGGGATGCGCGCAGTGGCCGCCCGACGGCCGAACGCGAGGCCGAACTGATCGCCGCGTGGCTGGCCCGCAAGAAACAGGACTAGCCAGCCGACGCCGTCTCATCGCGTGCACCGCAATGAAGGTCGCAACTGGTGCATCGATGGCACATGAGCCCCCCTCCATGGTGGGCGCTTTCATGGCTAGCGTGCGCAGCCTGCAACCCTCTCTCCTTCCATCCTCACCGCACCAGATCGAACCATGCGTCCATCGCTCCTGATCGCCTTCGCTTGCCTCGCGGCCGCAGCGACCGCCCAGACCGTCGTCCTTCCCGGGAGCGCCACCGCCACGGCGGGCACCGGCTCCAACGCGTTCCCGTGGGGCTCGAACGCCTCTGCGTTCCCGGGGCTGCGCATCCAGTGCCTCTACGACGACACCCATTTCACCGGCGCCCCGGTGCCGGTGACGGGACCGATCCTGATCACGAACGTGAAGTGGCGCGCCAACGACGTCACCACGAGCTGGACCGGCGGCACGTATGCCACGGCGACCCTGGCACTCGGTACTGCGGCGGTCGACCACACGGCCGCGACGACCGACATGGTCGCGAACATCGGTCCGGACTACACCGTCGTGCACTCGGGTGCTGTGACGGTGTTGCCCGGCACGGGCAACGGCACCGGCGTTCCCGGCCCGATCGTCGTCGACATCGCCGTCAACCCACCGTTCCTGTACGACCCGACCCTCGGTGACCTCGTCGTCGACACCGATTTCCTGAACGGCGCCTACGCGGGCGGCACGTTGGTGCCGATGGACACGACGGCGACCACGCCGTTGGCGCGCCGCGTCTACTGCAGCACGTTCCACCCGCTCGCCAACGGGGTCGACACCGCGGCGCCGGTGATCGAGATCGATTACGTGCCGGCGCCGGCGGGCACGCTCGCGACCAATGCGCTGGCCGGTGCGGGCTGCATCGCCGTCGCGGATGCGTCGTTCTACGAGTCGTTCGCGACCTCGGCCGCGTTCGACCTGTCGAACTCGGCGATCACGTTGCTGCGCAGTGCCGACGGCGTGGTTGCCGTGCCGGGTGGCGTCGCGTTCGTGCCGCCGAGCGGCACCGCGCAGACGTTGGCCCTGACCGACAACTCCAACGCGGTGGTCACTCTGTCGCAGCCGATGCCCGTCGGGCGCAGCGCCACGACGACCACGCTCGGCGTGAACTCGAACGGCTTCGTCACCGCGGGGGCCGGCACCACCACCACCGGCACGCCGTCGGCGTCGACGCTGCTCAACAACCTGCGCGCGTTCTGGGCCGTGTGCTGGCACGACATGAACCCGGCGATCGCCGGCAGCGGCCAGGTCCTGTTCGAGGAGATCGGCGGCATCGCCTACGTCACCTGGAACGGCGTGTGGGACAACGCCGGCACCACGGCCGCCAACGCGAACACGATGCAGGCCCAGTTCGAACTGGCCACCGGCAACGTGCACTTCGTGTACCAGTCGATGAGCACGCTGGGCAACTCGCGCATGGTGGGCTTCTCCGATGCCGCGGGCTCGCCCAACGCCGGCAGCGTCGACATCTCGGCGCTGCTGCCGGCGACGTTCGCGGCGGCGAGCTTCCGGCTCGATCCCCTGACGCTCGGCCCGACCAGCCGCCCCGTGATCGGCACGAATTGGAACCTGTCGGTCACCGACATTCCGGCGCCGGGCCTGATCGGCGTCGCCATCTACGGCCTCGCGGACCCGGCCCTGCCCGACCTGTCCTTCCTCGGCATGCCGGGCTGCGGCCTGCGCGCGTCCCTGGACTTCCTCGACCCGTTCATTTCGGCGGGTTCCGCTCACGCCTACTCGCTGGGGTTGCCGAACAACCCGGCGCTGCTGAACCTGCACATCTACACCAATGCCGCCGTGCTGCTGCCGGGCGTGAACGCGTTCGGTGCGCTCACCAGCAACGGTGTCGACGGCAAGTTCGGCGACGTCTGAGGTCGCCCGGCGCGCATTCGGCCCGTGGCAACGGCCCGGGCCGTCGTGCGGAGAATGCGCGCCCGTCGGCGCTGGCCCGGGGCTATGCTCCCCCGCCCGAAATCCGCCGATGACGCCTCGTTTCGACCCGCGGGCCCGCCTCGACCAGTTCCCGATCCTGCGCGTCCTCAAGGACCGCGTGCTCGTGTTCGACGGAGGCATGGGCACCCAGATCCAGTCGGCCAACCTGACCTTGGACGATTTCCGCGGACTCGAAGGCTGCAACGAGCTGCTCGTCGAGACCCGGCCCGACGTGATCCAGGCGATCCACGAACGGTACTTCGCGGCTGGCGCCGACGTCGTCGAGACCGATTCGTTCGGTGGCCAGCCATACGTGCTCGCCGAGTTCGACCTCGGGCATCGCGCCTTCGACCTCAACAAGCAGTCCGCCGAGGTCGCCCGCAAGGCTGCGGCGAAGTTCGCCACCAAGGAGCGCCCGCGCTTCGTCGCCGGCAGCATGGGCCCGGGCACCAAGCTGGTGACGCTGGGCCACATCGGCGCGCACGAGCAGTTCGAGGCCTACAAGGTCTACGCCAAGGGCCTGATCGCGGGCGGCGTCGACTGCCTCAACATCGAGACGTGCCAGGACATCCTGCAGGTCAAGATCGCCGTCAACGCGGCGCGCGACGCGATGGCCGAACTCGGCCGCGAGGTGCCGATCTTCTGCACGGTGACGATCGAGACCACCGGCACGATGCTGGTCGGCAGCGACATCGCCGCGGCGGTGACGACGCTCGAAGCGCTGCCGGTCGACGTGATCGGGCTCAACTGCGCGACCGGGCCCGACCTGATGCAGGAGTCGGTGCGGCACCTCGGCAAGACCACGACGCGCACCATCATGGTGATGCCGAATGCCGGCCTGCCGCGCAACGTCGGCGGCAAGGCGGTCTATGACCTGACCCCGGCCGAGCTGGCGCGGTTCCAGGCCCGCTTCGTCACCGAGTTCGGGATCGGCGTCGTCGGCGGTTGCTGCGGCACCACGCCCGAGCACGTGGCGGCGATGGCCGAGGCG
The DNA here is from genome assembly GCA_016794485.1 of Planctomycetota bacterium. GTDB lineage: Bacteria > Planctomycetota > UBA1135 > UBA1135 > UBA2386 > UBA2386. Next base: position 14,155 of record JAEUHV010000260.1, read on the forward strand.
ATGCGCGGCCTGCGCCCGCAGGAGCGGCCGAAGGACTACCAGCCGCAGCTGGCGTCCCTGTTCCACTCGGTGCCACTCGACCAGGACAGCGGCCCGCTGATCGTCGGCGAGCGCACGAATGCCAACGGCTCGAAGAAGTTCCGTGAGCTGATGGTGGCGGGCGACGTCGAAGGCATGCTGCACATGGCCAAGGAGCAGGTGCACGAAGGCTCGCACGTGCTCGACCTGTGCACCGCGTTCGTCGGCCGCGACGAAGCCGGCGACATGCTGAAGCTGCTGGCCCCGATGGTGCAGCAGGTGACGGCGCCGATCATGGTCGACAGCACCCAGATCGACGTGGTCGAGAAGGCGCTGCAGGTGATCCCCGGCCGCGCGATCATCAACTCGATCAACCTCGAGGACGGCGAGGACAAGGCCGACGCGTTGTGCCGGTTGGCGCGCCGCTACGGCGCGATGTTCGTCGCGTTGACGATCGACGAAGAGGGCATGGCGAAGACCGCCGACCGGAAGCTGGCGGTCGCGCAGCGCATCCACGACATCTGCGTGCATCGGCACGGCATGAATCCGGGCGACCTGATCTTCGACCCGTTGACGTTCACGATCGGCTCGGGTGACGAGGCCTCGCGCGACGCCGGCATCCAGACGCTGGAAGGCATCCGGCTGATCAAGCAGCACATCCCCGGGGTGCGCACGATCCTCGGCTTGTCGAACATCTCGTTCGGCCTCGATCCGTATCCGCGCCAGATCCTCAACTCGGTCTACCTCGCCGAAGCGCGGCGCTGTGGGCTCGACTCGGCGATCGTGCACGCGAGCAAGATCATCCCGACGCACAAACTCGACGACGAGGACAAGCAGGTCACGCTCGACCTGATCCACGACCGGCGGCGCGAGGGCTACGACCCGCTGTTCGCGTTCCTGGCGCGCTTCGCCGGCAAGAAGCGCGTCGACACCGGATCGGCCAACGACGAGAACACGCTCCCGGTCGAGGAGCGGCTGAAGAAGCGCATCATCGACGGCAACAAGATCGGCATCGGCGCGCACCTCGACGAGGCCCGGCAGAAGTACACGCCGCTGCAGATCATCAACGACATCCTGCTCGACGGCATGAAGGTCGTCGGCGAGTTGTTCGGCAGCGGCGAGATGCAGCTGCCGTTCGTGCTGCAGAGCGCGGAGTGCATGAAGGCGGCGGTCGCGTACCTGCAGCCGTTCATGGACAAGGTCGAGGGCGAAGCCAAGGGCACCATGGTGATCGCCACCGTGCGCGGCGACGTGCACGACATCGGCAAGAACCTGGTCGACATCGTCGTCTCCAACAACGGCTACCGCGTCGTCAACCTCGGCATCAAGGTGCCGGTCGAACAGATCCTCGAAGCGGCCAAGGAACACAAGGCGGACGCCGTCGGCATGAGCGGTCTGCTGGTCAAGTCGACCGTGGTGATGAAGGAGAACCTCGAGCTGATGAGCCAGCGCGGCATCGCCGTGCCGGTGATCTGCGGTGGTGCGGCGCTCAACCGCCACTACGTCGAGGAGGACCTGCGCGCGGCCTACACGACCGGGCCGGTCTACTACGGCGCCGACGCGTTCTCGGGCCTGCACATCATGGACGAGCTGACCGGGCGCGCGAAGGCGAAGACGGTCACGCAATCGCCCGCACCCGAGAAGCGCATCACCAGCCACCGCCGCATGACGCGGGCGCAGAAGGAAGAGCTGCTGGCCAACGCGTTCGCCGAGTACGCCGACAGCGGCGTCCAGCCGGCGCCGACGGTCCCGACGCCGCCGTTCTGGGGCCCGGCGGTGGTCACGCCGCAGGAGCTCGACCTCGGCACGGTGATGCAGTACGTGAACAAGAAGGCGCTCTACCGCCTGCAGTGGCAGTACAAGCAGGGCAAGCGCTCCGACGCCGAGTTCCAGAAGTTCGTCGAGACCTCGGTCGAGCCGCGCTTCCGCGAACTGGTCAAGCAGGTGCGCGCCGAACGCACGCTCGAGCCGCGCGTGGTCTACGGCTACTGGCCGTGCTACGCCGACCGCAACTCGCTGGTCGTGCTCGACCATCTCGACCGCCGCACCGAGATCACGCGGTTCGAGTTCCCGCGCCAGCCCGCGGGCCGGCGGTTGTGTCTGACCGACTTCTTCCGCAAGAAGGACAGCGGCGAACTCGACGTGGTCGGCTTCTCGCTGGTGACGATGGGGGCGGTCGCGACGCGCGAGAGCGAGCGGCTTTTCCGCGAGAACCGCTACGACGAGTACCTGCACTTCCACGGCCTGTCGGTCGAGGGCGCCGAGGCGCTGGCGGAATACTGGCACAAACGCATGCGCCAGCAGCTCGGCATCGCGCAGCACGACGCCGACGCGATCGACGACCTGTTCAAGCAGAAGTACCAGGGCAGCCGCTATTCGTTCGGCTATCCCGCCTGCCCCAACCTCGAGGATCAGCAGAAACTGCTGCCGCTGCTCGAGGCCTCGCGCATCGGCGTGGCGCTGTCGGAGGAGTTCCAGCTGGTGCCCGAACAGAGCACATCGGCGGTGATCTGCCACCATCCGGCCGCGAAGTACTTCAACGTCTCGGTCATGGCACCGGGCAGCTGAGGCGTCCGACGATGCGCAAGAACGTGTTGCGTCTGGCCCTGTCGCTGACGGTGACGCTCGTCTTGCTGCTGTGTCTCGAGGGTGGCGCGAGCCTGTGGAGCAAATGGCCGGCGACCGGCGCACTGCCGCCGGTGCTCGAGGTCACGCACTGTGAGTACGACCCCGAACTCGGCTGGCGCCACTGCGCCCGCAAGCACGTGCCGAACCTCTACGGCCCGGGCATCGGGATCACGACCAACAGCCAGCACCTGCGCGGCACCCGCGACCACGCGCTCGCCGACGACGCCGGCAAGTACCGGGTCCTGTGCCTCGGCGATTCGTTCACGATGGGCTACGGCGTCAGCGACGGCGAGTCGTATCCCGCACAGCTCGAAGGCCTGCATCCGGGGCTCGAGACCATCAACATGGGGCTCGGCGGCTACGGCATCGACCAGTGCTGGATGTGGTACGAACGCGACGGCACGAAGTTCGACGTCGACGTGCTGCTGTTCGCGTTCATCCTCGGCGACTTCTACCGGATGAACCCGAACGGGAACGTCGCCAACATCCCGAAGCCGGTGCTGCAACTCGTGAACGGCGATCCGGTCGCCATGAACGTGCCGGTGGCCAACATCCTCGAGGTGCCCGGCTTCGGTGCGCGGCTCGGCAAGCTGGTGCAGGCGAGCGCCCTGCTCGGCCTGTTTCCGAAGACGCTGGCGGCGCCGGCCGCGTCGGGCGAGGAGCCGTTCGTGCCGATCTCCCTGCGCATCTTCGAGATCCTGCGCGACCGCTCGCAGCAACGCGGCCAGAAGTTCGTGCTGGTCTACCTGCCCGTGCTCGAAGAGATCGCCTTGCCGCGGCACCCGACCGTGGACGACTGGCTCGTCCCGGAACTCGGCAAGCGCGGCATCCCGATGCTCGACCTGCGTCCGGCGTTCCGCAAGGTGCCGCAGGCGGAGCTGGTCGAGCACTTCACGCTCGGCCACTACTCGAAGCGAGGCAACCGGGTCGCCGCCGAGGCGATGCTCGCCGGTCTGCGGGAGCTCGACCCGGAATGCCCGCGGTGACGCGTCCGCTCACCGCAGCGTGATCTGGCCGACCCAGCCGCCGACGTCGACCTTCCAGCGTTCCTTGCCGTCGGCATCGCAGCGGCGCACGTAGCCCTGGCCGCACTGGATCGAGCCGTCCGGCAGCAGTGCGACGTCGGTGCCGACGTCGAAGGTGGGAACGGTGCGCAGTTCCGTGCCCTTGTGGTCGCGCACGCGTGCTGGGGCGACGTTGTGTTGGCGATGCAGCAGCGTGCCGTCGCGCAGGCGGCGCACGATGTAGGTGTTCGCGGTGCCCTCGAGCGTCCACGACTCGACCCCGGTCCGGTCGACCTCGTGCAGCGTGCCGCGATCGAAGTTGCCGAAGAACGTGCGGCCGTCGGGCAGCCGCCGGGCGAACAACGGCGAGCACTTCTCGACTTGCCAGACCACCTCGCCCTTCGCATCGACCTCGACGACACGTTGGCTGCCGTACTCGGCCAGGAGCGTGTTGCCGTCGAGCAGACGTTCGGCGGTGTAGCAGTGCTTGCCGGTCCATTCCCACACGACCTTGCCCTCGGCGTCGTACTCGCGCGCGGCGCCGTCGACGTCCGCCACGAGCAGGTGCCCGTCGGCCAGCATCGACGCCGACCACGGCTTGCCGACCTTGGCGCTCTTCCAGATCTCCTTGCCGTCGCCGTCGAGCTCGCGCACCAGCCCTTCCTCCATCGACGGCACCAGGAACGTGCCGCGGTGCGGCAGCCTGGCCAGCGCCCACGCAGCGATCGGTGCCGTCGCGTCCTTGCCGGCGGCGAGTGCCTGCAGCTTCGGCACGATCGGCAGCGCATCGTGGCCGAACTCGACGAGCACCTGTGCCGCCACCCGCGCGGTGGTCGGGTCGGGATGGCGCATCTGCGCCAGCAGCGGAGCGAGGGCCGGCGCGCCGAGTTCGCACAGGCCGGCGACCGCAGCCGTTCGTCGTTCGGGCAGTTCGAGTTCACGCGCCAAACGGGCCGCCTGGCGTTCCGGCGTGGTCGGTGCCGGCTGCGTCGCGACCTGGCCCAGGGCAGGGGTGACCAGCAGGACGAACGTGCAGCCTAGTCGTCGCATCGGCGCAGTCTAGCGAACCGCATGCGCGGCGCCCGGGCGCGGTGCTTCATCGTGCCGACGGCGCCTCGGGCGGGATCTCGTCGCCGCGTCCGAGGGCGCGCAAGGTGTCGTGCAGGCGAGTCCGGACTGCGCGGGTGTCGGCGTGTGTGGCCCCGCGGTCGGCCGTGAGTTCCGTCACCGAACGCTGCAGCACCGGCAGGGCTTCGGCGTGTCGTTCGGCGGTGCACAGCCACAGCCCGAGCGTGGCACGGCAGGCCTTGGTGAGCCAGTGGTCGGCGCCGAGCATCGTCTCGCAGTCGGTCAGAACGGCCGCCATGTCGACGATCGCGTCGGCGAGGCGCCCGCCCTGTTTCTTGGCTCGGGCGATGTTGTTGCGCGTGCCGAGGAAGTCCAGCGCCGTGCCGTTGCCGGCGCGGCGGTGGATCGCGGCGATGCCCTCGAGTTCGGCGATGGCGCCGTCCACGTCGCCGCGGTCGAGGCGCATCATCGCGAGGTTGTTGCGCGTCACCAGCGTGTGCGGATGGCCTTCGCCGAGCACCGCCGAGCGGCCGGCGAGGCACTCTTCGGCGGCCGGGATCGCGCGGTCGAGCTGCTGCAGGCGATGCAGGTACTGCGCCTGGTTGTTGAGCAGATGCAGCGTGGTCAGGGCGCGTTGGCCGAGCCGCCGCCGGGCGATCGCCAGTGCGGCCGCGACCTTGCCCTCGGCCCCGGCCACGTCACCCGACTCGGCGAGGTAGTAGGCGAGGTTCGCGATCGAGTCGAGCGTCGACGAGTTCTCCGGTCCGGCGTGCGCTTCGCGCAGCGCGACGACGTCGCGCATGCGGGCTGCGGCGCTCTTGTTGTCGCCGCGCATGGCGTCGACCGCGGCCAGGTTCTCGCCGACCGCGGCCCGCATCTGCATCTCGCCGAGGTCGCCGCCGCGCACCTGCTCCGCCACACGGAACGCACGTTCGGCCGCGTCGGCCTCGCCCAGCCGCAGGTGGCCGAGCCCGAGCACGATGAACACGTGGCCGACCTCCGGCTCGTGCTCGATGCCGAGTTCGCACGCCCGCGTCGCCAACGGCGCCAACGCCGCCGTGACCTCGCGGTAGCGACCTTGCACGTGGTGCACGCGTGCCAGGTTCGCCTTGGCGAAGAACGTGGCTGGCGAATCCGGGCCGAACGACCGTTCGGTGAGTTCCGCGGCCACCGTCGCGGTGCGCTCGGCGTCGGCGATCTGCGACAAGCCGACGTAGAGATCGGTCAGGCGCGCCAGGATGAACCCGCGCGCATCCGGATCGTCGACGAGGTTCGCCTCGAGGCCGAGGTCGGTCTGGCGCAGCAGGTCGAGGACCTTCGCGTCGGGGCCCTGTCGGTTGGGCGACGCGGCGCCCAGCGAATCGGCGAAGAAGTCCATCGCCGCCTCGGCGCGCCGCTGGGCCACGACCGCGCGCTGCCGGCCGTCTTCGGACCGCCGCCACAGGCTCAATGACAGCCACAGGCCGGCGACCAGCGACACGAGCAACAGTGCTGCGAACACCACCGCACCGCGGTGCCGCGCCGCGGTCTTGCGCAGCACGTACAGCGTGCTGTGTCCGCGCGCGGTGATCGGTTCGCCGGCGAGGTAGGCCCGCAGGTCGGCGGCGAGTTCGGCCGCGTTCTGGTAGCGGTCGTCGGCGCGCTTCTCGAGGCAGTGCCGCACGATCGTCTCGAGGTCGGTGGGGATCGCGCGCCGGTGCTGGCGCATCGGCGTGGCCGGCAGGTCGACGATCGCCGCCAGCGTCGCGTGCAGCCCGGTCGCAGGCGGGAACGGCATCGCGTCGGCGAGCAGGCGGTAGAGGATCATGCCGAGCGACCAAACGTCGCTGCGCGAGTCCACTTCGTCGACTTCGCCGCGGGCCTGTTCGGGGCTGCACCATTGCACCGAACCGAGGAACACCGCCGCGGCGCTGGCTCCGCCGAGGGTCAGGTCGTCGAGCGCACCGCCGAGATCCTTGGCCAGGCCGAAGTCGAGCACCTTGGGCGTGCCGTCGTGGTCGATGCGCACGTTCCCGGGCTTCAGGTCGCGATGCACGATGCCGCGGCGGTGGGCGCACGCGACGCCGTCGCACACCTGGGCCATCAGCCCGACGATGCGGTCGCGCGCCGCCACGTCGCCACGGTCCGCGGCCCACGTGGCGACGTCGGGCATGCGATCGATCGTGGGCCCGTCGACCAGTTCCATCACCAGGAACGGCCGGCCGTCCGCGGTGGCGCCGCTGTCGACGATGCCGACGACGTTGCGGTGCGACAGGCGCGCGAGCAGGTCGAGTTCGCGTTCGAACCGGGCCTGCCGTGCGCCCGCCGCTCGCGCCGGCAACAGCTTGATCGCCACCGTGCGGCCGGTGGTGGTCTGCCGGCCGGTGTAGACGATGCCCTGGCCACCGCGCCCGAGTTCGCGCAGGTCGGTGTAACCGGCGACCGCGGGCAGGTCCGCCCCAGCGGCCTCGGCCAGTTCGCGTTCCAGCGCGTTGTCGTCCAGATACCAGGGCTCGCTCATCGTCGCTCCTGCTGGTCGGGCGTCAGCCCTCGTCCAGGACCTGGGCGGCGATCAGTTCGCGCAGCCGCTTGAGCATCCGCGACTTGGTCTGGTGGATGGCGTTCACGGTCAGGCCCAGTTCCGCCGCGATCTGGCCGGGTTCCCGCCGTCCTTGCGTCACGTCCTCGAACACGCGCATGTCCGAAGCGCGGACCTCGTTGCGCAGCGTGGCCATCGCCTGCCGCAGATGGTACTGCCGCCACTCCGCTTCCCAGGTGGCTTCGAACTCCGGATCGGGTGCGCCCGGTCCTTCGTCCGCTTCCGGCGTCGCTTGGGTCGTGCCCGCCGCCGGATCGGGGCCACGCTGGCGCAGGCGGCGGCCGATCATGCGTACGGTGATCGTCTTCAGGAAGCCGCGGAAGCGACCCCGTTCGCGGTCGTATTGGAATCTCGGCAGCGCCTTGCCCAGTTCGACGAACACGTCCTGCAGGACATCGTCCCCGTCGGCGCCGGCAAAGCCACGGCGCCGCGCGACCGCGAGGATCAGGTCGCGGTAGCGGGCGAAGCACTCGCTCCACGCCGCCTGGTCGTCGCCGCGCGACAAGCGTGCGAGCAGGCTCTGGTGGGTCGACAGCGAGTGCATCGGCGCACTCTACCATCGGTGCCAGGGCTGTCGTCCGTGGTGGGAAGGGGGCCACGGAGTGCCATTGCCGCGCTGCGCCGGGGCCTGACGGGATCTTCCGGTCCCAGGGGACCGAGGCGATCCCGGCCGCCGAACGGTCAGAACGAGCCCATGGTCAGAGCCAGCGCGTTGGTCGCGGCGACGGCGGTGATCGAGCCGCCGGCGCCGAGTTCGACCGATGCCACCTGCTGGTGCAAGACGGCGCCGACGAGGGACTGCACGTTCGGCACGGCGAGGGTCGTCGCGACTTCCCCGGCGGTGGCGGGCAGCAGCGTCAGTTGGTCGGGACTGGCGAGCAGGCTGCAGCCGGCGAGGCCTTGGGGCAGCAGGTTCGCCAGCGGCAGCGCGAGGGCGGTGTAGCCGAGGATGCCGACGCCGAACGCGTTCGCCGGCAGGCCGGTCGCGCGCGAACGCTGGATCGAGCCGACGTACGGCAGTGAGGTCGCCGTCAGCGTGAGCGGGCCGCCGCTGCCGACGCAGCCACTGCCGGTCGGCGTCGCCGCGCCGGGACACGTCGGCACGAGCATCGCGAGGCCTTGCGCCGGTTGGCCGTCGACGACGGTCATGGTGCCGCCGACCAGGACTTCGCCGCTCGGCAACGGCAGCAGGCAAGTGGCCCCGCCGATGATCCCGCTGCCGAACGGAACCCACGCGCCGTTGTGTCGGCGTACGACGCCGCGCGCCGCCTGGTTCGAGCCGATGTAGAAGAAGCCGCCGCACATCACCAGATCGCCGTCGGGCAGTTCGCACAGGTCGTTGGCACCGCCGAACGCAGCGAACGCGCCTGGCAACGGGGTCCACGTGCCGCCGAGCCACTGCAGGATCATCCAGCCGGTCCACGCGCCGACCGCGCTCACCGTGCCGTCGCGCAGCGTCACGAAACGTGACGCGAAGCCGCTCGGTGTCGGGTTCGATCCGGCGATGGGCATGCCGTGCAGCGTCGTGCCGTCCCACCGGACCATGTCGTAGTAGGTGCCTCCCGCCACGAGCAGGTAGTAGCCCGACAGCACGATGTCGCCGTTCGGCAGCGTGTGCATTGCCGACACCGGCAGGGTGAACGGGTACGGGAACGGTGCCACGCCGATGCCGCTCCACGCGGTGCCGTCCCACCGCCTCGCGCGATCGGCATTGCCGGTGCCGGCGAACAGGTCGCCGTTCGGCCGCGCAGCGAGGCAGACGACGTTCCCGCCAGGGCCGGGGCCGAAGCCCGACCACGCAGTGCCGTCCCAGCGGGCCACTTGGGCGATCGCCGTGCCGCCGGCGCTGGTGAAATCGCCGCCGACGACGAGGTCGCCGTTCGGCAGCTCGAGGACGTCGCGCACCCGAGCGTTCACGCCGCCACCGAGTGGCGTGATGGTGCTGCCGTTCCAGCGCGCGATGCGGTTGGCGGGCACGCCGAGCAGGGTCGTGAAGTCGCCGGCGACGAGGATGTCGCCGTTGGCCAGACGGCGCAGCACGCCGACGTCACCGTTGGTGCCACCGGGCAACGGCACGATCGCGGTCGTGCATTGGGCGAACACGGCGGCGGTGCCGAAGGCGAGGGCGGCGAGGGAGCGCAGCATGGGCGGGCATGCTAGCGATCGGCGCCGGACCGAGGTGTGCGATGATGCGCACATGCGCCGCACCCACGCCGTGCCGTTCCTGTTCGCCGTGGCCCTCGGTGCCGGCGCTGCACCGCTAACCGCGCAGCGGCCGAGCACCTGGCGCTGCAAGCACGTGCTGGCGGAGGACGGCGCGAGCTGGCGCTCCGACCTCGTGGTCGTGACGTTGCTCGACCGCATCGTCGAGGTGCGTGCCCCGCGCGATGGCGAGGGGGTGGATCGCGACTTCGGCGACGCCTGGCTGGTCCCGGGCCTGATCGACCTGCACACGCACCTGCTGTTGCGGCCGTACGACCAGATGCCGTGGGACGAGCAGGTGCGCCGCGAGTCGAACGAACTGCGCACGCTGCGCGCGGCGACGTTCGCGCGCGACACGTTGTGGGCCGGGTTCGTCGCGGTGCGCGACCTCGGCACCGAAGGCGCGGATTTCGCCGACGTGGCGCTGCGCGCGGCGATGGACGAGGAACGCGTGCGCGGCCCGCAGTTGTTCGTGGCGACGCGGGCGATCGTCAAGCAGGGTTGCTACGGCCCGGACCCCGAGCATCCGGCCACGAAGAAGGGCGCGCAGGTCGTCACCGACGAGGCGTCGATCCGCGCCGCGGTGCGCGCGCAGGTCGCGGGCGGCGCCGACTGGATCAAGGTGTATGCCGACTACCGCCACGGCAAGTCGGGGCCGGTGGCGCCGACGTTCACGCTGGCCGAACTGCAGGCGGTCGTCGACGAAGCGGGCAAGGCCGGCAAGCCGGTCGCCGCGCACGCGACCACCGACGAAGGCATCCGGCGCGCGGTCGAAGCGGGAGTGCGAACGGTCGAACACGGGGCCGGCGCCAGTGCGGCGACGTTGGCGGCGATGAAGGCGAAGGGTGTGGTGCTGTGCCCGTGCCTCGCGGCGACCGAAGCGATCGTGCGCTACGCAGGCCACCAGGGACCCGTCGCCGAACGGTTGAACGTCGGCAAGGTGGGCTTCCAGCGGGCGCTGGCGGCCGGGGTCACGATCGCGTGTGGCAGCGACGCGGGGGTGTTCACCCACGGCGAGAACGTGCGCGAACTCGAGCTGATGGTCGCCCATGGAATGACGCCGGCGCAGGCGCTGGCGTCGGCGACGACCGTCGCGGCCCAGGTGCTCGGCGATCCGCGATTCGGTGCGGTCCGGCCGGGCGCCACCGGCTTCGTGGTGTTGCGCGCGGATCCGCTGCGCGACATCGCGGCGCTGCGGCAGATCGTCGCGGTCGTGCGCGAAGGCGACGAACGTTCGCTCCGCTGACTCACTGCACGTCGAGGCGCAGGCCGTGGCTCGCTTGCAGCCCCATCGCCGTGCAGGGCGCGGGCGACAACCACACCGACTGCAGGCCGAAGATCGACGCCGCCGGTACGCCGAGCAGCGACGCGGCGAGGGTCGCGCGCCCGTTCGCGTCGCTGACGAGGCCGGCGATCACGTCGATCTGCGGACCGAGGAACGCCGACAAGTCGAACACCGGCAGGCCGCCGTTCAGCGGGTCGCCGAGCAGCATCGCGCCGATCGAGCTGGCCGGCGCCCGGTCGACCCGCAAGGTGAACTCGGAAGCACCACTCACCACCGTGCGGTCGCCGTTGAGCCACACGCCGGGAGCGCATGCGGGCGTCGGCGCGCCGAGGCAGGTGGCGCCGGGCGGCAGCACCGCCGCGTCGATCTCCTGCCACATGCGTTCGAGGTAGGGATACGAGATCTGGTTCAGGTAGTGGATCGCGTAGACGCCGCTGGCGTCGTGGTTGCGGTCGATCCAGCCGGCGAACCCGAATGCGCCGACGCCGCTGGCGAAGGTGGTGCGGCCCTGCGCGTCGCGGTGGTCGATCCAGATGCCGATGCCGTAGGGTGCCGAGTACGGATGTGGCGTGCCGACGATCGGCAGGCCGACGGTCTGCGCGGTCAACATTGTGTCGACGCTCGCGGTGGACAGCACCTGCACGCCGTTCACCGTGCCGCGCAGCCGCAGCATCTCGACGAAACGCGCGTAGTCGCGCAGCGTCGAGCGGGCGCCACCGGCGATCATCGGGTTGGTCGTCGGCCCGAAGCCCGCGTAGTCCGTGGCGGTCATGCCGAGCGGGAGCGCGATCCGTTGCGCGAACAGCTGGTCCCAGGCCTGGTTGGCGACCACCTCGCACACGGCGCCGGCGACGTGCATGCCGCCGCCGCCGTACTCGAACTTGTTGCCGGGCAGGAAGCGCAAGGGTTGGCCGGCCAGCTGTTGTGCTGCCTGGCGCAGCGTCAGCGCCTGGTTGTTGACCGCCGGATCGTTCGGCTGGATTCCCGACGTGTGGGTGAAGCACATGCGCAGCGTCACCAGCGCCTTCAGGCCCGTGTTCCACTCGGGCAGGTACTGGCCGACGTGGTCGTCGAGCGACAGCAGGTTGGCGTCGACGAGCGACATCAGCACCGCCGCCGACAACGTCTTCGTCGCCGAAGCGATCGGCATCACGTCGTTCAGTGTCGCCGTGCCGAACGGTTGTTCGAAGAGGACCACGCCTTGCTGCGTGACGCGCATGCTGCTGCTGCCCTGCAGCGGCGCCGCCAGGAACAGTTCGGTCGCGATCGGGGCGATGCCGCCGAGGTCGTGGCAACCGAGCGACTGCGCACGGGGGGCCAGGGCGAGCAGGAGAGATGCCGAAGTGACGGCGAGCACCGGGTTCATGGCGCGTGGGTTCGCCGATGGCCGAAGGACGGGGACGCGGCTTCTTGCGGTATCCTCGCGACGATGCGTTCCTCTTCGTCGCATGGGTTGTTCGCCCTCCGCCTGCTCTGCCTGCTCGTCGCGGCTGTCCCCGCCGTGCGGGCGCAGGCGAACTGGATCGAGCGCCAGCCGGCACACCGCCCGTCGCCGCGCTCTGGCCACGCGATGGTGTTCGACAGCGTGCGGTCCCGCGTCGTGTTGTTCGGTGGCCGGAACGCGGCTGCGACGCCGCTCGGCGACACGTGGGAATGGGACGGCGACGATTGGACGCAGCAATTGCCTGCGGTGTCGCCTCCGGCCTACCCGTGGATCGGCATGGCGTTCGACACGGCGCGCGGGGTCACCGTGTTGGTCGGCAACACCGGTGCGGTGTGGGACTGGAACGGCTCGACCTGGACGCAGTCGACGACGTGTCCGGGCGGGGTCGGTGGAGCGAACGGACGGTTGCGCGTCGCCTACGACTCCGTGCGTTCGCGGCTGGTGGTCGCACGCGACACGACGGTGGTCGACGAATGGAACGGCACGTCGTGGTCGACCATCACGTCGCCGGTGGCGCTGCAGAGCTGGGTCGGCGAATCGAACTTCACGTTCGACCCAGGCCTCGGTCGCTGCGTGTTCCACGTGCCGTTCACGGTGCTCAGCTACAACCCGTACCTCGCGATCGGCTGGAAGCTGTGGCAGTGGGATGGTGTCACGTGGACGGCGGCCTCGGTGGGGGGCATGTCGTACAGCACCGGGGAAGCGATCAGTCCGTGCACGCGCATCGGCTCGCTGATGCTCTACGGCGGCTACGACGGCTACGCCCCGGTCGGCTCGCAGACGTGGCGGCTCGTCGGGGCGCTGCAACAGGTGACGACCGGCAAGAGCCCGCGCGGCCGCAGCGGCCACGCGCTGTGCGACGATCCGGTGCGCGGCACGATGCTGCTGTTCGGCGGACACCGCATCGACCACCGGAACCAGTCGGTGTTGCGCGACGACACGTGGCAGTTCGTGGTGCCGCCGATCGCCGCGCACGTGGAGTCGTACGGGACGGGTTGTGGCGTGCCCGCACCGGTGCTCGACGCGCTGGGTGGTTCGCGCCCGGTGCTCGGCGGCAGCGTCACCGTCACGCTCGCCGGCGGAACGACCGGCGTCGCCGCCGTGGCGCTCGGGTTCAGCAAGGAGAACACGGGGGTCGGTTGGACCCTTCCCCTGCCGCTCGACTGGGCTGGGATGAACGGGTGTTGGCTGCTGCAGTCGGGCGACGTGCCGGCGCTGGCGATGACTCCGGGAGCCGGTTTCGACACGCTCACGCTCGCGATCCCGAACCTGCCGGCACTTCGCAGCGCACAGGTCTACCTGCAGGCGTTCACGCCGCAGGCCGCCGCCAACATCGCCGGCGTGGCGGCGAGCAGCGGCCTGCAGTTGTCGCTCGGCGAGCTGTGACGCGGCGTCGCCGCCTCAGTCGGCGAGGTCGAAGCGGTCGAGTTCGGTGACCTTGGTCCACGCGGCGACGAAGTCGCGCACGAACCGCTGCTTGCCGTCGGCACTGGCGTAGACCTCGGCGATCGCGCGCAGCTGCGAGTTCGAGCCGAACACCAGGTCGACGGACGTGGCCGTCCAGCGCACCTTGCCGGTGGCCCGGTCGCGGCCTTCGTAGGCGCCGCCCGCCTTGTGCCACGTCGTGCCCAGGTCGAGCAGGTTGACGAAGAAGTCGTTGCTCAGCGTGCCGGGCTTGGCCGTGAACACGCCGTGCTTGCCGCTGCCCGTGCCCGCGTCGAGCACGCGCAGGCCACCGACCAGCACGGTCATCTCCGGGGCGCTCAACTGCAGCAACTGGGCGCGGTCGACCAGCTGTTCGGCTGGTTGCCGCTGGGAGGTGCCGTTGGTCCAGTTGCGGAAGCCGTCGGCGGCCGGTTCGAGCACCGCGAACGACGCGACGTCGGTCTGCGCCGCCGTCGCATCGACGCGGCCGGCGCGGAACGGCACCTGCACGTCGTGGCCTGCCGCCTTCGCCGCCGCTTCGATCGCTGCGTTGCCGGCGAGCACGACCAGGTCGGCCAGCGAGATCTTGCGGCCGCCGGCCTTGGCGTCGAACTCCTGCTTGATGCCCGTGAGCACTTCGAGCACCCGCGCCAGCTGGGTCGGGTCGTTGACCGCCCAGTCCTTCATGGGGGCGAGGCGGATCCGGGCGCCGTTGGCGCCGCCGCGCAGGTCCGAACCGCGGAACGTCGACGCCGAGGCCCATGCGGTCTCGACCAGCTGCCCGACCGTGAGGCCGGACGCGAGCACCTTGGCCTTCAGCTGCGCCACGTCGTCGGCGGTGACCAGCGGGTGGTCGACCGCGGGCAGCGGATCCTGCCACGGCTGGACCGGCGGCACTTCGGCGCCGAGCAGGCGGCCGTGCGGGCCCATGTCGCGGTGCGTCAACTTGAACCAGGCGCGCGCGAACGCCGCGTTGAACTCCTTCGGGTTGTCGCGGAAGCGTTCCGAGATCTTGCGGTACGCAGGGTCGGTGATGAGCGCGAGGTCCGTCGTGAACATCATCGGCTTGTGGTCCTTGTTCGCGTCGTGCGCGTCGGGCACGTCGGCGGCCACGTCGCCCTTGGGTTGCCACTGCTGCGCTCCGGCAGGGCTCTTGGTCAGTTCCCATTCGTAGCGGAACAGGTTCTTCCAGTAGCCCTGCGACCACTGCGTCGGCGTCGACGTCCAGGCGCCTTCGAGGCCGCTCGTGATCGTGTCGGCGCCGTTGCCCTTGCCGTACGCGTTCTTCCAGCCGAGTCCCTGCTCTTCGATGCCGGCACCTTCGGGTTCCTTGCCGACGTGCTTGGTCGGGTCGGCGGCGCCGTGCGCCTTGCCGAGCGTGTGGCCGCCAGCGATCAACGCGACCGTCTCCTCGTCGTTCATCGCCATCCGGCCGAACGTGATGCGGATGTCGCGCGCGGCGGCTATCGGGTCGGGCTTGCCGTTCGGGCCTTCCGGGTTCACGTAGATCAAGCCCATCTGCGACGCCGCGAGCGGGTTGTCCATGTTGCGCTCGGCGTCGAACCGCTTGTCGGCGAGCCACTCGCCTTCCGGGCCCCAGAACACGTCCCACTGCGGTTCCCACACGTCGGCGCGGCCGCCGGCGAAGCCGAGCGTCTGGAAGCCCATCGTCTCGAGCGCGACGTTGCCGGTCAGCACCATGAGGTCGGCCCACGAGATGCTCGCGCCGTACTTCTGCTTGATCGGCCACAGCAGCCGCCGCGCCTTGTCGAGGTTGGCGTTGTCGGGCCAGCTGTTGAGCGGTGCGAACCGGATGGTGCCGTCGGCCGCACCGCCGCGTCCGTCGGCCGTGCGGTAGGTGCCCGCACTGTGCCACGCGAGGCGGATGAACAGCGGGCCGTAGTTGCCGTAGTCCGCGGGCCACCAGTCCTGCGACGTGGTCAGCATGGTGGCGATGTCCTTCTTCAGTGCCACGAGGTCGAGCTTGGCGAACTCCTTGCGGTAGTCGAAGCCCGCGCCGAGCGGGTTGCCGGCGGCGGGGTTCTGGTGCAGGACGCGCAGGTCGAGTTGGTTCGGCCACCAGTCCGTGACGGTCTTCTGGTCCTGGGCCGACGCGGCAGCGGGTGCGGCGGCCTGGTCGAAGCCCATCGGGCACTTGCCGTTGGCACCGGCGGATGGGGTGGGGGCGTTGGCGCACGCCGCGGCGAGCGCAGCCATCGCCAGGAGGGGCAGACGTGGAGACTTGGCGAAGTTGGTCATCCACAAATATTAGACTAAATCCAACAATGGAGCAAGTGGAGATCGGCACGGCCTGCGATCCTGCGGCTCCGACGTGGTCGTTGGGTGTAGGTGGAACTCCTGTCACGACCCGGGTTCATCGGTCTCGATACGGCTACGTCATGTCCTTTCGACGCAGTCTCCCGGCCCGGGTCTTGGTCGCGGCCGGGGTCGTCCTTCTCGTCGTGTGTGCCACCTTGTTGTGGAGCAGCGCCAGGAGCTACCGGGCCGGAGCCGAGGTGCTCCTGGTCGAGAAGGCCGCGGCGTTCACCGCGGTCGCCGACGCCACCAAGTCGCATCTCTCGGCCCTGCACGCTGCAGGAGTGTTCAAGGGCGACGAACTCGTCGCCGAGCTGCAGCGCAAGGTGGCCAGTGGCGAAGGCTACGCCCGTGCCCGCATCTACCCGTCGATCCCCGTGGTCGCTGGTTGGGCGGCCGCGGGCAAGGCGGCCGAACGCGAAGGCATCGACTTCCGCATCGTCGCCTTCGAGGCACGCGACTCGGACAACGATCCCAGCCGTGACGCCGCGTCG
>JAEUHV010000588.1 GCA_016794485.1 Planctomycetota bacterium
AGCCGCAGCAGGCGCACGCCGAACACCCGGCCGAGCACCGCCGGCACCAGGTCGCCGAGCAGGATCGCGCCGCCACAGGCCGCCATCATCGTCGGCAGGTTGGCGGTCGCGGCCGACTTCGAACACACGTAGCCGGCGGCGAGCAGGACGATTTCCTCCGGCAGCGGCAGCCCGAGCCCGCACAACAGGAACACCACGCCCACCGACAGGTAGGGGTAGGCCTGGATGATCGCGACGAGCTGGTCGAACACGGGACGGAAGGATGATCGGCGTCAGCGGAGGAAGGGCAGGAGCGGTTCCATGCGTGGGTCGGCTTGCACTTCCGCGAGGTCTACTGCGCGGTCGCCGTCGAGCCGGCGCACGACCGTCTCGAGGTTCGCCCGCCAGGCCGCGGCGAGTTCCTGGTCGCGCACCGAGTGGCTGCGTTCGATCGCGGTGGCCAGCACCTGCCGCGCGGCGGCCCGATCCCCTGCCGCGAGCAGGCCCGCGGCGATGCGCGGCGCATAGAACGTGCGTTGCTCGCGGATCGCCTGGCGCGGGAACAACCGTTCGGCTTCGGCGAGGTAGTGGTCGGCGAAGGCCGCCGCGCCGCCGCGCGCTTGCAGCAGGGGTTCGAGGGCGGGTTCGAGCCGGACTGCGACCTCCGGCAGCAGCGCCATCGTCTGCAGCAGGGACGGCTCGTGGCGGCCGGCGAACCGCCGCGCGTCTTGCAGCCACTGCAGGGCGAGTTCCAGCCGCTGCAGCGTGCGCCGGCCGCGCTCCGCCGTGGGGGCCGCGTTGTCGGGGGGCGCCAGGACGAACCGGTACGCGAACGCCGCGTGGCCGTCGGCCCAGGTCGGCAGCAGTCGCAGCACGTGCTGGGCACGCGCGAACGCTTCGGCCGCGTCGCCGTGGCGCATGCTGTCCTGCAAGCTCTCCCATGCGAACGGCAAGGTCACCGGTCGCACGCCGAAGGCCGCGAAGCGTTCGAGGTCGGCGAACGACGGGCGCAAGGCGATCGCGCTGGTGGCCAGCGCCACGGCCGCGATCGCGCCCGACAGCCGGGTCGTCACGGGCGGAGCCTCGCTCGCAGCAGCATGGCGGCGATCATGGCCAGGGACCCCACGGCGAGGGAAGCCGCGATCGACGGGAAAAGCGATCCAGAACCGAGCCAATGGCCACGCAGAACCGCCAGCACGGTCGGCGCGAACGGGCCGAGGCCGCCGACCGTCTGCACGAACCAGGCGCAGCCGGCGACGCCGAGCGTCGTCGGCAACGCGGCGCCGCGGCCGGCCAGGGTCGCGAGCGCCAACGCCACGAACGTCGGCGCCAGCAGCAGCAGTGCCGCGAGGGCGCCGTTCCAGGCGCGGGCATGCACGGCCGGCGTGGCCACCTTCGCGGTGTCGTTCGGGAACAGCAGCGGGATCGTGCCGGTGCGCCACACCAGTTCGAGCCGCGCGCCGCGGCACTCGGGCAACGGCAGGCGCAGTGCGTGGCGTGTGTCGGCCACGCCCTCCGTGGTCGCGGCGACGTGGCGGCCGTCGACGAACACGTCGAACTGCGTGGGGGCGAACGCGCCGCGCGGCAGCAGCGCGACCGGGGCGACGGCCAGTTCCTGCAGCGGCAGGTCCGGCAGCGCGAACCCGACGCGCGGTTGGCCCTCGTGCAGTTCGAAGGCGCCGTCGGCGACGAGCGGCACCACGGCGCGGGCGAACGGCGGCGCGCCGAACAGCGCGGGCAGTGCCAGCAGCAGCGGCAGGGTCAAGACCGCCTGCGCCAGCAAGGCGCCGAGCAGCGCACGGCCACAGCCACCCAGGGGACCGCGCTGCAACCGTTCGACCAGCGACTGGCCCGGACGGCGTCGCGCGAACGTCGGCCAGAACCACAACACCGTGGCCACGACGAACGCAGTTGCGACCAACAGCGGCAAGGCCAGCAGCGGCGACAGCGCCGCGGGCGCCGACTCGGTGCCGAGCGCCGGCGGCGCCGACCACCACCACAGGACACTCGCTGCGGCCGCCAGCGCGCACGGCGCAGCCGCCATCCTCAGGCACTGGCGTGCGGCGAGTCCGATGGCACCGCGGCGGAACCGCCCGATCACGGCCGTTTCCCGGCGTCGCCGCCGAGCCGGCGGAACAACGCGAAC
>JAEUHV010000299.1 GCA_016794485.1 Planctomycetota bacterium
GTTGTTCGGCCTCAGCCACATCGGCGACATCGGTCCGAGCGCCACGCAGGCCACGCCCCTGGCCGCCGGCGTGCTCGCGAACGGCGTGAAGGAGTTCACGCTCGCGCTGCCGAACACGCTGACGCCGGCCCTGGTCGGCCACGACTTCGCCTTCCAGGCGATCGTCTGGGACGCCAACATCAACGTGGCCGCGTGGAGCAACGCCCAGGTGACCCACTTCTAGCCGACGCGGCCGGGACGGTGCGGAAGAGGACCGCCCGCCCGCCGTCGCACGCAGCGTGCGCAACGAACTGACCCCGCGGTGGATGGTCGTGAAGGCCGGACTGTTCCTGCTCGTCGGCGGGCTCGCCGCGGCGTTCCTGTTGGCGCAGCACCCGACCTGGACCACGGCCGCCTGCGTCGCCAGCCTCGGTTGGGCCAGCGCCCGCGCCTACTACTTCGCGTTCCACGTGCTCCAGCACTGGATCGACCCGACGTTCCGGTTCACCGGACTCGTCGACCTGCTGCGCCATCGATGGCGTCGGCGCCACGGCGCCTGAACGACGGAAAACCTGGCGGGCGCCGAGGGCCGCTGCCGCTGCACGAGGCCGTGGCCCTACCTGTACCGACCCGTCCGCCTGCCCCGTTCCGCCGTCGAGCGGGCATGATGCGCGGCATGGGCTCGCCCGCCCCCGACCCTGCCGCGACGACACGACTCCTGCGCGCCATGGCCGCCGGTGACGGTGCGGCCGCCGACCAACTGCTGCCGCTCGTCTACCAGGAGCTGCACCGGCTGGCGCAGCGGCTGATGGGCCACGAACGCCGCGACCACACCCTCCAGGCGACGGCGCTGCTGCACGAGGCGTGGCTGCGGCTGTGCGAACCGGGCGGCGATTTCCAGGATCGGCAGCACTTCGTGCGCATCGCCGCGCGCGCGATGCGGCACGTCCTGGTCGACCACGCGCGCGCGCGGTTGGCGCACAAACGCGGCGGTGGCCGGCGCACCGACGTCGACGCCGAAGCGCTCGCAGCCCCCGCCGACCCGGCGAGCCTGCTCGCCGTCGACGAAACCCTCGCCCGCCTGCAGCAACTCGACCCGCAGCTGGCGCAACTGGTCGAACTGCGCTTCTTCGCGGGCCTCGACAACCCCGCGGTCGCCGCGACCCTCGGCGTCTCGCTGCGCAGCGTGGAGCGCGGCTGGCGCACGGCGCGGGCCTTCCTGTTGCGCGACCTCGAACCACGGCCGCGGCCGCACGGGTGACCGATGGCCATCGAGTTCGCTCGCGTGCGCGCGCTGTTCGAAGCGGCCCTCGACCTGGCGCCTGAGCAGCGCGATCCCTACCTGCGGCGCGAATGCGGTGACGATGCCGCGCTGCACGACGAGGTGGCCCGCCTGCTCGCCAGCGACACCAGCACATCGCCGATGGCACGTGCCCTCGACGGCAACGCGTGCGCCGCGGGCCACGCCCCGGAGCCCATGCTCGACGCGACGATCGCCGGCTACCGCCTGGTGCGAGTGCTCGGCAGCGGCGGCATGGGCACGGTCTACGTCGCCGAACAGTTGGAGCCGCGACGACAGGTGGCCCTGAAGGTACTGGCGCTCGGGCTGCGCAACCCGGCGGCGATCGCGCGATTCCGCTTCGAAGCGGAACTGCTCGGCAGGTTGCGTCATCCCGGCGTGGCCCAGGTGCACGCGTCCGGCGTGCATCGCCAGGGCGACGTGGAGCTGCCCTGGTTCGCGCTCGAACTGGTCCCCGACGCAGTCGCCCTCGACGAGTTCGCCCGGCGGCGTGGGCTCTCCTGGCGGGCGCGGCTCGCGCTGGTGCTGCAGGCGTGCGACGCGGTGCACCACGCGCATCTGCACGGCATCGTGCACCGTGACCTGAAGCCGCAGAACGTGCTGGTCGACCCCGAAGGCCGGGTCAAGGTGATCGACTTCGGCATCGCGCGCAGCTCCCACGGCCACGACGCGCTGCCGCCCACCGAGCCGGGGCAGGTGTACGGCACGCTCGCGTACATGAGTCCAGAGCAGCTGGCCGGCGGCAACGTCGACCACCGCGCCGACGTCTGGGCTCTCGGCGTGCTCACGTTCGAACTGCTGGCCGAACGACGGCCGTTCCCGGTCGAGAAGGGCCGCCCGTGGCGCGACACCGAGCGCCTCCTGCTCGCCCCGCCCCCTCGACTCGGGTCCAGCGCGACGGGACTGCCGCCGGAC
Source organism: Planctomycetota bacterium (assembly GCA_016794485.1). Classification (GTDB taxonomy): domain Bacteria; phylum Planctomycetota; class UBA1135; order UBA1135; family UBA2386; genus UBA2386. Next base: position 2,195 of record JAEUHV010000299.1, read on the forward strand.
CTCGACGCGGTGTTGGCGATGGCGCTGCGCTCGGATCCGTCCGCCCGCTACGAATCCGCGGCGGCTTTGGCCACCGACTTGCGGGCAGTGCTCGCCGCGCGGCCGGTCGTCGCGCGAGCCCCGAGCACCCTGTACCACCTCCGGCTGTTCGTGCGCCGGCGGGCCGGCGTCGTGGCAGCGCTCGCCGCCATTGCCGTGGTGATCGTCGGTGCGGTCGCGCTGCTGGCAGTCCAGAACGTGCGCCTGCAGCGCGAACAGCGCCAATCGCAGCGGATCGCCCGGTTCGCGCGCGACTTCCTGGTCGCCGCCGACGAACGGCAAGGCCACGGTGCCGACTACACCGTGCGCGCCGCTCTGGACCAGGCCACCGCAGCCCTGGAGCACGAGACCTTCCCCGATCCACTCGTCGAAGCCGAACTGCGCCTCTTGATCGCCGACGCCTACCGGGGCTTGTCGGCCGCCGGCGCGGCGATCGCGCAGTACGAACGCGCCGCCACGTTGTTCGCGAATGCCGCGGGCGGCGACGACCCGCGCACGTTCGCCACCCAGTTGTCGCTCGCCAGCACCCGCTGCGACACCGACGCCGTCGCCGAGGCCGATGCCGAACTCGCGGCCCTGTTGCCGCGCGTACGGGCGGCACTGCCGACGGACCATCCGATCGCGCTGAAGGCACTGCACGAACGGGCCTTCGTGTGGCGTGCGGCGGGGCGGTTCGCCGAAGCCGAAGCGGGCTACCGCGAACTGCTGGCCGCGCGCGAACGCGGGCTCGGCGAAGGCCACGCGGACACCCTGGTCACGCAGCACAACCTCGGCACCCTGCTGCTGGCGATGGCGCGGCCGCAGGAAGCGCACGACGTGCTGGCGGACTGCCTCGAACGGTCGCGGCGTGCGCATGAACCCGACACCTCGACCTGGCAGATCGCCGACAGCCTGGCGGAAGCCAAGGCGGCCCTCGGCGACCTCGCCGGTGCCGCCGCAATGCACCGCGAGATCCGCGCCGGCTACGAACGGCTGCTCGGCCCCGACCACGCCCTGACGCTGGGCTGTGCGTTCCACCTGCTGAAGGTGCTGCACGCGAGCGGCGACCGGGCCGGGATGCGCGACCTCGCCCTCGACCTGCTGCCACGCTGCGAGCGCACCTTCGGCCGCGACCATCGCCGCACGATGGACGTTCTGGCCGCGGTGGCGCTGGCGAAGATGCAGGCGGGCGACGCCGCTGGCGCCCTGGCCGACATGGCCCGCGCCTACGACGCGCAGCAGCGCAACCTCGGCCTCGCACACACGGACACGTTCGTGGCGGGCAACAACCTCGCCGAAGCACAGCTGGAACTCGGCGCCCCCGGGCCTGCGCTGGCGACCACGACGACCCTGGCCGAGCGCCTCGCGGCCGCACCAGACGTGCCGGCGGTGCGTGTCGGCTACACGCGTTTCCTGCACGCCCGCGCCCTCGCCGCGAACGGCCGCCCGGCCGAAGCTCGCGAAGAGGCCGCGGCGGCGCGCACGCTGCTCGAAGCGAACCTGCCCAGCGACCACGCGATCGTGCAACGCCTACGCGAGTTCACCAGGAAACTCGCTGGCGCTCGCACGGGCGGCTGAACGTCGAGGAGACGTGTTCGCTGGCGGGCGATCCCCCGCCTGGTTCACGTCTTCGAGAACACGGCGGCCAACGTCGGCGCATCGAGAACCCGGTCGAGCCACCGGTCGAGTTCGTCCTCGGCTGACCTGCGCAGCCGTTCGACCACACCCGGATCGACCGCGCCGAACCGCCGCGTGACCAGCCGCAGCAAGACCTCACGGCGCCCTTCGAGCTTGCCCTCGAGCTTGCCTTCGAGTTTGCCTTCGAGTTTGCCCTCGAGCTTGCCTTCCGTGAGACCCTGCAGTCGACCCTTCTGGAACGTGCGTTCGAGCGTGCTCATGATCGTGAAGTTGTCGCGGTGGAGAATCCCGGCAAGCGTGTCGGCGAGGACCAGCGAGTCGATTTCGGTGACGGCGAGAGCATACCAGCCGATCATGTCGATCGCGTCGGCGCCCACCGGCGGCGCCCATGGTGGCCCAGAGACGCCATCGACGGCGCGCAACAGGTGCTGCCAACGGTGGAATGCCGCCACGACCTGGGGTTCGTCGCAGGTCCGCAGGTGCTTCAAGCAGAGCAGGGTCAGTTCGGCCAGGGGCGTGAGGCCGGCGCTTTGGATTTCCCGCTCGCTGCACGCATCGAGGTCGTGCAGCACGAGGTGTTGTCGCGGCTGCGCCCGACGCAACCACTGCACGAGTTCGGACTCACGGTCCGCGGTCCGCCGCGGCTCGACCCATCCGTGCCGCAGTACCACCGGCAACACCAACGGCGGCTGGTCGAGATCCCGCTGCAGCGCCCGCTGCAAGTGGATCGAGTAACGCAGCACCTGCGCCGCCAGCGCCGCGAAGAACGCACTCTTGTGCTCCGTTGGCAGCACGAGGAGGCACTCGCTTCCGTCCAACAGCACCGGCACGACGAAGCCACCGTCGGCGAGGTGCGGTCGCGCCCGCACGCCGGGAAAGCGCTCGCGGATCGGCAGCAGGCGCGTCCAGTCGACCGCTTTCGCCAGTTCCACCGGCAGTACGTGCCGCAGCCACCCCTCCGCATGGTGCGCGTGGTGGAACGTGAACTGGAACAAGGTGTCGTGCGGCGTCTGCATCGGGCCCCACCTCCTTGTGTGGCGACAGGGGG
>JAEUHV010000394.1 GCA_016794485.1 Planctomycetota bacterium
CTCACCAACCGCGGCTGGGGCTCGCTCGGGCAAGCGGAGCACGGGCTGCAGCGGCTGCAGTGGCTCGGCAAGGAGCCGTTCGAATTGCGCGAAGTGAAGGCGACGGCGACGGGGTTCGAACTGGCGTTCACGCGCGAGTGCACGGCAGCGAGTGCGGTCGCGGCGAGTTTCGCCGTGCGCAGTTGGACCTACGACCACCACGAAGGCTACGGCTGCCCGCCGCGCGACACGCATGCGGTCGCGGTGACGGCGGTGCGGCGATCGGCGGACGGGCGCAAGGTCGAGATCGACCTCGACGACACGACGACGTGCCGCGTCTACGAAGTGAAGTGTGCCGGCGTGCGCGACTCGGCCGACGCGGCGCCGTGGCACGGCGTGGCCTGGTACACGCGCAACCTCGCGCCGTAGACGTCGCCGCGACCGTCGGGTCGAAAGCGTCGCGATCTTGCGCCTTCCAACGCTGGCATTACCCTTCCAGACCATGCGAAATGCCGGATTGCGTGTTCGGTCGTGAATGTGAGGCCGCGCGTTTGTGTCTTGGGTGGGCCGAATGGGGCGGGCAAGTCCACGTCGGCCGCTCCATTGGTGCGGGATGAACTCGGCATCACCACCTTCGTCAACGCCGATGCGATCGCGCAAGGCCTGTCCGCCTTCGACCCTGCGTCGGCATCCATCACGGCGGGGCGAATCATGTTGCAGCAGATGCAATGTCTGGCTCGAGCCGGGAACGACTTCGCCTTCGAGACGACATTGGCTTCGCGAACGTTTGCACCATGGTTGCGCGAGCTTCGGACGGTCGGGGGCTACGAGTTGTTGCTCGTGTTCGTTTGGTTGCCATCGCCGGAACTCTCGATTGCCCGTGTTGCGGATCGTGTTCGGGCCGGGGGGCACGATGTTCCCGAGTCGGTCATTCGTCGACGCTATGCCCGCGGCATCGCGAACTTCGTGCACATGTACCGGACGATGGTCGACCGGTTCTGGTGTTACGACAACAGTGAGGCCACAGCACGTCTTGTGGCGGCAGGCGAAGGCGATAGTCTCCGAATTTTTCAGCCGATGGTCTGGCAACAGATCCTGCAATGCAGCACGACGACGACAACCTGACGGAACGCCTGACGGCAGCCATGCAGGCGGGGGTTCGACAGGCGCGGGCCATGCACAAGGCCATGGGCCTGCCGATCGTCATCTGGCGCGATGGGCGTGCTGTCTGGGTCGATGCCGAGTCGCTCGAACCGGTTTCTGAACCGAAGCCGCCCGCGGGCCGAGACTGAGTTGTCGACCGCATCTGGGTGACCGATTTGGAGAGCCCTCGAGGACGGGTCGGAGGGCGGAGGCGCGGCCTGGTCCTGCGCCGTAATGTCGGTGGATGGACTGGAAGCTGATCGCCACGATCTTCGGTTCTGTGTTCGTCGCCGAGCTCGGCGACAAGACCCAGCTCGCGACGATGCTGTTCGCCAGCAAGGACGGCGTCTCGCGCTGGCAGGTGTTCCTCGGCGCTGCTGCGGCGCTGGTGGTGTCGACCGCGCTCGGCGTGTTCGCCGGCAAGGCGATCGCCGCGTACGTGAGCGAGCAAACCCTCAAGTACGTCGCCGGCTGCGGCTTCGTCGCGATCGGCGCGTGGACGCTGTGGAAGGCCTAGGCCGCGCTCAGCCGCGTGCGAGGGCCCGCACCGCCGCGGCGAACAGGGCGACGCCAAACCCGGTGCCGCGGTCGCCGCGGAACGCCGGGAACGCCAGGTCGACGTGGCCCCAGCGCACCTTGGTGCCGTCGAGGTGCCAGTGCACGAACTCGGCCGCGCAGCTCGACTGCGCGTTGCTGCGGTTCTTCACCGAGTTGCGCATGTCGGCGATCGGGCTCGCGAACTCCGAACGGTAGAACTCCGGCGCGAACGGCAGCGGCCAGCACAGGTCGCCGGTGGCACGGCCGGCCACGAGCAGCGCCTGTTCGATCGCTTCGTCGTTGGCGACCACGGCCGCGTGCAGGTCGCCGGTGGCGACGCCTTGCGCGCCGGTGAGCGTCGCGGCGTCGAGCACGATCGACGCACCCAGTTCGCGCGCCGCGTAGCTGCAGCCGTCGGCGAGCAGCAGCCGGCCTTCGGCGTCGGTGTTGTTGATCTCGACCGTCTTGCCGGAGTGCAGCGTCAGAATGTCGTCGGGCTTGTAGGCCGCGGGCCCGATCGCGTTCTCGGCCATGCACAGGAGCAGCGACAGCCGGTGCGCGGGCTTCTGCCGCGCGAGCACCAGGAACGCGCCGAGCATCGCCGCGGCCCCGCCCATGTCGCTCTTCATCGTCTCCATCGCCCCGCGCGCCTTGATGTGCAGGCCGCCGGTGTCGTAGGTGATGCCCTTGCCGACCAGCGCCACGTGCGTGCCCTTCTGCGGCCCGGCCTGCGCGATCAGCAGGCGGGGGGCCGAACGCGCGCACCGGCCGACCGCGTGGATGCCGCCGAGTTTCGCGCGCAGCAGCGCGTCGCCGGCGATCTCGCGCACGCGCACGCCGCGCAAGCTGCGCAGCGCCTTCTTCGCCACGGCTGCGAACGCGGCGGGGTCGAGTTCGGTCGGCGGCGTGTCGACCAGCGTCGCGGCGAAGCGCGCCCGCGCGACCACGTCGATCTCGGTGGCGGTCGGCGTGACGGCGGTGCCGTTGGCGAGCGTGCAGGCGATCGCCAGGGTGCCGGCGGCCTTCGTGGTGCTCTTCCGGGTGAACGTCGGCAGCGCGCGGCCGATGGCGTTCACGGCGGCGAGCACGTGGTCGCTATGGTCGAGCACGAGCAGCACGGCCGCCTTGCCGCCGAGGCCGGAGCCGGCGACCAGCTTGCGGATGCCTTCGGCGCCGGCGGGCGAAGCGTGGCGCGATCGTTCGTCGGCCAGCACGCCGACGGTCAGCCGCTTGCCGTTCGCGGTGCGCGACGTCGAAGCACCGGCGAGCAGGCCAGGCTGCGCCTCGGCGCCGAGCTGCAGCGCAAGCGGCACGAGGTCGGGCGGCAGCCAGCGCGCGATCGCGGCCTTGCCGCGCTCCCGCGGGCCGAACGCTGACTTGGTGGCGACGACGAGCAGATGGTCGGCGGCGGCGAGCTGTGCCTGCCCCGCGGCGAAGACGAACTCCATCGCCGTACTCTACGGAGGGACGACGTCGGGGGAAGCGATCGGCGCCGGGCCGAGCCGCGGGGCGTGCTCCAGAGCCGGGTTGTCCTTCAGCTCCACGACCATCCTGGAATTGCGCAGGTCCATCACCAGGAAGTTCCCCGGCCGCGGCAGCGGCCACACCGCGACTCGCCGATCGCCACCGTCGGGAGTGCGAGGGTTCGTAGCCCCCAAGGGGGCGTTGACCGGCCTGGGATGTCGAAGCATCGTCTGTGGAAGTTTCATGCCCATGTCCAGCCGACTGTTCTCCGCCGTGGCCCTCGCGGCCGTGTCCAACCTGTCGCTCGCCACGCTCGTTGCCCAGTGCGGGACCCAGTGGATCAGCACCGGTGGGGTGCCCGGCGTCGCCAGCCGGAGCTTCTTCGCCGGCCAGACCGAGCGGATCGACGCCACCGGCATGTGGGACCCCGATGGCCCCGGGCCGGCGACGGCGCGGCTCGTGATGGCGGGGTTCTTCGAACTGGCCGGAACGGTGTGGAGCCCCAGGATCGCGGCGTGGGATCCGGCCACGGGGGCCTGGTCGGCGATCGCTCCGGTGACGATCGATGCGATCGGCCAGTTTTCGTGCGTGCTCGGGCTGCCGAACGGCGACCTGCTCGTCGGCGGCTACTTCACCACCTTCAACGGGACGCCGATCAGCGGCATCGCCCGCTGGAGCAATGGGGTCTGGTCGCCGCTCGGCGCCGGACTGAACGGCGAGGTGAAGTCCATCGTGCGGCTCGCGAACGGTGACCTGATCGCCACCGGGAGTTTCACTGCGAGCGGCATCGTGCCGGTCGCTTCGATCGCGCGGTGGAACGGTGTGGCCTGGTCCCCGCTCGGTTCGGGCCTGACGCGGCCGACCGGAGGCGCGCAAGGGCACGCGCTCGCCGTGTTGCCCAACGGCGACGTCGTCGTCGGCGGCGGCTTCACCATGGCCGGGGGCGTGGCCGCGGGCAACATTGCGCGATGGAACGGCGCGTCCTGGGCGCCGCTGGGAGGAGGCCTGCCGCCATTGTCGGTGGCCCATGCCGTGCACTGCGTCGCGGTTGCGCCGAACGGCGACGTCGTCGCCGGCGGCTTCTTCACTACGGCCGGTGGGGCAGCCGCCGACTACCTTGCGCGTTGGAACGGTTCGACGTGGTCGGCGATCGGTGGTGGCATCAACAACATCGCCCGTGCGGTGGCGTTCGGTGCCAGTGGCGAGTTGTTCGTCGGCGGCTTCTTCGCGACGGCAGGTAGCCAGCTCGTGAATCGCGTCGCGCGGTGGGACGGCATCGGCTGGGCACCTCTGGCGCAGGGAGTCACGCCGACCACGAACAACAGCGCGGTCTACGCACTCACCGCCCTGCCGGGCGGGGACGTCGTGCTGGCCGGCCAGTTCGTCGCCGACGGAGGCGCGATGCATCTTGCGCGCTGGAACGGTACCTCGCTGCAGCCCCTGTCGCCGGGCACCAACAACGTCGTCCTCACGTCTGCAGTGATGGCCAACGGCGATCTCGTCGTCGCCGGCGAGTTCACCACGATCGACGGCGTCGCCGCGCAGCGCATCGCGCGGCGCACGACCTCGGGTTGGGCACCGCTCGGGCCGGGGCTGCCGGGCTCGGTGCGGGCGATCGTCGGCTTGCCGAACGGCGACCTCGTCGCCACGGGCGCGTTCACCACGGTGGGCAACGTCATCGTGAACGGCATCGCGCGTTGGGACGGTACGGCGTGGTCGGCGATGGGCTCGGGCCTCGGCGGCTTGTGGACCCCCTACGCGCTCGCGGTCATGCCCAATGGCGATGTCGTGGTCGGCGGCTCCTTCCCGTCGGCTGGCGGCGTCACCGTCGACAACATCGCCCGCTGGAACGGCACCACGTGGTCGCCACTCGGCACCGGTGTAGTCGGCTACGTGAGCGCGCTCGCCGTGATGGCGAACGGCGATCTCGTCGCCGGTGGCGGCTTCACGACCGCGGGCGGTGTGGCCGCAAACTGCATCGCACGTTGGAACGGCACCAGCTGGTCGCCGTTCGGTTCCGGGTTCAGCGCCTTCTACATTCCGAGCGTGACCGCGCTACTGCCGCTGCCCAATGGCCAGCTGATCGCCGCCGGACGATTCCAGACCTCGGGCGCCGCGACCGTGAACGGCGTCGCCCGATGGACCGGCACGAACTGGGCCGCGCTCGGAACCGGCCTCGATCCACTGCCGGGCACGGCGTTCAGCTGGGACGCGCTCGCCCTCGCCGCGTTGCCGAACGGCGACATCGTCATGGGCGGGGCGTTCCAGTCGGTCAGTGGCGTGCCGGCCCGGTGCGTCGCGCGTTGGAACGGCACCAGCTGGTCGGGTTTCGGGGGCGGCTGCGACTCGAACGTCAACACGCTCGAGACGCTGCCCTCGGGCGAGCTGGTTGCCGGCGGCTTGTTCCTCATCGCCGACGGCGCGGCTTCGCCGTACCTCGCCTACCTCGCTTCGACGTGCTCGGCCGACGCGGTGCCGTACGGCATTGGCTGCACCGGCAGCGCCGGTCCGAACTCGCTGGCCGCGACCGCCTTGCCCTGGCTCGGCAGCACGTGCCGCGCGTTGGCCACCGGCTGCCCCGCGAACTCCGTGGTCGTCGCCGCGTTCGGGCTCGGCACCTTGGCGCTGCCGCTCGCGTCGCTGTTGCCGCAGGGCGGCGCGGGTTGCTCGCTGCTGGTGACGCCGGACTTGCTGGCCACGGTGCTGCCGAGTGCCGGTGGCGCGACGATCGACCTCGTGATCCCGAACACGCCGGCACTGATCGGCGGAGTCGTGAACCTGCAGGCATTGCCGGTCGAAATCGGACCGGCGGGCCTGCAGGCGCTGACCAGCAGCAATGCGCTCGCGCTGACGATCGGGACGTTCTAGGGAGGACGGCGTCAGGGGAAGCGCGCGCGGATGCGCACCGTGCGCGCGAGCCCGTCGCGCGACTGCAGCAGCTTCTGCTGCACGTCGGCCGACAGCGCGTGCGTGCGCGCGAACTCGTCGACGATCGCGAGCGCTTCGGGCGACGAGTGCGCGTTGACGAAGCCGTCGAGCCACGCCGGCATGAAGAAGATGCGCCGGTTCGCCTTCACCCAATCGACGCGTTCGAGGGCCTGCCCCAGGAACGGCAACGTCAGCTCGCCCTGCCGCGGCCAGTGGAACCACGACAAGCTGTCCTGGGTCCATTGCTCGGGCGGCGTGCCGAGTTCGAGATAGCGGCGCCAGTAGTCCTGCTTGGCGGCGGCGGTAGGCGTCGCGGCGCGCGCGAGGAACAGCTCCTTGCCGGTGTCCTCGCCGGCGAAGCGGGTCGCCAGCGACGTGAATGCGGCTTCGGCGTCGGCCGCGCCGGCGGCGAGCAACGCGGCGGCGGCGAGGTAGGCGTCCTGCTTGCCGGTCGACAGGCCCTTCGGCACGTCGGCGCCGCGCACGACCGCGCGGCACAGGTCGAGCACGCGTGCGTCGGTGCTGGCGCGGGCGAGGAAACGGAACGTGCCCAGTTCGCGGCCGCTGTCGGCTTCGTCGCGCAGCTGCGCGAGCAGCAGGTCGGTCGCCGCGGCCACCAGCCGGTCGCGCCGTTCGCCGGCGAGCCAGCGCAGCGCGGTCGGCCCGAGCGTCTCGATCAGCCAGCCGTGCGTGTCGGGATCGCGTTCGCGGGCCAGCAGGCGCAGCAGGAACGCGCCGAAGTCGGCCGGGTCGAGTTCGGCCTCGCGCACCGCCTCGAGCAGGGCTGCGGTCGCCGCTGCGCGCACTTCCGGGTCCGGATCGTCGGCGGCGTGCGCGAGCAGGAACGAGCGGCTCGCCGCGTCCGGCACGAACTGGCCATAGGCGACGTCGCGCGGATTGACCAGGATCGCGGCGGGCGGGGCCCTGCCGACCAGTTCGGCGATCGTGGTCGCGGCCGCGTCGCTGCGCACGCGCAGGGTGCGCCGGCCGCCGCCGAGGTCGAACACCAGCAGCTCGAGGTCGAGCGGCCAGGTGCCCTGGCCGCCGACGCCGCGTTGCCCGAGTTCGGCCGAGTCGACGATGCCGTTGCCGTCGAGCCGCCAGTGCACGCGCACCTGGGGCATCGACGGCGCCAGCAGCCAGCGTTCGCTCCAGCGGCCGAGGTCGGTGCGTGCGGCGTTCTCGAGGGCGGCGGCGAGGTCGTGCCACTCGGCGTTGCCGAACGCGTGTTGGTCGAGGAACCGCTTCAGGCCGGCGCGGAACGCATCCGCGCCGAGTCCTTCGTGCAGCGCGCGCAGCACCGCCGGGGCCTTGTTGTAGACGATCGCGCCGTAGGCCGACTTCGCGTCGGCGAGGTTCTGCAGCTCCTGGAACACCGGTGTCGTGCCGGCGGTCGCGTCGACCTCGTAGGCGCGCGGCTTCACCCGCTGCGCGAACCGCAGCCACGGCCGCTGGTCGGGTTCGAGTTCGGCCATCGCCTGGTAGCCGAGGAACGTCGCGAAGCCCTCCTTCAGCCACAGGTCGTCGAACCACCGCATCGTCACGAGGTTGCCGAACCACTGGTGCGCGAGCTCGTGGTAGACGAGCGTGCTGCGGCGCACGCGTTCGGCCGCGGTCGGCGCGTGGTCGAACACCAGCGCCTGCTCGCGGTAGAAGATCGCGCCGGCGTGCTCCATGCCACCGTACGGGAAGCCCGGCAGCAGCACGATGTCGAGCTTGTCGAACGGATACGGCACGTCGAAGCGGTCGGTCAGCCAGCGCAGTCCCTCGTGGTGCAGGCGCACCAGCGCATCGCGGTCGGCGTGGCGCAGCTGCGAACTGCGCAGCAGGATGCGCATCGGTTCGGTCGAGGTGATGCCGCGTGCGGGCGGTTGCGTCGCTTCGATCGTCGCGAACGGGCCGCAGGCGAACGCCGCCAGGTAGGTCGGCAGGGGC
>JAEUHV010000422.1 GCA_016794485.1 Planctomycetota bacterium
ACGTGCTACGCGGGCATCATCCGGTTCCGCAAGGACGGCTACATGAGCACGCCGATCGGGCCGCACAAGCCGGTGCCGCCCGAGTCGGTTGCCGACAGGATCTCGACGTGGCACCAGCGCACGAAGGGGGCGACGTTCGCCTGCCAAGACTTCGAGGCGACCATCGACAGTGCGAAGAAGGGCGACCTCGTCTACTGCGACCCGCCCTACGCCGACACTCAGGCCATTCTCTACGGCGCCCAGAAGTTCACGTTGCCCCGGCTCTACGCGGCGATCGCCCGCGCTAAGTCCCGCGGCGTGTTCGTGGTCTTGTCGATCGACGGGATCAAGAAGTCCGGCAAGAAGAACATCGACGTCCGGATGCCGGATGGCCTGTTCGAGACCGAGAGTCTCGTCAACTGCGGCAGGAGCATGCTCCGCCGGTTGCAGATGGAAGGGCAGACGCTGGAGGCCGAGGTGGTCGCGGATCGCTTGCTGCTCACTTGGTCAGCCTGATCCTCGCTGCCTCGCGGGTGACTCGGTAGCCTCGGGCCCCCTGCGCCCGCGCGTGCGGGGCAAGAGAATCCTGTGGCAGACCTCCATCTTCAGCGGCTGCGGTCCGAGCTTGACCGAAGGTTCGCCTCGCTCATCGACATGAGCGATTACGACACGCGTCCGACAGAGAAGCGCGCGGCGTTCATTTCCCGAGCCCTCGCCGCCTATGCGCTCGTCGTGCTGGAAGGCGCGAGCGATGCCGCCGCAGCGGCAGCGATCGTGGACGGTTACGACGACAACGGGGTGGACGCCGTCTACTACAACAACGACGACCAGAAGCTCGTCGTCTGCCAGTCCAAGTGGAAGGAAGACGGGACGGCCTCGATCGACCAGGGCGCGACCAAGAAGTTCCTCGGCGGCGTCGATCTGTTGGTCAATCAGAAGCTCGATCGCTTTGGGAGCCGGCTGAACCGCCACAAGAAGACGATCGAGAGTGCGCTGCGCAATCCCGACGTGAAGATGAAGATGGTGCTGACCTACAACGGCGTCGGGGCCCTAGGCGACCACGTGCGCCAGGACCTGGACGACTTTCTCCTGAAGAACAACTCGCCGATCGAGCTGTTCTCGTTGGAAGTCCTCGATCAGGCGCGCAACTACCAAGCCCTCGTCGGCCAGCATGGCGGGAAGCCCATCACTATCGAAGTCGATCTGCGCGAGTGGGGATCGGTAACCGAGCCTTATGCGGCCTACTACGGTCAGGTCCCCATCCGAGAGATCGTCGGCTGGTGGCAGAGTCACGGTCGCGGCCTGCTCGCCAAGAACATCCGCAGCTTCAAGGGAAGCACTGACGTGAACGACGGGATGGCCGAGACCTTGGGTTCCTCGGCGAGTGACTTCTGGTATTTCAACAACGGCATCACCCTGCTCTGCAACGCGGTCAAGAAGACGCCAGCCGGTGGCGGCAATCGCGAGTTCGGTCACTTCGTCTGCATCGGCGCGAGCGTCGTGAATGGTGCTCAGACCGTTGGTCAGATCGGTTCGTTCCCCTCGCCCGACACAATCCCCGAGAACGCCCGCGTCTTGGTGCGAATCATCTCGCTCGAAGGTGTGCCTGAGGGCTTCGACCAGCGCATCACACGTGCGACGAACACTCAGAACAGAGTCGAAGGGCGAGACTTCGCATCTCTCGACGAAAACCAGCGGAGGATTCGTCGCGAGCTGGCACTCGACGGGATCGAGTATTCGATCAGAAGCGGCGATCCACTTCCGGAGCCGAAGGACGGCTGCACGATCACCGAGGCTGCGGTCGCCATGGCCTGCGCACAGCCCGACGTGTCCCTCGCGGTGCTCGTGAAGAACCAGGTGGGCCGCGTGTTCGAGGACCTGCAAGGAGCACCCTACACCTTGCTGTTCAACGCCACGACGCCAGCTCGCGAGGTGTGGCGTGCCGTCTCCGTCATGCGAATCGTCGACAAGGTGATCGAGGCATTAAGCTACTCGGATGCGCAGCGGGCCATGCTCCTCGGGGTGAACGGGAACCGCTTCATCCTCCACATGGTGTTTCGAGATCCTGCGATGGTGCAGTGGCGCAACGAGCAGGTCATGCCCGAGCAACTGAAGAAAGATGCGGCGCAGGCGGCAGCGAACGCTTTCGCGCGGCTGCTCGACTATCTGAACCTGCATGAGCCCAACGCCTACTTGCAGCCCTTGTTCAAGACTCAGGACCGCTGCAAGGAATTGGAAGATGGCCTCGCACTCATGCCGGTTGCCAAACAACCGGTGCCCATCCCACTCCCACACTCACCGGCCGCCAACCCCACCCCGGGGTTGCTTCCCTTCGGCAAGCTCCAGTGAATGTAAACGAAATGAAAGGCCGCACCATCAAGCTGTTCCTCGTGAGCGGGTCCACGGCCGGCCTACGGAGTGCTGAGGTCCTCAATTGGACCGGTAAGGTGTTCGTATGCCCTCGTTCGCAGCTCAAAGACCTGCTGGAGCGCGAGGAGGTCGCGGCGACGGGGATCTACTTCCTGGTTGGTCGAGACCTGACTACGGGTGAGCTGAAGGTCTACGTTGGGGAGAGCGACGATGTCGCTACCCGGCTAAAGACTCACAACAGCGACAAGAAGAAGGACTTCTGGGAAGACACGATCGTCATCGTGTCGAAGGACGAGCACCTGACCAAGTCCCACGTCGCCTACCTGGAGCATCGAATGCAGACGCTCGTCAAGGAGGCTGGGAAGGCCAAGCTGGAGACGGGGGTCGAGCCGACCAAGAAGCTGCCCGAGTCGGACCTCGCGGACATGCAGTTCTTCGAGTCGCAGATCCTCATGCTTATGCCCGTCGTAGGCTGCGACTGGTTGACGCAGCCAGCCAAGGCCCCTGTGCAGGGCGAGGAGTTCGAGCTGACGATCCCGACGACAGATTTGAAGGCGAAGGCGTTCCAGTCCGAGGGTGGCGAGTTCGTCGTGCGCGCTGGATCCCATGCTCGGTTGAACCACGTCGCTTCGCTCGGCGCCAACTACAAGCTAATGCGGACGCAGCTAGAAGCAGACGGACTGCTCGCAAAGGCAGCCGACGGCAAGACGCTCGTATTCAAGGCGGATACGCCGTTCAACAGCCCGAGCGCAGCGGCGTGCGTGGTCACTGGCACACAAACCAACGGTCGAGACACTTGGATGATCGGTAGCAAGACCTACGCCAAGTGGGATGAGGCGCGGCTACTCAGGTGATCGAGTTGCCGAGCTAGGTGCAGCGGATGGCACGAAGTGGACCGATCCATGCACGTCGAGGTTGGTCCTGAAGTGGCCATGTCAATGGGCTTTCCAAGTCGACTGGGAGCCGGGCAGTTGCGCCCGAACTCCACGGCCTCGGCCGCGACCGAGGCGACGCGACTCGGCGGTTGGGCGCGATGCGCGGCTCGATACACTCCCCGCGGATTCGCGTCGCCGGAGTTCTCGATGCTGCACCACTCTCGTCTGCTCGTGGCCGCCCTCGTTGTCACAGCCGCTCTCCCGGCGCAAACGCCCGACAAGTCGTCGTCGGACGAGGCCATCACGAGCTCGCTGAAGAAGTTCCTGGCGGCCGTCACGGACAGCAGTTCGCCGACGGAAGTGGCTGCGGCAACGCGTCCCGTCGCCGATGCACTCGCCGGCCAACCGGAGCACAAGGCGATCGTCGAACTCGTCGATGCGCTCGCCACCGCCGACGACTGGACTGCCGTGCGCGAGAAGCACACCGGTCACCTTCTGGACCTCTACCGAACGCACCGCCTCGGCAAGAACCCGCACCGGCTGGCGCCCCTGGTCGTCACCCTGGAACGGCTCGCGCCGGAGCGGCCCCAGGTGCAGCTCGGCCTCGCCGAGGTGTTCGGGGCTGTGTGGGACGCGCAGGACATTGCGCGTGCGGTCAAGGCCATCGGCAACGTGCGGTCGCTGATGCCCGCGAAGGGGGACGGCGCGATCGAGATCGTCGGCAAGCTCGCTGGGTTCATCGGCTTGGCTGGAGACGCCGTCGCGGGGTGGCGCGGCGCCACGCATTTGTTCGGCTATCTCGACCAGGTGACGGCCTCGCTGCAGGGCGGCGGGGGAGCGGTTCGGGTGCTCACGGCCGACGACCTGCTCGCGTTCCAAGTGCTCGAGGAATTGCTCGCGGCGCGGCGAGCCGGCGATCAAGCGGCGCTGCTGAAGGCACTGGCCGATCTCCGGAGGATGCAGCCGAGGAACCCGGTGTATCCACTGCTCTGCGCCGAGACCTTGGCCTCGTTCGGCCCGGCGTGGAACGAAGCCAGCGCCAAGAAGGAGCTGAAGCTGTTCTTCGACTTGACCGACCCCAAGCAGCCGGTGCCCGCATCGAACGAACCTTGGGTCGGCTGGACCGACGTCGCCGCCCTGCTGCGCATGCTCGGCTGGCGGCCGGCGATCGGCGATGCCGGGTGGAACAGCAGCAAGGACCTGCGCGACTACGCGAAGCGGCTCGAGTCGGCGATCAAGCCGAAGGTCGACGAGCGTCTGGTCATCAGCCCGGACAAGAAGGAGCTGCAGTTCCAGATCAAGCGGTTGGAAGCCGCGGTTCCCGATCTCGAGCGAAAGCGCAGCAAGTGCACCCAGGAGCTCGCCGACCTGGAGCAGGCTCGGGACGACGCGGAGCGAGCCTGGAAGGGTGCTGGCAACGACCGTGGGCGGTACCAGGACAGCAAGTCGGACCTGCACACGAAGTTCGCCGACCTGGTCCGCCAGGTGGGCGCCAAGAGCAAGGAGGCTGCCACCGCCGTGGAACGGCACGCACGTGAAACGGCGCGATTGGGCGTCTACCGCAAGCGGATGGCAGCCTTCGAGCCGTAGGGCCCGGCGCACCTCACTGCAGCGTGCAGGAGATTCCCATCGTCCCGCGGAAGTTCCCGAGGCATTGCCCGCCGAACAGCACGAACTGCGAGTGCACCGTCGCTCCGACCACCGAAGGTCCACCGGGCAGCGGGAGCGAAGCACGGATTCCTCCGGTCGACGACAAGGCACCGAGGAACTGGATCACCCCGACCGTCGTGTCCGGCCCGATCAGGCACGGGTTGCAGTCGAAGTTCATTAGCGCCGTCGAGTGGATCACCAGCGCCAGCTCGTTGGCCGCGGCCCCGCGCAGCACCACGCCGTAGCCGGCATTGCCGGCGCGCGCGCACGGCGCGAGCACCTTCCCCGACGTGCAGTTGATGTCGAGTTCGGTGCGCAGCCCGTCGTCGGCGCGCAGCAAGCGCAACGTCACGTCGCCCTGTCCGCCGACGATGGGCACGTAGGCCAAAGCCCCTTCGTTCGGTGGTGTGCCCGACGGATCGAACGCGCGCGAACAGATCGCGACCCCGGTGTCGTTGCCGGCCGTGTCGACCGCGAGCGAACCCTCGCAGTCGGAGCAGGTGAACGGGTCGATCGACAGCGCCCGCACGTCGTGCGCCGCCCCGTTCACGCTGGCGAATGCGACCATCGCCGAGCCCTGGAACATCGCCGTCGCCAGGTGGCGAACGTCTCCGTTCGGGCCGGTGATCGCGCGCGATGCTCCGGCGGCGAGCGGGCCGAGGGCGGCGCCGGCGAACGTGAAGTGCACCGGCACGCAGGCCGCACCATCGCCGAGCAGCGTCGACGAGGTGCGGTACGACACCACGAAGTCCTCGCCGTCTCCGGCACACGACGGCGCGAACGCTTCGTTGTTCGCACTGCCCGCGATCGGCACGACCGCCGAGCGGGGTGAGCCGTCGGCTTCGAGCATCACCCCGCGCAGCGATCGCAGGCCGAGCAGGTTGGTCGTGGTCCACACCACGAGGGCGTGGTCGCTCTGGTTGTCGCGCGAAATCGTCGGGCCGCTGAGGGTCTGCACGGACGTGCCGGTGGCGACCACCGCGGCTGGGAACGTGCCGCCGAGGGCCGCCATGTCGATGCGCCTGCACAGCACCTGGTTGGTCGTCGCGTCGTGCCAGACGCCCACCGCGAGGTTGCTGTTGCCGAGTGCCCCGGCGAGCGTGGGGGTGCCTTGCACGTTCGGACCGTTGGCGATGTCGGTGGAACCGAGCACGGCACCCGTCGCCGACAGGAAGCGGGCCTTGATGTCGCCGAGCTGCACCCACGCGACGAGCCACCGGCTGGTCAGTGGCGACGCGGCGACCGTGACTTCCGAGGTGTCCTGCGTCGACGTCTCGAGCATCAGCAGTCCGCCGAGCAGCGCTCCGGCCGCACTGACCCGTTGCGCGCGCACGTCGCGGTCGGTCGCCGAAACCGCGCGTTGCCACACCACGAGGTAGGCGTCCGTGGGGGCGGGCAGCGGCGCGATGTCGGGGTCGCTGTCGGCGAGCGTCGCCGACGTGACCACGACCGCGGCCAGCAGCGGATCGACGATGAGGGGCAACTGCGCCGATTGGACGAACGCGGCCGGCAACACGAAGTCGAGATTGCCGTCGGTGCAGCGCAGCGAGCCGGTCGCGGTGCGGCCGTTCGCATCGATGCCGAGGACCTGCCCGACTTCGACCCCGCCCGCGTTCGCGTGCAGGAACTGCAGCCCGCGCTCGCTGGCCGCAGCACTCGGCGTGAGTTCGGTGCGCACGCGGCAGCGCACGACGAGGTCGCCGTTGCCGGGCGGCAACGCGGCGAACACGAAGCTCTGCTTCACGCCCTCGGGCCGCACGTCGAAGCGTTCGACCAGTTCGGGCCGCACGAACGTCGCCTGCAGGCCGTCGTGGTGCGTGGTCGCGGGGCCGAGCGGCGCGAGTTCGTTGCGCCCCGCGTGCGTGACCCGCAGGCCGAGCGGCAGGTTGTGCGGCGCCCGGCGGCCGAGCAGCGGGGTGAACTCGACCTCGCCAGCGGCGAACGTCGCCTTGTAGTCGTCGCCGATCGCGGTCAGCGTGCCGTCGACGACGTCGAGGGCGCAACCGTGGCCGAGCGTGACGCTCTGGGCGAGGGCCGGAACGGCCCACAGGAACAGGGACACGAGGGGCAGGAGGCGCATGCTCGAGTCCAAGAGCCGGGGTTCGGGCTGTGCTTACGTGCGAAGTGGGCCCGTGCCGCGGAATCGCGAAGGGCGGCGCCGTCGGCTTGCGTTCGGGTCGAAGCAGTGCGCACCACCTCACGCGCTGAAGAACTCGAACATGCCCACCGCCTCACCCGTCCTTCGTTGCTTCGTCGGCGCCCTGCTCGGCCTTGGCGCCGCGGCTCTTGCGCAATCGCCCGGCCACCTGGTCGGCCTCACCAAAGTCGCTTCCGACCTGCGCCACGTGTCGTCGACCGCGTGTGGTGTGCTCGCCACGTGCGCGCCGGCTGGGTTCCCGAGCGGCGTTGCGCAGCCGGCGATGGCCGGCGGGACCGCGTGGGACGCGGCGCACAGCGGGGCCTGGATCACCGACGGCAGCTTCCTCGCCTGCGTCGACGACGCGTGCGCCTACAAGTGCGCGCCGGTCGCCGTGCCGGGCCTGCCCGGCGGGGTCGTGCTGACCGGGCTCGAAGTCGTCGACAAGCTGAACCAGCTGTGGGCGACCGACAGTGCCGGCAACCTGCGCCGTTTCGACCTGTCCGCTTGCCCGCCGGTGGCACTGGCACCGTGCGCGATCGCGTTCGCCAATCCGTTCGAAACCACGGGCCTCGCCGTCGACGAACTGCGCGGGCTCGTGTTCTACGGCCGGCACGATCCGGTGACGGGCGCCAACTTCCTGACGGTCGCGCTCGAGGCGTTGCCGTGCAGCCCGACGCAGTTGCTCAACCTGCCGGTGTGCGCTGCCCCGATGCTCGGGCTGCGTGGCCTCGCGGTCGACGCCGGGCAACAACGCCTGTTCTGGACCGACGGGTCGCGGATCGGCCAGTTCGACTACGTGCCGAGCCCCGTGGCTCCCGGCATCGTGGCGCTCACCGGGTTCCAATGCTGCCCGCCGCCGGCCGTCGCGGTCGATCCGCTGGTCGGCCTCGCGGTTCGGCCGGGGCGCGCCACGTCGACCGGCGTGTCGTGCACGAACGGCACCTGCGCCGCGTGCCCGATGACGCACGCCACGGTGGGGGACTCGGTGCTCGGCAACCTGTCGTTCGCGCTGCGTCTCGACAACGCGCCGCCCGGTTCGCTGGCATGGTGCTTCGTCGGTGCGGGCGCATGCCAGCCGGCTGGTGTGCCGCTGCCGCCGCTGTGTGGGTTCGTGCACCTGCCGAACGTGCTCGGCACCCTCGGCGCCAACCCGCTGCCGATCGGCGGCGTGTGCAGTTCGACCGACTTCCCGCTCGCACTGCCGGCGGCGGTCGGCCTCGCCGGTGCTTTGCTGAGTTCGCAGTGCCTCGTGCTGTGCCCGGGCGGGGTCGGTGGCTTTGGCCTGTCGCACTGCCTGTCGTTCGAACTGCAGGCGAACTGAACGGCGCCGCGTCGGTGGGTGGCTACATCTGGGTCGGGCGGTCGGCCGAGTCGCCGAGGCCGAGCAGTCCGATCCGGTGGCCGTCGCGGGTCGATACGACGACCGGCAGCACCTGCTGGGGTTGCCAGCCCTGCTCCAGCCATGGCTCGCTGCCGAACTGCTTGCTCAGCATCGATTCGACGATGGCACGCGGAATCAGCCCGACCATCAGGCCGGGCGGCGGCTGCTGGCCGGTCGCCTTGGCGAGCATCGCACGCACGCCGACTGCGTCGGGCGAATCCGCGGTCGTGATCAAGCCGGCCACCTTCGCGGCCGGATTCTCGGCGAGGGCCTCGCGGGCGTCGGCCAGCAGCGACGCACCGTGCGTGCGCAGCAGCTGTTCGCTGTCGAGGTGCTGGTAGAAGGCGTCGATGGGGTCCATGGCGATGGCCGGCGATCAACGCCGTCGGCGCTGGCCGCCCTGGCCTTCGGGCATCGGCTCGGGCAGGTCGGCGGTCATCACCACGCGCAGGCCAGGGATGCTCTCGCGCAACCGCACGGCCGCCGTGGCAGTGACGTCGGTCTGCCACACGTAGAGCTGTTCGAGCTTCTTGCAGGTCGCGAGCGCGGTCGCGGCGTAGTCGCCGACCTTGGTGCCGAACAGGTTCAGCGAGCGCAGTTCCTTGCACGCGGCGAGTGCGGCGACACCCGTGTTGCCCACCTGGGTCTGGCGCAGGTCGAGGCTGGTCAGCAGCGGCATCGTCGCCAGCAGCTTGCAGCCGTCGTCGCCGACGTGCGTGCGCGCCAGGTCGAGTTCGGTCACGTGCGATGCGATCGGGGTCAGTGCCTGCAGGGCCTTGTCGTCGATCGTGTCGGCGTTGCCGCGGCACGACACCGCGAGCAGCGGGCTGTTGTCGCCGACGCTCGCGACCACGAACGGTCCGGACGCGAACGACGTCAGCGTCGCCGCCGGCAGGGCCTTCACGCCTTGCTGCAGCTGCACGACCGCGTCGACCTTGGCCCGTGCTGCACCCTTGGCCGGCGAAGCCGCGGCATCGGGCTGCGCGGCGGCGACCGGTTCCGGCTTCTTGCCGACCCAGCTGCCGAACGCAGCGCCTTCGTCGATCCAGCGGCGCACCAGCGCCTGCTGGTCGGCGGTCAGCGGTTCGCCCTTCTTCGCCGGCGGCATGCGGTCGTCGTGGTCCGCCGGCAGCGAGATCGACGCATACAGGGCGCTGGCGTCGGACTTGCTCGGCACCACGAGCTTGCCCTTCAGGCTGGCCGTGATGCCGTCCTTGCTGTCGAGCACGACGCCGCCCTTGGGCTTCTTGATCTTGCCGTCGGGGCCCGGGGCGGCGGTGGCGTGGCAATCGACGCAGCGCTGCTCGAAGATCGGCAGGATCTGCCGCTGGAACTCGACCTTGGCCTGCGCGGCCAGCGGTAGCGCCAGCAGCAGGGGACCGAGCGTGGAACACAGCGCGCGTGCGGCCACGGCTCAGCCCTTCTTCTTCTTGCCCTCGCCTTCGCCGGCGGGGGGGGTGTCGGTCTTCGGCTTGTCGCCTTCCTTGCCACCGGCCTCGCCGGCCTTCTTGCCGACCCAGGTGCCGACGTCGGCGCCTTCCTCGATCCACTTCTTGATCAGGTCCTGCTGCTCCTTCGACAGCGGTTCGCCCTTCTTCGCCGGCGGCATGCGGTCTTCGTGGTCGGCCGCGAGCGTGATCGACTTGTAGAGCATCGAATCGTCGGGCTTCTTGGCAACGAGCAGCTTCCCCTTCTTGCTGGCGAACATGCCCTCCTTGTTGTCGAGCACGACGCCGCCCTTGGGCTTCTTCATCTTGCCGTCGAGACCGGTGTGTGCCGTCTGGTGGCAGTCGACACAGCGCTTCTCGAGGATCGGCAGGATCTCCTTCTGGAAGTCGACCTTGGCGGCGGCTGGCTTGGCCTTGTCCTGGGCGAACACGGCGGTGGCGAGCAGCAGGGGGAACGTGAACAGGTGCGTGGTACGCATGGATTCGGAATCGTTGGGGGCGGGTAGATGGGGTTGGAGCGGGCTCAGGCGAACAGCGAGGTGAGCGGCGAGCCCTTGTCGGCGACCTTGAACGGGCGGCCCGACGGCGACGTGAGCACGTAGTCGGTCGGGATGCCGCACGCGTGCGCGATCGTAGCGTTGAAGTCCTGGATCGAAGTCGGCTCGGTGACGATGTCGCGGCCCTCGGCGTCGGTGGCGCCGTACCGCTGGCCGCCGCGCACGCCGCCGCCGGCGAGCAGGCCGGTGAACGCCTTCGGGGAGTGGTTGCGGCCCTGGTCCTGGTCGATGTCCGGCGTGCGGCCGAACTCGCTGACCAGCACCACGAGCGTCTTCTGCAGGAGGCCGCGCGCGTCCAGGTCGGCCAGGAGCGCCGACAGGCCCTGGTCGATCGGCGGGCACAGGTCGCCGAGCCGGTCGAAGTTGTCGGCGTGCGTGTCCCAGCCGTCGCTGACGACTTCGATGTAGCGCACGCCGTGCTCGACGAGCCGGCGCGCCAGGAGACACCCGGCGCCGAACGGCGTGTTGCCGTAGGCCGCCTGCATCGCCGCCGATTCGAGGTCGAGGTCGAACGCGGCGAGGTCGCTGCTGCGCATCAGGGCGACCGCTTCGCCGTAGGCCTTCGAGTACGACTGCACCGAGCGCTGCTGCTGCCGCGCACCGAACGCCTGGTCGAGTTCGGCGAGGCGCTGCAAGCGGCGCTGGAAGCGGGTCTCGTCGACGCCGCGCGGCAGGGCGGCGTTCTGCAGGCCGTCCTCGGCGCTGCCGATCGGCAGGGGCGTGAACTCGGGCGGGAAGAACCCTACCCCGGGCATGTCGCTGCCGCCGCCGACGATGACGTGGCCGGGCAGGGTCGGGTTGTGGCGGCCGCCGAGATGGTGGCACCACGCACCAAGGCTCGGGTGCTGGATGGTGCCGCGCTGCTCGAAGCTCGTGCGCATCAGGTACTGCGCCTGGCTGTGGGCACCCTGGCGGCTCGTCAGCGAACTGACCAGGCAGACCTTGTCCATCTGTTCGGCGAGCTTCGGGAAGTAGCTGCCGATGCGCACGCCGTCGGCGCGGGTCGCCAGCGCTTCGGTCGGCCCGCCGGTCGACTTGCCAGGCTTTGGATCGAACGTGTCGATGTGGCTCATGCCGCCGCGCATGAACAGGTAGATGACGTGCTTGGCCGAGGCGCGGCCGAGCACCAGCGGGTTGGCCGAGGTCTTCGGATCCTGCGGATCCTGCGGCCCGTGGTGCAGGAAGTGCGCCAGGGCCTGCGGGCCGCCGGTGGCGACGGCTGAGGCGCCGAGCAGCGAGCCGGCCATCCGGGTCAGGAACGCGCGGCGGGTCGGGATGTCAGTGCCGCGGATCAGGTCGTGCAGCGTCATGGTCGGGTCCTCGGAGTAGTCGGGTCGGGGCGGCTCACCGCACGAAACGGAACTCGTTGCTGTTGCACAGCACCCAGACGAGGTCCTTGATGGTCGCTTCGCCGTGGATGGCGATCGCCTTGCGCCAGTCGGCCGCTTCCTTGTCGGTCGGCTCGCGGTTCAGCGTGGTCAAGAACGCGATGCGGACCCGGCGCACGCCGTCGCCGGCGGTCTCCAGGTCGGCCCGCAGCGCCGACTGGCCCTCGAGCACACGCTGGTCGAGGAACCCGTTCAGCAGGGTGAGCACCTGCGGCACCGTCGCGGCCGTGTTCGACGCGTCGACGGTCTCGCGGTCCGACTGGCCGAATTGCCGCAGCAGGTGGCTCGTCGGGGCCGGCTGGGTCAGGTCGCTGGCGCGCATGAGGTCGCCTTCGCGTCCGCGCGCGGCGCGCTGGCCGAGCGGCAGGCCGAGACCTTCGAGTTGCTGGGCGAGCTCCTGGACCTTCTTCGGGTCGCCGGCGCGGCGCGCGGCGGCGAGTTCGCGCAGCAGCGGCTGGGCCTTCTTCTGCAGTTCGGCATCGGCCGCGAGCTGGCGCCGCAGTTCTTCCTGGCGTTTCTGGTCGGCGGCTCCCGCTGGGGCTCCCGGGCCGCGGCGCTGCTCGACCATCGCCAGCAGTTCCTTCGCGTCGGCCTTGGTCAGGGCTTCGAACTGCTCGTAGACCGGCTTGGCGCGCTCGTCGAGCGGGCGCAGCCGATCGTCGAGGTCGGCGAACACCAGCGTCAGCAACGAGTCCCACATCTGTTCGGCGGACATGCGCCGCAGCAGCGGCCCGCGGAACGTGAACGGTTCGCCGGGCGTGCCGTCGTCCGGCGGGCACGCGCGCTGGAACAGCTGCGTGTGCACCAGCACGCGCTCGAACTGGCGCAGGTCGAAGTCGAGGTCCTTCATCAGCTTCTCGAGCGCGACCAGCAGCTCGGGGTGCACGCCCTCGGTGTCCTTCTTCCAGTCGTCGAGCGGATCGACGATGCCGGCCCCGAACGTGCGGGCCCACATCCGGTTGGCGATCACGCGCGCGAATTGCGGGTTCTTCGCGCTGGCCAACCATCCGGCGAGGGCCTGGCGCGAGTCGATCTCGGGTGCGGCGGCGCGGCCGCGATCACGGCCCTGGCCGCGTTGCGGCGTGCCCTTCTTCACCTCGGGGTACTTCAGCTTGACGTCCGCGCCGAAGATGGTGTTCGCCAGGATCGGCGTACCGGGCTTGAGGTCGTCGTACTTGTAGTCGCCAGGCAGGCGCTCGACGCCGCTGCCGCTGCCGTCGAGGCCCTGGTTCATCCGGCGCACGAGGTTGAGCGCCTGTTGCCGTTGGCGTTCGTCGGCGTTCGCGAGTTCGGTGCGCAGGCCGACCAGGTTCGGCAGCGCGTTCTCGTCGCGGTAGCGGATGCCGCCGAAGAACGCGGCCATCTCGTAGAACTGCTTCTGCGTCCAGTGGTCGAACGGGTGGTTGTGGCACTGCGCGCACTCCATGCGCGTGCCGAGGAACAGCCGCAGGCTGTTGGCCATCGCGTCGTGCGGCATGTTCATGTCGCGCAGCAGCATGCCGGTGGCGCCGTTGCCGGCCTTGTGGCCCGGCCCTTCCGCGACGAGCATCTGCTGCACGAACTGGTCGTACGGCAGGTCCTGCTGGATCGCCTGGCGCACGAAGTGCGCGAACGGCTCGCCGCTGAGGTTCTGCTGCCGCGACTTCACGCGCAGCTGGTCGAACCAGAAGTTGGCGAAGTGGCTGGTGTGGCCGGGTGAGTCGAGCAGGCGATCGACCAGGCGGGTGCGCTTGTCGGGGCTCGGGTCGGCGAGGAACGTCTCGACCTCTGCCAGCGGCGGGATGTGGCCGACGATCTGCAGCCAGGCGCGGCGGGCGAAGGTCGCGTCGTCGACCGGCGGCAGCGGCGCTTCCTGCCGGCGCTGCAACGCGCGTTCGAGCAGGGCGTCGAGCTTCGCCGCGTCGTTCTTCACCTGCGCCAGCGGCCGCACCGACTCGACCGTGCGCACCGGCCGCTGGGGGTTCGTGGTGACCGTCTGCGCGATGGCTCCGGCGGAGCAGATCCCGACGAACAACAACGCGGTGCTACGGGAGAGTCGGTTCATGGGCGGATGCGGCAGCAGCCTGGCAGCGGAAGGCGGCATTGAACGCAATGGAGCCCTGATCGGCCACTGGGGGACCCGGTACAAATCCTGTCACTGCCCCTTGCGACGCCGCAGGGTCGCGACGACCCGGCCGCCTTCGGGCAGGTCGGCGGTGGGCACACCGCGCGGCGTCTTGGTCCGGATCCGGGCCGTCGGCAGGGTGGGGTCGACGAGCTGGAGTTGGGTGCGCACGGCGAGCAGACGGCTGGCGGCCAGCTCCGCGGCGGCTTCCTGGCTGCGGCGGTTGGCGGCGCGCGCGGTGTCGCCCACCAGCATCGCCAGCATCTCGGCGAGGGTCTGGCCGAGTTCGCCGAGTTCGGCCGTGCGCGACGCCAGCAGTCGCTGCTGGGTTCGCGCCTCGTGCAGTCGTCCCGCGGAATAGAGTGCGGCGGTCGTTTCGCGCAGTGGGAGCAGTGCCGCTTGCAACTCGCGTTGACGGGCCCGCAACCGTTGCACTTCGGCTTCGATCACGGCCGTCGGTGGCGACACAAGCCGCGCCGTCCGTTCGAGGTCGGCCACCCCGAGCTCGTGCACCAGCAGCAGTTCGAGGGTCGGATCGGCGCGCAACTGGGCCGCGATGGTGGCCATATCGTACGGGGCAGGCAGCGGATCGACGGGGGCGAACCCGAACACGTGGGGGGCCGGCAGGTCGCGGTTGCCGTGCAGCCCGAGCGCGCCGGTGAAAACGCTCGCGGCACGTGTGGGCGAACTGGCGACCGCCGCGCTGATCAGGCGCACCATGGCCTCGGCGATCGCTTCGCGCAGGGTCGCCGGCGACAACCCGGCGGCGGGGAAGTGCAGGTTCAGGGGCAGGCGGTGTTCGTCGTCGTCGTTGCGCAACAGGAACAGGACCGAGTCGAGCGGGGCCGGCAGGCGCAGGTAGGTCGAGATCGGGCCACCGGGCGGCTCGGTCAGCGACAGCCAGGTGAACACCGGGCGGGTTGCCACGTCGAGCCCGCCATGGCCGTGCAGGTCGAGGCGCACCGTCTGGTCGAGCAGGCCGTCGGTGATGTCGACGCCGGCCGACTTGGCGAGGCCACGCAGCGCCGCCAGTTCGAACCCGGCCACCGACGCCTGCACGCGACCGCGCCACGGCAGCCGTTGCCGCAGTTCGCCGGTGACCTCCAGTTCGTCGAGCAAGGGGCGCGGCTCGAGTTCGTGCCGGTCGGCGGCGCCGCCCACGGCGTCGACGGCGGCGCCGAGCACGCCGGCGAACAGCGAACTGCGCACGACGCGCCGTTCGAGCGGCACCGGACCGCCGTGCAGGTGCAGCGCGAAGCCGAGCATCGGGCTGTGGTCGTCCGGTGCGGTGGTGAAGCCGCGCACCGACAGCGTGCCGTCGACGATCGGCAGCACGGTCGGCGGCGTCGTGGTCTGGTCGCGGTAGGCCAGGTCCAGCCCGGTGACGTGCAGGCGATCGATCGCGAATTCGGGCCCGCGGCGGGCCGGATCGGCCGCTGGAGCGGCGGGCGAGGTGGTGCTGGCGGCAGGCCGCAGGCGCACGCCGAGCAGTTCGAATCCGTCCGCGGTGGTGTCGGCAGCCAGGGTGCAATCGTCGACGTGCACGCTGCGCAGCAGCACAAGGCCGGTGCGCAGGTCGACGGCGCGCGCGTTCACGTCGACCATGCCGAGGCGCAGCAACTCGGTGCCGGCCCGGTCGTCGCGGAACACGACGTTCTCGAGCGCGAACTGGCCGGCTAGCGGGCGATCGCCCGGCAGGCTGCGGCCATCGCGGCGGCCAAGGTCCAGGGTCGCATGCAGGTCGGCCGTGCACGACATGGCGGACGTCGTGCCGTCGAGCCTGCCGGCGACGGCGGGGAGCACCCGCGGCAGCGCCGACGGGTCGAGCCCACGCGCACGCAGTTGCGCGGCCAGCGTCGGTTTCGTGGCGTAGGGATCGACACTGGCCGTGAACGTGAACTCGCGCACGAGTGGCAGCAGCTGCAGTTCGCCGCGCAGCTGCAATGGCGTGGGGGCGCCGGTGGCGGACGGCTGCCACGGCGGCGCGGTGCAGCGCGCCGCGAACACCAGCGGCTCGCCATCGCCGTGCCTGCGGTCGCGGAAGACCACGCGTTCCAACTCGACGGCGAGGTCGTCGATCGCCACGAGCGGCAGCTGCGGCCCAGGGCCAGCCGTCGGCGGTGGTGTGGCGCCCGCATCGGGCGAAGTCGTCGGCATCTGGCGCACGACGAACCCCGGCCCGTGCAGCCCGGCTTCGGTCTCGGCCCACAGCGACCGCACGCCTTCGGCGCGCAGGGTGGTGATCCGGATGTGGTCGGCGTCCGGGCGCACGAACGCCCCATGCAAGCGTCGTACGGCCGCAAGTTCGGCATCGCGGTCGCGCAGCACGAAGTCGTCGATGCGCAATTCGGTCGCGCCGCCGGAACCCGCCGGCACCATGCCGGCGACCCTGGCCTGCAGCGAACCGTCCACCAACGTGCAGCCGAGGTGCGCAGGCAGGAAACGGGCGATTCCGTCGCCGCGCAGCCCCGCGGCCTGCAACGTCGCGGCGAAGCCGAGACCCGTGCCGGTTTCCAGCGTGCCGTCGATCGTCGCCGTCTGCACGATGCCGTCGGCGCGCACCGTGGCGCGCAGCGGAATGGTCGCGGTCCTGGGGTCGGGTGCGTCGACGCGCAGGTCGAACCCGACGACCAACGGAGCTTTGTCGCCGTCGAAGAGGCGCAAGCCCGCGCGTTCGATCGTGCACGGCCCGAGGGCCGGCGCACGTCGGCCGTCGGCGCGAACGCCATCGGGGGGCGCCGCGGCGTCGTTCGTTTCGGGCGCCTGTCCGAACGCGAGCCCGGCGACCTGGACCCGCTCGTCGCGTCGTTGCACGAGGACGAAGGGTTCGAGCAGATGCCACTCGCCGAGGCTCGCGGTCGGGCCGGCGGGGCGCACGCCGCGGCCGTCGACGCGGCGCAGCGACAGGAGCACGTCGTCGCCGTCGCGCAGGCGCACGTTCGCGAGATGGCCGGAGAACTCGGGGCCGTCGTCGTGCATGGTCACGGTGGCGCCGGCCAACAGCGTGAGCGCGCCGTCGCGCACGACGGGCTCGATGCCGCGGGCGGCCAGCCACGGGCGCAGCGCCGCGAGCGTGATCCGGTCGCCGGTGAGCTGCAGTTCGGTCTGCAGCGTGCGGCTGCCCGGTTGCACGGTGCCCGAGAGGCGCAGCGCGCCGACCGCATCCGGCACGTGCAGTTCGGCCTGGAACGTGCCCGCGGGGCCGTCGCTGCCGCACGCCAGGCCGGAGCCGGTCAGGTCGGCGAGCCGCACGGTCACGATCCGCGGCGGCCTGGCCAGTTCGTCGCGGAACGTCGTGGTGACGTCGCCGACAGCCAGTGCGTCGATGCGCACTTGGGGCAGGGTCGCGGCCGCGGTTGCACTCGGCGGAGCCGCGGGCTGCGGACGCAGCTCGATGCCGAGGCTGCCGATCCCGCCCGCGGCGGACCGGACCAGCGTCGCGGCGACGTGGTTGAGTTCGACGCGCCCGATGCGCAGGGAACCGCCGTCGAACTGCAGGCCGTGCACGGCCGCGTGGCCGATCGCCAACAGCTCGCCGCCGCTGCGCACTTCCAGGTCGTCGAGGTTCGCGCGCAACGCCGATCCGCCCTGGGCGGCGAGGTGGCACGACAGGTCGATCGCCTGGGGCGGCAGCGACAGGCCGGGCGCGCGGAGCCAGGGCTGCAGCGTGTGCAGCGACAGGCCATCGACTTCGCAGCGACCGCGCACATCGCCGCCGTTCGCCGCGGACACGTGGCCGTCTTCGACGTGGACCCGCTCGACGAGGCCAGGGGCCTTCAGTTCGAACGTGAACGGCCAGCTCGCGGCCGCATCCTGGACCGGTCCCGGCCCCACGGCGGCGGTCAGCACGAGGCGCTCGCTCTCGTCGGCGTGCAGGTTGCCGCGTACCACGGCCGAGAACTCCGC
The DNA here is from genome assembly GCA_016794485.1 of Planctomycetota bacterium. GTDB lineage: Bacteria > Planctomycetota > UBA1135 > UBA1135 > UBA2386 > UBA2386. Next base: position 17,799 of record JAEUHV010000422.1, read on the forward strand.
GGGCGCGTTCGAAGCGCCGGTCGCCGCGTGCAGCGTGCCGCCCAGGGTGGCGTCGAGCACGCGCGCGCCGCGCAGCCATTGGGCCGCGGGTTCGGGCAGCTGCAGGCGCGTCGACCGCACGCCGCGCACGGCCGCTTCCCAGGTCACGTCCAGCTGCGTCGCCTGCAGCCGTGCTTCGGCCCGCACCCAGCCGGTGTCGAACCACGCCGGCTGGTGCACTCGCAGCAGGGCCACGCCAGGACGGTCGCGGCGACCGAACTCGGCCACTTCGACGTCGAGCCGCGCCGACCACGACCGGTCGGGCACTGCCTCGTCGTCGTACTGCAGCACGATGTCGTGCAACCGCAGCGACACGATCGACAAGGGGGCCTCGAATCGCAGCGGCGTGGCCGGTTTCGCGGCGGTGGGTGGCGCGCTGGCCTGCCAGCCGGCGGGAAGTCGCAGCGTTCCGTCGGCTCGCCGCTGCACCGTGAACATGCCACCCGTCAGCGCGGCATCGACCAGCACCAGGTCACCGACGAGCAGGTGCGCGAGCGACAGGTCGGCCACCAAACCGTGCGCTGCCAGCAGGGGCCTCGCGTCGGGGTCCCCGCTCTGGCGCACGACTACGTCGTCGGCCTGGAGCGAGAGTCCGGACAGCGACAGCGACGCGGTGCGAACCGCGACGTCGAGTCCGGCGAAACGTGCGGCGAACGCGATCACCTGCGGCAGGAACAACGCCAGCAGCAGGCGCAGCACGAGCAGGCCGACGAGGCCGCGCAACAGCCAGCGACGCCATCGCCGCCGTGGTCTGGGCTCGGGGCCGGTCATCGCCCCGCGTCCTTTGGCGGCTGTACCGCGGCACCGCGCAACGATTCGCGTCGGGTCGCGAGCGGCGCGAGCGGGTCGAACCCGGCCACCGCGAGGCCACGCGCGAGCAGCCAGTCGTGGGCGCGCACGCGTCGAACCGCGTCGCGATCGGCGAGGGCGATGACGTTCTCGTCGTGCAATCGCCGCTGCAGGTGCGCCTCGTCCGTGGCTTCGGCCAGCACGCTGCGCAGCGTGGCGGTGTCGTCGACCACGGCGCCGAGATGTTCGATGCCCACCGCGAACAGGGAACTCGGCAATGCGTCGCGCTCCAGCGCCGGCAGCAGCGCCTGCCACACCGCGCGCTGCAGCGGCCAGCCCATCGTCGGCGACAGCGGGCCTTCTTGGTGCGGCGGCAACGCATCGGCGAAAGCGCGCAGGGTGCGTTCGTCGGCGACCAGGATCAGGTCGACGGTGGTCGCTGCCGCGAGGGGTGTCGCCACCGCCAGCAGTGCCTGCCGGAGGTTGTCGGCGCCGAGGGCCTGGCGCGCCACGCGCCATGCCGCCGGTTCGCCGGGCGCAGCTGCCGCGGCCGCGGCGGCGCGCACCGCGGCGACTTTCTCGGCGTGGTCGCCGGAGAACACGTCGAAGCGTTCGTGCAGCAGGACCACGTGGCCGGCGAGCGTGGTGCCTGGACTCGGCACGAACAACACTCCGAGGCCGTCGACGTCGCCGATCGGAACGTCGCCGCCGTTGCCGCCGGGAGCCGAGAGCCGCACTGTCACGCGGCGCGCGCGCGAGCCCAGTTCGAGCCGCAGCACGTCGCCGAGTTGGACGTGGGTGGCGAGTTCCGGACCGACCTCGACGGTGGCGCCGCCGGTGGTCCAGGCTTCGGTCGGAGGGCGCTCGTCGAGCTCGGTGCGGGCGTAGCGCGCGTCC
>JAEUHV010000463.1 GCA_016794485.1 Planctomycetota bacterium
CCAGCGGTCGTGAACTCGACGAGGTGATGGCGCGCGAGACCATCGACCTGGTCGTGCTCGACCTGCGCCTGCAGGGCGAGGACGGCCTGCAGATCGCGCGCCGGCTGCGCGAGACCTCGGCGATCCCGATCCTGATGCTGACCGGCCGCATCGACGAGGCCGACCGCGTGATGGGCCTCGAACTCGGCGCCGACGACTACCTGACCAAACCGTTCGGGCTGTCGGAGCTGTTGGCCCGCATCCGCGCCGTGCTGCGCCGCACGCAGACCGGCGCCAAGGCCGGGGTCGGCGATCGGCCGCAGGTCACCGGCGTGATGAAGTTCCCGAACCTGGTCGTCGACTGGCGCCGGTTCACGATCACCCGCGACGGGGAGGAGACGCAGCTGTCGCGGTACGAAGCCGAGATCCTGCGCATGCTGATCGAGCACCGCGGCGAGGTCGTGAGCCGCCAGGACCTGCTGCGCAAGGTGTGGGGCTACGTGCACCTGCCGACCACCCGCACCGTCGACAACCACATCGCCCGGCTGCGCAAGAAGCTCGAACGCGACGTCGAGAACCCGGTGCACGTCGTGACGGTGCACGGCCTCGGCTACCGCTTCGAGTCGAAGCTGCTGGAGGAATCGTGAACCGGTCCTGGCTCGCGGCAGCACTGCTCGGGTCGCTGGCGCCCGGCCAGGCACCGACGGGCCCCACCGAATCGTCGACGCGGCTGCACACGGCGTGGATCCGCGAGATGCTCGACCTCGACACGCGCGGCGCGATCGCCGACTACGAAGCGATCGCCCAGGACGCGCGTCCGGCCAACCTGGAGCGCTGGGTCGCCGTCGCCCGCCTGCTCGAACTGCAACGCACCGGCGTCGCCGGCTCGCATGCGTTGCCGCTCGCCGACGCACCCGAGGTGCTGCGCGAAGCCATCGCCAAGTTGCCGCCGACGCCCGAGTCCATTCCCCTGCTGCCGTTGCTGGCCGACCCCGCAGTGGCCTGGGCGAGCCTGTCCAGCAACGCCATCGCGTTGCCGGAACTGCGGCCGCTGGCCGAAGTGGTGCTGCGTTGGCACCGCACCCAGGGCGTCGGCGAACGGCAGCGCATGGCACAGCGATTCTCCGCACTCAACCAGAACCGCGCTCGTGCACCCCAGGGCGATGCGCCGCGCACCCGCTGGGCGAATGCGTTCTCGGTGCTGCGCGCCGAACAGCAGGGACAGCAGGCACTGGCCACCGAACTCCGCCGCTTCGATTTCCCCGACTGGAAGGCGAACGTTCCCACCGGGGATCCGACGGTGTTGCTGCAGCGGGTCCGCATCCAGCTCGACGCGTGGCTGGGAGAAGCCAACCTCGGCGAACTGCAGCGCACGCAATTGCGCACCCTGCGCGATGCGGTCGAACTGCGCCCGGCCAAGGAGATCGTCGAGATGATCGGGCGCGTGCCGCTGGTCGGCGAACGGCTGCTGGCCGAGCCGAAGCCCGCCGACGCCAAGCCGGACGAACCGAAACCCGGCGACGGCAAGTAGCAAGCTGACGGGGCAGCTTCACCCCTTTGCGTGGCCGCACGGGCGGCCACAGGCACGTTGCCGACGGCCCCTCAGGACCGATTGGGCAATCCGTTTCGGGCGATCAGTTGCCGGCCGGGACCATCTCGCCGGACTCGGCGTCGGTGCCCGACTTCTTCGCGGCCCACTTGTCGAACCAGGTGCCCTGGTAGATGTCGAGCGGCTTGATCTCGGGGCCGTTCGGCGCCAGCTCGGCCGGGCCGTAGAGCACGCACAGCGGGAAGTCGATGATGTGCACGATGCCGTAGATGCCGTGCTCCAACGCGTGGTAGGCGAAGGTGAACGGGAAGGCGAGCACTTCGACACCGGCGCCACTGTCGAGACCGGCGCGCACGTTCTGCGCCGAAGCAGCACCGTCGGTGGCACCGCCGTAGACCATCAGCACGGGCGTGCCGACGCCGAGCACAAGGTCCTTGCCAGCGCGGTTCAGCGTGCCGCACGAGGCCAACGTGGTCGCCAGGAGAGCAGAGACGGAAAGAAGGGTCGTGCGAGCGTTCACTCTGGATTCCTCGGTCGGGACTGCCGCAGGGTCGCAGTGCACGGGACGTGCACGAAACCGCGACACGCTGAGCAGTCAGGGGATTCGAAAGGGGCTGTCCGAGGGCGTGATGCAAGCGAGGACGCTCACACAGGACAAGGGTCGACCCGCAAAAAAGCGGAGCTCCGAGTGCAGCCGCATCGGCCCGTGGTAGCTTGCTCGCCGCAATGACCGACTTCGGCGCGAACATCTTCGACGACACTCCTCGACCCGAACCGACGCAACCGACTCCGACCCGCAAGCCACGCAGCCGCCGCAAGCCCAAGACTGCGGCCGGCGACACGGAGCCTGCCCCAAGCGCCGCGGGGTCCGACCTGGAGCCCGCGATCGTCGCACCGGCCGTCGAACCCGAACCCGCCGTGCCGGTCGCGATGCCCGAACCGCCGTGCGCAACCGAGCTGCCCGCGGTCGAGCCGCCACCGCCGCTGCCGGCCGAAGCCGACGAAGCCGACGCCATGCCGAACCCGTTCCCACCCGCGGAACACCACGGCGCCGATGAAGCCCGCCCCGGCCGCGACCACCGTCGCCACCACGACGACGCCCCGCAGGGGCGCGACCCGCGTGGCCACACCGGCCGCGACCGTCAGCACGGCGGCCGCGATCGTGACCACGACCGTCCGCGCGACCGCCAGCATGGACCCGACCGCGGCCAGCGCCACGGCGCCGCGTTCCAGCCTCGGCACGCGGAGGCCGACCGCAACCGCCAGCCGCAACCAAACCAGCAGCAGCAGCAGCAGCACAAGCCGCAGCCGCAGGTGGCCAAGCCGCCGCAGAAGCCCCCCGCCGCCGAAGCGCAGGCAGTGACCGTCAACGCGGTCATCGACCTCGACCTGCTGCAGGAGGAAGCGGTCGCGCAACAAGGCGAACTGGCCATGGCGCGCCTGCGCCTTGGCCTCGCGGGCAGCCGCGCGTTCGGCCGCGGGATCGCACTGGCCCGGAACCGCAACACTCCCCCAGCCGGCTTCGGCCTCGAGCTGTTCGGCGACGACTTCGCGGGCGGCGTTCGCCTGGCCGGGGCAGCGTTCGGCCTCGCCGGTGCCGACCGCGTCGTGGTGCTGGCCCCCGCCACGAAGCCCATGCTGAGCCTGGCGCGGGCCCTGCACGCCGCCGGCCACAAGGTCGAAGTGTGCGGGTTCACGAATCCGGAGAACCACCCGAAGGTCCGCCTGCTCGGCCGCGACTGCCTGTTCGTGCCGTGACCCGACCTGGACGTGGCCCGCTATAGTCCGGGCCGCGTCGCGTCGAAGAACTCCTCATGCGCTCCGTCGTCCGAGTCGCCGTCTGTGTGCTGTGGTGCAGCCTGTGGGCCGCGGCCACGCTGCCGGCGCAGGCCGCGACCGCGCCCCAGGATCCCAACGCTCCGAAGGGCAAGCCCGGCACCGAGCGCACGTTCCGCGGCAGCTGCAGCGGATCGCTGAGCCGCGACTTGTTCGGCGCCGCCGACCTCGACGGCGACGACCGGCTCGACGTGTTCGAAGCCCACGACGCCCTCGAGGCGATGCGCGACCTGCGCGACCACGACGGTTTCGCGCGGCTCGACCGCGACCGCGACGGGTTCGTCAGCTGGCCGGAGTTCGACCAGAACCTGCAGAAGTCGCTGCAGGGCGGTGGCACGTTCAAGATCCGCCTCGTGCGCAAGCTGACCGCGACCGCGCCGGAAGCCCGGGCTGCTTCGCCGCTGCAGAAGTTCCTGCAGTTGCACGACAGCAACGGCAACGGCGGGCTCGACCCGGCCGAGGTCGACAAGTTCCTGCGCGAGTCGGAGCTGAGCCCGGCCTTGGGCGGCCAGCTCAAGACCCTGGACCACGACCGCTCCGGCCGACTCGAGGAAGCGGAACTGGCGCCGTGGTTCGAACAACTGCCCGGCAAGAGCCCGAGCGACGTCGGTGCGCCCGCGAGCCCGCTGCCGCCACCATGGAGCACCGCCGACGGCGATCGCGACGGGATCCTCGACGCAAGCGAATGGAAGGTGCTGCTGCGCCGCCTCGACCCGACCCTCGAACGGATCGCCGACGACCTGCTGCGGCTGCGCGACCGCAACCGCGACGGCAAGCTGCAGGCGGACGAATTGCCCGGGGCCAGGCCGGTCCGGCCGGCGCCGACCGCCAAGGCCTGAAGCCGGTCGCGCCGCCACGAGGGTTGCCGCTGCCACCGCGGGTCGGCTAAGACGGGTCGGTGCCAAGCCGTACGCTCGCCGCCTTCCTTTCGTTCCTGGCTGCGTTCCTCGCCACCGCGGTGGCACCGCGGACGCAGGACCTGCTGCCGCTCGAGCAGCAGGCGCTCGCGGCGCGCGCAGCCGGCAAGACCCGCGCCACCACCGAACTGCTCGTGCGGTTGCTGGCCGAACAGGGCAGCAAGCCCGCCGATGCGGCGACCGCCGCGCGCATGGAAGCCTGGGCGGCGCTGGCTGCGCGCGTGACCCGGCCCGCGGATGCGGCGACGTTGCTCGCCGGCCTCGACGCGCTCGCGGCGAGCCCGGCCGCGTCCGCTGATCCGATGCTCGCGGACCGGCTGGCCCTGACCGCCTGCGAAGTCGCAGAAATGCTGCCCCAGGGCGGCATGCAGGCCCGCACCGACCGGCTCGGCTTCGTGCGCGAAGGCTGGCTGCTCGGGCCGCTGCCGAACGAACGGGGCTCCGGCTACGCGAAGGCGTTCCCGCCCGAGGGTGCGTTCGACCTCGACGCCGAGGTCGCCGGCAAGGTGCGGCCCGTGCGTTGGCGCCAGGTGCCGAAGCGTCCGCGCGGGCCGACGTTCGCCCTGCATCGCATCGTGCAGCCGCTCGAACAGTCGCTGGCCTACTTCGCCTGCGCGCTGGTCGCCGAAGCCCCCGGCCAGGTCGTGCTCGAACTCGGCAGCACCGGCAGCTGGGTGGTGTTCTGCAACGGCGCGAAGGTCGGTGCACGCGAAGTCGAACGGGTGTTCGAGCACGACCAGGACGCCGTCGTGCTGCCGCTGCAGCGCGGCGCCAACCTGCTGCTGGTGAAGGTCTGCCACCAGGAAGGCGGCGAGTTCGCGGTGTCCCTGCGCCTGCGCGAGCGCGACGGCCGTCCCGCCCGTTCGGTGCGGGTCTCCGCCGCGCGCGCCGACGTGGTCGCCGCCGCCGCGACCGCCCCGGCCGAGGCGAGCGCCGCCGATGAACCGGTGCCGCTCGGCGGCCGGACGACGTGGGCGATCGGCAGCGCGACCGGCGCCGACACCTTGCGCCTCGCCTGGCTGTGGCGCGCGCGCGAAGCCGACGGCGACCGCGACGGCGACCGCCGCGACCGCAAGGCCGCGCAGGCCGCGACTGCGGCCCTGCCCGACTCGGCCGACGCCTGGCTCGCGCTGGCCGCGGCGCACACGCGCGTGCGCCGCGCCGCGGGCGACCGTGACGAAAACGACCGCCGCCGTGCACTCGAGCAGGCGCTGCGCTGCACGCCCGAACACACCGAAGCGCTGGCCCAGCTCGGCAACCTGCTGCGCGACAGCAGCACGCTGTGGCGCGAGGCCCGCAACCTGGCCGAGCGCGCCCTGCAGCAGAGCTCCGACCACGCCGCCGCCGCGTTGCTGCGCATCGCGACGTTGCGCGACGAAGGCCTGGCCGAGTTCGCCGACGCCGAACTGCGCCGGTTAGCCGTGGCCAGCGACCACCCCGACGCATTCCGCCAGGCGGCCGCCGCCACGTGGGAACGCGATCCCGAGTTCGCGCTGGCCCAACGCGAGCGCGTCCTGCTCCTGTCCACGCACGATGGCGACCAGGCGCTGGCCGCCGGCCAACGGGCCCGGTGCGGCAAGCTCGACGAGGCCCGGCGCCTGCTCGACGACGCGCTGGCCGCCGATCCGTGGAGCGGGCGACTCACGCGCCAGCGCGCCGAACTGCAGCTGGCCGAAGGCGACGCCGCCGGGGCCGCGGCGCGCATGCAGGCCTGGCTCGAACTCGCGGTCGACGATGCCGATGCGATGGTGTTTGCGGCCCGCTGCCTCGCCGCCAGCCGCCCCGCCGACAGCCTGCCCGACCCACGCGAGCTCGAACTGCTGCGCCAGGCCCTGCAGCTCGAACCCAACCGCCGCGACGACGAGCGCCATGCCGAATTCCTGGCGCGCCAGCTCGAAGGGGCCGGCAGCGCCGAGGCGACCGCGTACTACGCGCCCTGGCAGGTCGATGCCGCCAAGGTCGTGCAGGCCGACGCCGGCCCGCCGACCGACGCAGCCCAGGCCCGCGATCCGCTGCACTGGGTGCTGCGCCAGCAGATCACCCGCGCCAACCGCAACGGCACCACCAACACCTACACGCACGAGATCGTGCGCGTGCTGACGCCCGACGGCGCGCGCGCGCTGTCGACCTGGCGACTGCGCTGGTACGGCGGCGAACAACGGGCCCGGCTGCTGGCGTGCACGGTGTTCCGCGCCGACGGCACGGTGCAGAAGCCGGCGCTGCAAGGCGCGTCGGTGCGCCTGCCCGACCTGCGGCCGGGCGACGTCGTCGCGGTCGAAGGCCGCGTCGACGACGTGGCTCCGACGTTCTTCGGCGACTACTTCGGACTCGTGCACGTGGCGACCGCGCCGGACGGTTGCCCGGTGCGCGCCGACGACCTGCTGGTGCTCGCCGCGCCCGGCCGCGACTACCGCTGGCAGAACGCGCAAGGGGCGCCCGAGCCCGAACGCGGCACCCTGGCCGACGGCACGCTGACGTTCCGCTGGCAGATGAAGGACCTGCCGCGCGACCGCCCCGAAGTGCAGCGGCCGGAGCGCCGCGAACGCGACCCCGTGGTGCGCATGACCACCTACCGCGACTGGGACCAGTTCGCCGCGTGGTGGTGGGACCTGATCAAGAACCAGCT
>JAEUHV010000601.1 GCA_016794485.1 Planctomycetota bacterium
GACTCGAGGCAGTCGTCGACTTCGCGCCACTCGCCGAGGATCCGTCCGGTGTTCGCCCGCTGCAGCATCGGCGAACGGCGCGGCGCGTCCGGTTCCTTGTTCGCGGGCGCCGGGGCCGGGGTGCCGGCCTTGGGTTTCGGGCGCGCCGCCTCGATCGCCGCGCGTTCCTTCAGGCCGACGTCGGCGTCGTAGCGGTCGGCGACACCGAGCCGATCGGCGGCGACGTCGAGCCACTTCTTCGCACGGTAGGCCGCTGCGAGTTCGACCTGCTGCTTGCCGACCGAGGCGAACACGCGGCGCCGTTCGGGTTCCAGCGGATCGCAGCGACGCAGCAGGTCGCGCGCCGACAGCGTGGTCGCGACCTGCACCGGGTCGGGGTTCGCCGTCGCCAGCAGGTCCAGCGCCTGCCACAGCATCAGGATCGCGCCCTCGGCGTCGTCGGGCCGTTGCTGCAGCGACTTCTCGGCCTGGCCGACCAAGGTGACCGGCTGCGGGCGGGCGTCGTTCGTCGTTTGCGCGAACGTCAGCGAAGCCGTGGCCAGGACGGCCGCGAGGGCGAAGGGGCGAGGCATGGCGACTCCTGCCTCGGATGGTAGGAGGGAACCGCGTTGCGGCAAGTTCCGGTCAGTGGGCTTTGCCGCCGGCCAGGGTCGCGAGGTGGGCGCTCGCGAGCTTGCGCAGGCCAGCGGCTTCGTCGCGAAGGGCGGTCTCGGCCCGTTGCAGGAACGCGTCGGTCGAGCCGGCGCGTTCGATCATCTTCGGCTGCAAGGCCGCGAACCGCGCGTTCCACGGTGGGTAGGGATCGTGCGCCTTGGCCCAGATCGGCCGCGACAAGGGTGGTGCTTCCTTGGCGATCGCGTCGACGAGGCCGGCGAGGTCGTGGTCGAGGGCCGCGGCGACCATCGTGATCTGCTGGCGCAACGAGTAGCTGCCGGCGGGTTTGTCTTCGTAGCGGCGCAGCCGCAGCGGCAACGGCACGTCGGGCGGCAGCACCAGCGACCACGCGACGGCTTCGCGGAACCCGCGGTATTGGCGGTAGGCGAGGAACGCATCGTGCAGCGCGTCGTGGGCCTGCTGCAGGCTGCCGGCGAGTTTGTGTTCGCCCTTGGCGAAGTGGGTGCGGAAGTCGCCGAGCATGACGTCGTAGAAGAACACGCTGTCCTTGCTGCCGGCGGTGCGGTCGAGGGCTTCGTAGAACGATTCGTCGCCGTTGCGCCACGCGTGCAGGAACGCGGCGAAGTCGTCGCCGGCGGTGTCCGTGTCGAGCCGGCGCAGCAGCGCGGCGAGCGCTTTGTCGGCATTCGGGGCGAGGCCGGTGAGCGCGTGGTGCAGCACGACGGCATCGGTGCCCGGCTTCGCCGCGGCAGTGCCACGCGGTTCGACGGTGCCAAGGCCGAATACGTAGTCGACGCGGCGGAACAGCGGGTCGGGTTCGCGCGGATACTCGAGCACGCGCTTGGGGCGCTGCACGGTGCCCACCTTGGCCCGGGGTTTGGCCGGGGCGTCGGCTTCGGCGGCGAGGGCGCGCAGTGCGTCGACGTGGGGGAGGCTCGGCAGGAGCGTCAGGAACTCGGCCGCGGCGGCCTGCTGGCGGGCGATCGGCAGCTTCGCGAACGCTGGCCACGGGTCGGTGGGTTCCTTTGTCTGGGCAGCGAGCGGGGTGAGGCTCGCCAGCGCGAACAGCAGGAACGTCGGCAGCGGGGTCGGCATGCGGCGCCGGTTACGGCTGGGTGTGGGCGCGCACACAAAGCGCCCGGCCTCGATTGTCCGCGGGGTGTGCGCCGGGACAGCATGTCGGCGAAGGTCCGGGGTCTCGTTCAGCGGCGGGGAGGCGTTGCGGAGGTGCCGGGTTCGGTGACGACCAGCACGCCGTCGAAGCGTTCGCTGCCGCAGTGCACGTGGACCTCGAACTCGCCGCTGCGCGCGGCGACGAACCAGAGGCTCTGCAGGCGGTCGGGAACGGTGCTACCGCACGCGCGCATCGCCGGAATCGCGACGGTGATGGCGCGGTCGGCCCGCAGCAGGAGTTGCAAAGGGCGCCGCACGGACGCGTGGATGCGACGCGTCGTGGTGGTGCCGTCGGCTTGCTGCGCGACCCAGTCGGGCAGGGTGTCCGCCGTGAATGCCACGAGCTGTCGTTCGGCGTCGGCGGGAACGAACGGGAAGTCGGCGTTCGCCCAGGTCGGCTCGGGTGCGCTGGCGCACGCGGCGATGGCGAGCGCGACTGCGGCCGTCGCGAACGCGGCCCGGCGCGGTGGCTGGCTCATGCGCGGTTCTCCGGAGGTTGGTCCGGAGTCGGCGATCGTGGCGGCGCCGAGGGCACGGCGCGCAACACGAACGCCGCGACGACGGCGGCCGCGAGCGCTGCGAGCAGTCGCGCGATGGAGCCCGGGACGTCGATGGCCAGGTCCTTCGGGGCCGGGCTCTGGATCGCTGCCGCCGTGCGAATGGCTACCACCAGTCCGAGGCCTCCTTGCACCATCCACCCGATCGCCCCGAGCACGATCCCACCGGCGAGCGTGGTGCGCCGGTCCGGATGGCGGATCGTCTTCCGGAGTCCGACCGCGAGCAGCGTCCACGCGGCCACGGCGAGGCCCGTGGTGCCCGGGTGGGTCCACGGATCGCACTGCAGGATGCCCAGGTGCACGAGGATTCCGAGCAGGGCGGCGACGAGCACGAACATGGTCGGCGGAGGCTATCCGACGGTGCGGCCCACGCGGACTCGCGTGGCAGCGACCGCGGGGGTGCGGTAGGGTCGCAGCGATGGTGCGCGAGGTCCTCGATCGTCGTTCGTTCCTGCTGCTCGGTGCCGGGGCCGCGGCGGCGAGTTGTCGCATGCTGTCGGCCGGTGGCGCTGGCGAAGACCTGTCGGTGCGGCTCGCGGCACTGGAACGCGGCGGGCGGCTCGGCGTCGCGGTGCTGGACACCGGCACGGGAACGCTCCGTGGCCACAGGCTCGACGAACGGTTCGCGCTGTGTTCGACGTTCAAGCTCGTGCTCGCCGCGATGGTGCTGGACCGCGCGGCCCGGGGGGAACGCGGGCTCGACGTGCGGTTGGCAGTGACGGCGGCAGACGTTCTGAAGCATGCGCCCGTCGTCGCGGCGGCGGTCGAAGCGGCGGCGGCGCGCGGCAGCGAACCGGCGCTGCTGGCCTTGGCGGACCTGGCCGAGGCGGCGCAGACGACGAGCGACGGTGCGGCGGCGAACCTGTTGCTGCGCGACCTCGGCGGGCCGGCGGCGTTCAACGGGTTCTGTCGTAGGCACGGTGACGGGGTGACGCGGCTCGACCGCTACGAACCGGAGATGAACGACGTGCGCGCGGGCGACGTTCGCGACACGACGACGCCGCGGGCGATGGCGCAGCTGGTCGCGCGGTTGGCCAGCGGGGGGCTGGGCGGAGAGTCGTGGCAGACGTTGCGGCAGTGGATGGTGGCCACGAAGACCGGTGCGGCGCGGGTGCGGCGGGGTCTGCCCGCTGGGTGGGTGGCGGGGGACAAGACGGGCACGGGGGGCGGAGACGGGGTGACGGTCAAGTGCAACGACGTGGTGTGGATCGAACCGCCGGGGCGGGCGCCGCTCGTGGTCGCTTGTTACTACGACACCGGGGTGGTGGCGGATTGGCCGAGTGCTACGGACGAGGAGGTGCTGGCCGAAGTGGGGCGGGTCGTGGCGTCCGGTTGCTGAGCCGTGTTGCCGAGCTGAGGGGCGGGCCAGGTCGGCTCCGTTGTGTGTCCTTGGTGGATCTGGGAGTCGGGCAATGCAGCCCATGTCTTGGCTTCCTCGTGATTGCTCTTGGCGTCCAGTGACCTCGTGGGTGTTGGGTCGCTCGATACGAATTGGCCCACTCCGTCATCCTCGGTCCAGAAACCACTCGTTCACCTTCGTCCAAGAGCGACGGCGCGCCTTCCCCCCGGCCGGCGACCATCGCAGCCCGCCGGCGGTCACATGAAGCGTGCCCAGCTTGCTTCGTCCGCGCTTCCATTTGCGCCACACCTCGATGATGAGGCCTGGCTTGCCAACCGAGATCCTTTCCATGACGGACGCATCGACCCAGTTAGTAAAGCGACCTGGCTGACGACCTTTCATTGTTTCTCCGAGAGTTGAAGGCTGGAGGCACACTGGCGGCCCAACGGATCAGCCGCTGAGCAGCGAGTGCCGCGGCGGCGATCACCGCCGCAACGGGCTTGTTGGACACCTGTAATCGAATGAGTTGCTGATCCAACATGAAAGGCTACTTGGCGAGCTTTCGAGCACATGGTGGACACAGCCAAACGTAGGCTCCCGCTTGCGTCCTGGTGAACCTCCACCCGCTCTTCTCAGCGGCATCACTGCCGTGCGTTTTCTTGCCGCCACCCAAGGCACGCCGTGACTTGCACGTGTGACACTTGAGAGTGGCGTGCTTGCGGAACCCCATCGAAGCTACTGTGCCCCCGAGACCAGCGTGTCCAACGTCTTTGACGCTCAGCCGCGAGCGCCGCTTGGGGCGCTCGTCGGCTGCTGCGTCTTGTTAGCCTGTGGCGGTCGCCCGCCAACGATGTGAAGAGCATCCTCGTAGGCGCCTCCGAAGTCGACTCGAGTGATCTCTCGAAGAGCGTAGTCATCCGACTTGTGCCACCAAGTGCCATCGGGCCTGATCTCTCGAAGGACTACACGCCGCTCGCCAACATCAACAAGGGCACCGATGTGGCAGATCTCCGGATCAACGTGCTCTCGATGGATGGTCACGAGAGGAAAGTGACGACCGGCTGAGCGGAGCAGCTCGCGGAAGCCATCCAGACGGAGCCGTGGCTTGATGGGCATGCGATCTCGCCGACGCCTCAGCGCGGTCTGCTTGAAGTCGGCGTTGGGCTCAGCACGCAGCCTGCGAACGTCGCGGTTGCGATAGACCTGAAACCCGTCGAACCGAATCGAGTCATCGATGTGCACCAGCAGGAACAGGTCGGCACCAACGCCCACAACGTACCCGGTGATGCTGTGCGACCCGAACCGGCACTCGAAACGGACCATGCGCTTGCGCCGCATGAAGGCTCGTAGCTCTCCTTCAGTGGCCATGGATCATCAGGCTAACGTCTTTGCCGCTCAGGCGCGAGCCCGCTTGGGGGCTCGTCGCCTGCTGCGGCGTGTTAGCCAGAGATCATGCGCAGGCGGGGCCCGGTCTACCAGCCCTCATGCAAGCGCATGGAACCGGGACCACGGGCCGACACCT
>JAEUHV010000483.1 GCA_016794485.1 Planctomycetota bacterium
CTCTTGTGCTCGGGCAGCAGCCAGCCCCCGTTGTCGGAATCGGTTCGGGCGAACGCGAACAAGGCGTCGACCCGCACCGGTGACAACAGGTCCCGGCGCAGTTGCTCAGGCGCTGGCGCCAGCGTCGTCCAGTCGATCACCGCGGCCAGGGCCGCCGGCAACAGACCGGCCGCCCAGCTCGCCGCATGTACGGCGTGCCGGACCAGCGCGGCGAAGAACTCATCGTGTGGTTGCGAGGTCATCCCCCATAGGGGGACGAAACCCGCCAACTTCGGACCAGAAATCCGCGATCAGTGCGCGAACGAGACGCGGTCGTAGCGGTAGTAGGCCTGCAGGCACAACGCCATCATCGCCGTCGAGTAGACGCGGCCCCCGTCCTCGCTCCAGGCGTCGAGCGGATCCCACGAGCCGTCGCAGTTGCCGCCGTTGCGCTGCGTCTTGACCACCGCGTCGGTCAGCTTGCGGCTCCACTGGTCCCACTCCTTGCCGCCGTGCTGGAACAGCGCGTAGCTGGCGTAGTACCAGTAGTACATGTCGATCGAGCCATCGTTCGGGTTCCAGGCCGGCGGCTTCGCCAGGATGGTCTGCGCGGCCTTGGCCATGACCGGGTTCTGCTTGGGCTCCTGTCCCAGCAGGTAGCGGCACAGCAGTCCCACTGCGGTCAGCGATTCGGTCTTCGCCGCCGGAAAGCGCTCGAGCATGCTGGCGTTGCGCGAGCTGCCTTCGCCGGCCTTGGTGTAGCCCGCGGTGCCGGTGTCGGGATCCGTCACGGAGTCGAGGAACACCGCCGCGTTCTTGAGGGCCGCGTCGTCGACCTTCAGCTCGAACGCCTTGCCCGACAGCAGCGCCTGCACCATCCAGCCGGTGATCGAGGTGTCGCCGTCGTTCTCGCGCGGCTGGTAGCGCCACACGCCGTACGGGTTGCGCGCGTTGGCGATGTAGTTCAGCGCCGCCTGCGCCGGCTTCTGCAACGGCCGGTGCTGCGACAGTCCGTAGGCTTCGCACACCGCGACGGTGGCGATCGCGTGGCCGTAGGCGAACGCCTGCGACGACTGTGTGCCGAACAGGCCGTTCTCCTGCTGCTGGGCCACCAGCCAGGCGACGCCCTTGCGCACGACGTCGCGGTGCGGGCCGATCTTCATCGTGTTGCCGTCGCCGAGGAACGCGAGCAGTGCGAGCCCGGTGACGCCGACGTCGTTGACGCCGTTGCCCGGGCCGGAGCACGGTTCGCCGTCGCGGTCGTGCTTCATGAAGTTGGCGCAGTCCCAGCGCCCGTCTTCGTCCTGGTGCCGCCGCAACCAGACCAGCGCGCGGCGCAGCGGGCCGTCGGTGTCGCCGCCCGAACCCGGTGTGCCCTTCTTCGTGCGGAAGCGCTTCGAGTACTTGCCGTTGCCGCCCCTGCCGGGCCGCACCGACGGCACCTTGCCGAACCAGCCGGGCCCGGCCCCGATCGCAGTGCCGCCGGTGTCACCGCTCGGCAAGCCGACCATGTCGCTGGTCGAACTCGCGTCGGTCGGATCACCCTCGTCGCCGGCGTCGTCGACGGCGTCCGGCTCCAGTTCGAGCACGTCGTTCTGCAGCAGGTCCTTGTCTTGCAGCTTCGGCACGTCGAAGTGGTCTTCGATCTTCGGCGGCTGCAGGAGTTCGGGTTCCTGGGTCTGGTCGCGGATCGCGATCTGCGTCGGCACGTAGTCGTCGACGGCAGTGTCGTGTGCGTAGTAGACGATCGAGGCGATGGCGATGCCGACGGCGTGCAGCATGATCGCGGTGAGCAGCCACGGGCTCTTCTCGGCGATCGCGTAGGCGTGCGGCAATGGTCTTGGCGAAGTCATGGCAGGGGATCTCCACGAAGGGTCAGGGTTTCCCGGCTGGCGAGCGGTTCCGGGACGTTGCGGAACCGAACTCGTCGGACACCCGTGCAACGCCGCCGTCGACGCGTGGGTTCAGTTGCCCGGTGATTTCGTCGGCGCGGGGAGAGCGTTCCGAAGTGGGACCGCCGTGCCGCCGATGCCGTGGAGGACAGCGGTCCCGTCGCGCGCCGCGGCCGCGCTGTGGCACCGCGGCAGCCGATGCAGGCCGGAATGGAACGTCGTGCCGTGATCGGGGTGAAGCACTCGGCCGCGACCACCGAACCTGCCCCCGTGGAGGCCGCGCCGGTCGTCGGTTTCGAAACCGGCGTGTCGCTCGCCGTCGCGGTGACGGGGGCGTTGGCGCTCGCGCGCTGGTTGTTCGTGGGCGGGCCGGGGATCGGGTTCCTGCTGCTGGTGCCGTTCTGGTTCGTCAGCGCACCGGTGGTGCTGTGGCTGTGCGGCCACGGCGTCGTCTACTGGGACAAGCACGAGTCCGAGTTCCTGGCCGTCGACGCGGTGGCGCGGCCGTGGCTGGCGAAGTTCCTGCTGGGGTTCTTCGCCGTGAGCAGTGTCGTGTTCGCCGTGATGTTCCTGCGGATCGAGCCACCGTGTGGCACTTGAGGGTGAACCCGCGTGGCGCGTGCCGCCACGATCGAAGCCCTCGTCCGCGGACCCGCTGGCGAAGACGCGCCGGGATCCCGCAGGGAGCGAGGAAAACTGGTGGGCAGACCCAGGGTTGAACTGGGGACCCCAGCATTTTCAATGCTGTGCTCTACCAACTGAGCTATCTGCCCAACCAGTGCCGCCGGCCAGAAGGCCAACGGGGCGCGGGAAGGTAGCGAGGGCGCATGCCACGTGCAAGCGGGAAGATCACGCCTGCCGACGCTCCCGATGCCATCGGTTCAGCGGCGGCGCAACCGGTAGTGCGACACCAGCCATTCCCGGCCGCCGCGGAAGTTCCACAGTTCGGCGCAGGCCAGGAAGAACACGCGCCACAGGTTCGCCATCGCCTCGGCCCGTGCGCCGTACGCCTGCTGCAGCACCGGCTGCAGCTCGGCCCGCGAGCGGTCGAAGTTGACGAGCCAGGCCTCGGCGGTCTTGCCGTAGTGCGTGCCGTTCACGCGCCAGTGCGCCTCGACCGCGAAGTGGTCCTGGAAGTGCAGCAGCTGCGCGTCGGCCGGCATCTGCCCGCCGGTGAAGAAGTGCTTCGCCATCCAGTCGTCGTCGCCGTCGACCGCGAACGGGTAGCCGACCGTCGCGTGCGTGAACACGTGCACGAACATCGTGCCCTCGGGCCGCAGCCAGCCGGCCGCGCGCTGCAGCAGGGCGCGCCAGTTGCGCGTGTGCTCCATCATCTCGACCGAGACGATGCGATCGAACGTGCGCCCCGGCGTGAAGGTGTTGGCGTCGGCGGTGACGATCTCGACGTTGTCGAGGCCCTCGGCGCGCGCGCGGGTGAGGATGTCGGCGCGCTGGCTCGCGGAGTTGCTGACGCCGACCACGGTGCAGCGCGGGAAGTGGCGCGCGACCCACAGCGAGATCGAGCCCCAGCCGCAGCCGAGGTCGAGTACCGCGTCGCCGTCCTGGATCGCCGCACGTTCGCAGGTCAGCTGCAGCATCGCCGCTTCGGCCGCGTCGAGGTCGCGGGCCGTGGTCCACAGGCCGGAGCTGTACTTGCGGTGCTTGCCGAGCACCTTGGCGTAGAACGCGGCGGGCACTTCGTAGTGCTGCGCGTTGGCCGCGGCGGTCTCGATCGCGATCGGCGCGTGGTCACAGGCGGCGATCCAGGCGCGCAGCCGTTCGGCGGCCACCTCGGGGTCGTGCGCGTGTTCGCTGCGCAGGCGCGCCCGCAGCAGCCGGCGGATGCCGGCCCGCACGAGCCAATCGGGCAGCAGCCCGCGTTCGAGCCAACGTTCGGTTCGGGTGCTCATGGGGTTTCGTCGCGGCGCGGCCACCACGGGAAGAACGCGCTCGTGGTCGCCTGGTAGCGGCGGTAGTCGTCGCCGCGGCTCTTCTGCGCCTGCAGTTCGGTCCACGGCACTCCGCTCACGTGGCGCACCAGCAGGTACATCGCGACCGGCTGCAGGATCGCCCAGCAACCCGCCGCCGGAGTGGCGACCAGCGCGATGCCGCACCAGGTCAGCCATTCGCAGAAGTAGTTCGGATGGCGGCTGCAGCGCCACAGGCCCGAACGGCAGGTGCGGCCGCGCTGCTGCGGGTCGCGGCGGTGACGTTCCAATTGGCGGTCGGCCAGCGCCTCGCCACCGACGCCGAGGGCGGCCACCGCGAGCCCGGCCCACTGCACCCCGCCGATCGTCGGCGCCGCGTGGTCGGCCAGGAACCAGAACGGCAGGGCGAAGGCGAGGGCCGCGACCGCCTGGGCCTGGTAGAAGGCGAACAGGAAGCCCTGGGCGCGTGCGCCCCAGTGGTCGCGCATGGCACGGTAGCGGCCGTCCTCGTGCGGATGACCGAACACGCGGTGCGCCAGCAGGTGCCAGGTCAGCCGTGCGCTCCAGATGCCGACGATCGCCCCGGCCAGGATGCGCTGCGTGGCGGAGCCGGTGCCGAGCGCGGCGCTCGCCAGGCCGAGTGCGCCGATCGCGAACGCCCACGCGGCGTCGACCGAGGTGGCATTGCGGGTGTGGGTCTGGCGCCACCACAGCAGGGCGAACGCGGCGCAGCACGCGACGATCGCGGGCAGTGGGCTCATGGGGGCGACCCCGTCCGATTCGGGGATCGGAGGTTGACGGGATCGGGCACGAACCAGCAGCATCCGCACCCCGCCAGGCGGTTCCCCGAATGCAGCTGGACGACTCCACCGATCTTCACGTGACGTCACCCACCGCTCTGCTCGACGCCCCGGCTGCGGAGCCCCAGAAGCTGATCCCGCGGCCGCCCGGTCGGGGGCCCGGCGAGGCGATCGCGTGGCAGCGCATCGTGCCGATGCTGGTGTTGCAGGCGACGAGCCTGCTGGTCCTGGTGGTGGGTTGGAGCCCGGTCGCGGTCATCGTGTGCTTCGCACTCTATCTGGTGCGCATGTTCGGCATCACCGCGTTCTACCACCGGTACTTTTCGCACCGCACGTTCCGCGTCGGGCGCGTGATGCAGTTTCTCGGTGCCGTGCTCGGGGCCTCGGCGACGCAGCGTGGCCCGCTGTGGTGGGCGGCGCACCATCGCAAGCACCACCGGTTCAGCGACACCGACCAGGACGCGCACTCGCCGCATGCGCACGGCTTCTGGTGGTCGCACATCGGCTGGATCGCCTCGCCGCGTCACTACGGCACCGACCTGGCCCAGGTGCCCGACCTAGCGCGTTATCCGGAGTTGCGCTGGCTCGACCGCCACGACCTCGTGGTTCCCCTGCTGCTGCTCGCCAGCATGTTCGGGCTCGGCTGGGCGCTCGAGTCGTGGGCCCCGTCGCTCGGCACGAATGCGCTGCAGATGGCGGTCTGGGGCTTCAGTGTGTCGACCACGCTGTTGTTCCACGGCACCGCGGCGATCAACAGCCTCACGCACCTGGTCGGCAAGCGCGTGTGGCCGACGCGCGACAAGAGCAAGAACTCGTTCCTGTTGGCGTTGCTCACCCTCGGCGAAGGCTGGCACAACAACCACCACTGGTGCCCGGGCACCGCGCGCATGGGCTTCCGTTGGTGGGAGATCGACATCTCCTACTACGGCCTGCGCCTGCTCGCCCTGTTCGGGCTGGTGCACGAACTGCGGCCGATTCCGGCCCGCTCGACGGCGCCGTCGCGCCGGCTGCGCGGATGACCAAGGCCGCCGCGGTCCTCGGGCCGGGGCGCAAGCGGCTGGCGATCGTCGGCAGTGGTGTCGCCGGACTCGTCGCCGCCGAGCGCCTGTGCCGCGTGCACGACGTCGTGGTGTTCGAGGCCGATGCCCGCATCGGCGGCCACACCCACACGGTCGACGTCGACGGGCCCGCGGGCCCGCTGGCGATCGACACCGGGTTCATCGTCTGCAACGACCGCACCTACCCCGGCTTCCTGGCCCTGATGCGCCGCCTCGGCGTCGCCCTGCGGCCGACGACGATGAGCTTCTCGGTGCGCTGCGAGCGCACGGGCTTCGAATGGAACGGCGGCGGCTTCGGCGAGATCTTCGCGCAGCGCAGCAACCTGCTGCGGCCGTCGTTCCTGCGCATGTTGTGGGACATCGTGCGGTTCCACCGCCTGGCGGAGGGCTTCGCCGCCGCCGACCTGTCGCTCGGTGAAGTGCTGGCCCGCGGCCGCTTCGGTCGCCGGTTCGCGCCGCACTACCTGGTGCCGATGATGGCCGCGATCTGGTCGGCCGAGCCGGACCGGCTGCTGGCGATGCCCGCGCGCTTCTTCGTCCGCTTCTTCGCCAACCACGGCATGTTGACCGTGAACGACCGGCCGCAGTGGATGACCGTGGCCGGTGGGTCGCGGGCGTACCTCGGGCCGCTCACGGCTGCGTTCGCCGGGTGCATCCGGACGGGGGCGCCGGTCGAATGGCTGCGGCGTGACCAGACCGGAGTGCAGCTGAAGGTGGCGGGCCAGCCGGCCGAGCGGTTCGATGCCGCGGTCGTGGCCACGCACAGCGACCAGGCCCTGCGCCTGCTCGCCGACCCTTCGTCGGCCGAGCGGGCGGTGCTCGGTGCGATCCCGTACCAGGAAAACGACGTCGTGCTGCACACCGACCCGAACCTGTTGCCGCGCCGCCGCCGAGCCTGGGCGGCGTGGAACTACCACCTCCCGGTGCAGCCGGTGCAGCGCGCCACCGTCACCTACTGCATGAACCTGCTGCAGGGGCTGCCGGGGCCGGTGACCTACAACGTCACGCTCAACCGCAGCAGTGCGATCGACCCGGCGAAGGTGCTGCGGCGTTTCGTCTACCACCATCCGGTGTTCACTCCGTCCGGTGTCGCGGCCCAGGCCCAGGTCGACGCCGTGAACGGCAGCGCGCGAGTGTGGTTCTGCGGGGCCTGGTGCGGCTTCGGCTTCCACGAGGACGGGGTGCAGGCCGGACTGCGCGTCGCCGCCGACTTCGGAGTGCTGGCGTGACCGCGCTCGCCGCGGCACCCCTGCGCAGCGGGCTCTACGTCGGCCGCGTGCGGCATCGCCGGTTCGCGGCGAAGGAGTACTGCTTCTCGACCAGGGTGGCGTTCGCGTTCCTCGACCTCGACGAGGTCGAGCGCGCGTTCGCCGGGCGCTGGTGGTGGTCGGCGACGCGGCCGGCCCCGGTGCGGTTCCGCCGCGGTGACTACTTCGGGCCGAAGGAGCGACCACTCGCCGATTCCGTGCGCGATGCCGTGGCGAAGCACACCGGCGTGCGGCCAGAAGGCGCGGTGCGTCTGCTGACCAATCTGCGGTGCTTCGGCTACGCCTTCAATCCGGTGTCGTTCTACTACTGCTACGACGCCGACGACCGGCTCGCCGCGGTGCTGGCCGAGATCACCAACACGCCGTGGCGCGAGCGCCATCACTACGTCGTGCCGGTGCCCGCGGGCCCGGGTGCGCCGGACGCCGTGGTGCGGGCGACGTTCGCCAAGGCGTTCCACGTCAGTCCGTTCCAGCCGATGGAGCAGGACTACCGCTGGGCGTTCACCGCGCCGGGGCGGCAGCTCGTCGTGCACATGGACAACCTGCAGGGTGGACAGGTCGTGTTCGACGCGACGCTGAACGCCGAACGGCGCGAGTGGACGACGGCGAACCTGTGGCGCACCTGGCTGCGGCATCCGTGGATGACCGCAAAGGTGATCGCCATGATCCACTTCCACGCCTTCGTCTTGTGGTGCAAGCGGGCGCCGTTCCACGTCCATCCCAGGAAGCGATGACCGGTTCGATCCTGATCTCCGGGGGCGGCGTCGTGGCCACGACCCGGCCGACGCGTCCGTCGTGGGCGCAGCGCGCGGCGCGGGCCGGGGCGGTGGCGCGGCTGCGCGGGCTGCGGTCCGGCGCGGTCGTGTTGCGCTGCGCGCTCGGCGAGGAACGGCTCGGCGATCCGGCGGGGCGCCTCGGCACGATCGAGTTGTGCGTGCACGATCCGGCGACGTGGACCGCGCTGGCGTTCGGCGGCGATGTCGGCGCCGGCGAGGCATACGTGGCCGGCCAGTGGTCGTGTTCCGACCTCACCTCGCTGATGCGCCTGTTCGTCGCCGACCGCGACGTGCTGCTCGGCCTGCACGACACGGTGTGGTCGTGGCCGCGGCGGTTGCTGCTGCGGCTCGGACAGTTCCTGCGCCGCAACGACCACCGCGGCAGCCGGGCCAACATCCGCGACCACTACGACCTCGGCGACGACCTGTTCGCGCACTTCCTCGATCCGTCGATGACCTACTCGTCGGCGTTCTACGAGCACGCCGGCCAGTCCCTCGCCGACGCGCAGCAGGCCAAGCTGCGGCGCCTGTGTCGCCTGGTCGAACTGCAACCCGGCGAACGGCTGCTCGAGATCGGTTCCGGCTGGGGTTCGCTGGCGCGCTGCGCCGCCGGGGAGTTCGGGGCACGGGTCACGACGACGACGATCTCGCAGAACCAGCACGCGCACGCGCAACGCGTGCTGCGCGACGCCGGACTCGGCGAGCGGGTGGCCGTGCTGCAGCGCGACTACCGCGAACTCGACGGCGAATACGACAAGCTGCTTTCGTGCGAGATGATCGAGGCGGTGGGGGCGGCCTACCTGCCGACCTTCCTGCGCGTGTGCGCCGACCGGTTGCGGCCGGGCGGCCTGCTGGGCCTGCAGGCGATCACCATCCAGCACCGGCACTACCCGGCGGCGTTGCGCGCCGTCGACTACATCCGGCGCCACGTCTTCCCGGGCAGCTTCATCCCGTCGGTCGAGGTGATCGCCGCGGCTGCGGCGAAGCACACCGATCTGCGCCTCGAATACGTCGAGGACTTCGGCCAGCACTACGCGACCACCCTGCAGCAGTGGCGCGAACGGGTGCAGCAGGCGCCGGAGCCGTTCCTGCAGCGCGGTGGCGAGGCGCTGGTGCGCGCGTGGCACTACTACTTCGCCTACTGCGAAGCCGGCTTCCGCGAGCGCCACATCGGCGTCGCCCACCTGCGCTTCCGGCGTGCCGGGGCTACGGCCTGAGCGACCCGTCAGGCGCGCAGTGCAGCCCGCGCCGCCGCGACGTCGCGCGCGATCTGCGTCTTCAGCTCGTCCAGGCCGGCGAACTTGCGTTCGGGCCGCAGGTGCTGCCGGAACACGACCTCGAGTTCGCGGCCGTACAGGTCGCCCGACCAGTCGAGCAGGTGCACTTCCAGCCGGGCCGAGGTCGTCTGGCTGCCGGCGAACGTCGGCCGCAGGCCGAGGTTGGCGACCGCGGGATGCACCCGGCCGTCCAGGATCGCTTCGACGGCATAGACGCCGTTCGGCGGCAGCGCGCCGGGCTCCGGCGACAGGTTCGCCGTCGGGAAACCGAGCTGCCGGCCGCGCGCGTCGCCGTGCACGACCGTGCCGACGGCGCCCGGGTAACGCCCGAGGAACCGCTGCGCCGTGGTCAGGTCGCCGCGTGCGATCGCGGCCCGGATCGCGGTCGACGACACCGGTTGGCCGTCGACCAGGAACGGCGCGCCGGTGCGCACCGCGAAGCCGAGTTCGGCGCCGAGTTCACGGAACCGTTCGGGCGTGCCTTCGCGGTCCTTGCCGAGTGCCGAGTCGTAGCCGAGCAGGAGGCCGCGCGTGCGCAGCTTGCCGACCAGCAACTGCTCGGCGAACTCGCGCGCGGTCAGGTTCTGCAGGCGCGGTTCGAACTGCAGCAACACGACGCGGGCGATGCCGGCTCGGCGCAGCAGGCGCAGCCGCAGCGGCACGCTCACCAGCGGCGGTGGGGCGTTGCCGTGCAGCACCTGGTCGGGGTGGTTGGCGAACGTCACCACGGTCGGCATGCCCTGCAGTTGGGCGGACAGTTCGAGCAGGTCGTGCAGGAGCCGCTGGTGCCCGAGGTGCACGCCGTCGAACACGCCGACCGCGACCACGGAGTGGCTCGGCGCGGTGTCGCCGTAGACCCCGACCAGGTCGAGGCCGAGCAGTGCGTCGAGGCCTTCGATCATCCGCATGGTGGCGGCTCAGGGAGTGGGGAACAGACGGTTTCGAACTCTCGGCGTGGCCGCACAGCCGGCCACGGCCATGGTCTTGGGAGTCCGCATCGTGATTTCCTCCCGGGCTTTCAGCGGCCGGACTTGCCCTCGAGCTCGAGCAGTTGCGGTTTGACCCGCAGCTTGTCGGACGCGGTCAGGCGATCGACGAAGAACACCCCGTCGAGGTGGTCCATCTCGTGCTGGATGATGCGTGCCAGCCAGCCGTTCGCCGCCATGGTCTGTTCCTTGCCGTCCAGGTCCTGGTAGGTCACCGTGATGTCGACCCAGCGTTCGACCTCGGCCTGGATGCCCGGGAACG
Source organism: Planctomycetota bacterium (assembly GCA_016794485.1). GTDB lineage: Bacteria > Planctomycetota > UBA1135 > UBA1135 > UBA2386 > UBA2386. Next base: position 10,227 of record JAEUHV010000483.1, read on the forward strand.
ACAGGCAGCCCTCCTCGCCGAACTCGCGGCCCTTCTTGCGGGTGAGCTTCGGGTTGCACAGCACCCGTTCGCCGGAGCGGTCCTTCGCATCGCCGGCGGGGTTGAGCACCAGCAGCTTCTGCTCGATGCCCACCTGGGGCGCGGCGAGGCCGACGCCGCCTTCCTCGTACATCGCGGCCATCATGCGGTCCGCCAGGGTCCGCAGCTCGCTGTCGAAGGCCGTGATGGTCTTGCCGCCACGGCGGAGGACGGGATCGGGGTAGACGAGGACGTCCATGCGGTGTGGTTGCCCCGGGCGGGGCGGCGCCGACGGGCCCGGGTCCGGCCGGATCGGCCGTTGCGGCGCCTGTTGGGGGGAGGTAGATTCTTCGCCCCTTTCGCCGGCGTCAAGCGTGCCGACGCCGGCCGGGGTTTTTGGCTCGTATGGACCTCAGCAAGTATCTCGAACAAGCTGCCGATGCCGCCAAGCGGCGCAACTTCGCCATGGCGGTGAAGATCTATGCGCAGGTGCTCGCGATCCAGCCGGACTTCGGCGAGGCGCGCGCCGGCTTGCGCAAGGTGCTGTTCCAGAAGGCCGCCCAGAAGGCGCCGTCGAAGGCGATGGCGTTCGTGTTCGGCGGCTTCCACCTGCTGACCGGCGGCTTGTGCAAGCTGTTCGGCCAGCACGGCGCCGCCGCGAAGTCGTACGAGCGGTTCCTCGTGCACGACCCGCTGGCCGAGAACGTCAACCTGAGCCTCGGTGCCGCCTTGGCGAAGGCCGGCTGCCGCCGCTCGGCGCTCGCGGTCTACGCCGCCTACGCCGAGCAGCAGCCACGTTGCCTCGAGGCGTGCCGGGCCGCCGGCAAGCTGTTCCAGGAGCAGGGCAAGTTCCAGGAAGCCTTGGCGATGTACGAGGCGGCGTTGAAAGTCGATCCGCGCGACCAGGAAGCCCTGAAGGCGCGCAAGGCTCTCGCCGCCGAAGGAGC
>JAEUHV010000500.1 GCA_016794485.1 Planctomycetota bacterium
GCGTGGACGTGCAGTGGGGGTGGTCCCCGCCCGCCCCCTTGCGCAATGGCCGCGGCGGGGGCGAACGCCAGCGCCCGCCATGGGGGGCCCCCCCCCCCGCCGGGGGGGCGGCCCCACGACGATGACGCCGGCTGCGTTCCATCCCTCGGGAAAGCGCGTTCGTCGCGCATGGAAACAACTACGGAGCCGGACAGGGGCGGGTCGCCAGGAACGGCGCGGCGCGCTTGCGCCCCCCCTGCGTAGGCGGCATCGTGCGGCCGAGCTCTACACCATGCACGCCTGGCGCATCGACGTTCTGGCCCGCCCCGAACACCACGACCCCATGGGCAGTGCCGCACTGCGCGCGCTGCGCGGGTCCGGCCTGGACGGCATCCAGGACGTGCGCAGCCGGCGCGGCTACCTGCTCGGCGCCGACCTGCCCGAGCACCAGGTGCGCAGCTTCGCCCGTGCGGTCCTGTGCGACCCCGTGATCGACCAGTTCGTCGTGCACGCGCCGGACGCCACGACGCAGGTTCTCGCGCCCGGAACGGCGATGGTCGCCGTGGTGCCGCGGCCCGGCGTCACCGACCCGATCGCGCATTCGGTGCAGAAGGCACTCGCCGACCTCGGCCTGCCGGTGGTCGCCGCCGGCACCTACCGCGCCTTCGACGTGAAGGGCTCCGTCGACGGCGCGCGGCTGCTGCAGGCCGCCAAGAAGGTGCTCGCCAACGACGTCGTGCAGGACGTGCTGCTGAACGCGCTGCCGCCGGGCCTGCCGGGCGCATCGCCAGCGCCCGACCTCGCGGTGCACCCGATCCCGCTCGCCCACCTCGACACGCATGGGCTCGAGAAACTCTCGAAGGACGGCGGCCTCGCCCTCGACGGCGCCGAGATGACCGCGATCCAGGCGCACTTCCAGAAGCTCGGCCGCGCGCCGACGCGCATGGAACTCGAGACGCTCGCGCAGACCTGGAGCGAGCACTGCAAGCACAAGACGCTGACCGGCAACGTGCGGTTCGAAGGCCGCCTGATCGAGAACCTGCTGAAGAGCACGATCGCCAAGGTCACCCACACCCTGAACCGCGACTTCTGCGTGTCGGTGTTCGTCGACAACGCCGGCATCGTCAAGTTCGACGACGAACACTCGGTGTGCATCAAGGTCGAGACGCACAACCGCCCGTCGGCGATCGAGCCGTTCGGCGGCGCCGGCACCGGCGTCGGTGGCGTGATCCGCGACGTGCTCGGCACCGGGCTCGGGGCGCGGCCGATCGCCAGCACCGACGTCTTCTGCTTCGCCCCGCCCGACCTGAAGCCCGAGAACCTGCCGCAGGGCTGCATGCACCCGCTGTCGCTGCTGAAGGGCGTCGTGTCGGGCGTACGCGACTACGGCAACCCGATGGGCATCCCGACCGTGAACGGCAGCGTGCACTTCGACGAGAACTTCGTCGGCAACCCGCTGGTCTACGTCGGCAACGTCGGCATCCTGCCGACCGCGCGCGCCAAGAAGCAGGCCCGCACCGGCGACGTCATCGTCGCGATCGGCGGCCGCACCGGCCGCGACGGCATCCACGGTGCCACGTTCAGTTCGCTCGAGCTGCACACCGAGAGCGAGAAGGTCAGCTCGGGCGCGGTGCAGATCGGCGACCCGATCACCGAACGCAAGGCCATGGACGCCGTACTGCGCTGCGCCGACGAGGACCTGTTCACGTCGATCACCGACTGCGGGGCCGGCGGCTTCAGCTCGGCGGTCGGCGAGATGGCCGAAGGGCTCGGTGCCGTGGTCGAGCTCGGCGATGCGCCGCTGAAGTACCAGGGCCTCGCTCCGTGGGAGATCTGGATCAGCGAGGCCCAGGAACGCATGGTGCTCGCGGTGCCGCAGGACAAGCTGGCGCGCGTGCTGCAGGTCTGCCGCGAAGAGGCGAGCGAAGCGGTCGTGCTCGGCCACTTCACCGCCGACAACCGCCTGGTCGTGCAGTACCGGGGCACGGTGCACTGCGACCTCGATCTGCACTTCCTGCACAAGGGCCTGCCGGTGCGCGTGCGCGACGCGGTCTATGTGGCGAGCAAGCTCACCGAGCCGACCCTGCCCGCCGAAGCCGACTTCGCCGGCGCCCTGCGCGCGGTGATGGCCGACTACGGCGTCTGCAGCAAGGAGTGGATCGTGCGCCAGTACGACCACGAAGTGCAGGCGGCGTCCGCCGGCAAGCCGCTGTGCGGCGTCAAGGAGGACGGCCCCGCCGACGCGGCGGTGCTCGCACCCAAGCTCGGCAGCCGGCGCGGCGTCGTGCTCGGCAACGGCCTCAACCCGCGCTACAGCAAGATCGACCCCGCAGCGATGGCGGAGTGTTCGCTCGACGAGGCGATGCGCAACATCGTCGCGGCCGGCGGCGACCCCGACTACACGGTGATCCTCGACAACTACTGCTGGGGCAACACGCGCGACGCGCAGGCCCTCGGCGAGCTGGTCCGCGCCACCGAAGCCGTGTGCGACCTCGCGACCCACTACAGGACGCCGTTCGTGTCGGGCAAGGACTCGCTGCACAACGAATTCCGCGCCGGCGACCGCACCATCCGCATTCCGGGCTGCATCCTGGTCACGGCGATGTCGATCGTCGCCGACGTCGCGCGCACGCTGACCACCGACTGCAAACGTGCCGGCAGCAAGCTGGTGCTGGTCGGCGTCACCAAGGACGAACTGGGCGGCAGCGTCTACTACAAGACGAAGGGACAGCTCGGCAGGAACGCGCCTCGCGTCGACAAGCTGCACGGCCGCAAGGTGCTGCTCGCGGTGCATCGGGCGCTCGGGGCGCGCTGCGCGCTGGCCGCACACGACCTGTCCGAAGGCGGACTCGGCGCCGCCGCGACCGAGATGGCCATCGGCGGCAAGCTCGGGGTCACGCTCGACCTCGCCAAGGTGCCGACCAATGGCCCGCTGCGCGCCGAGCAGATCCTGTTCAGCGAGTCGCAGAGCCGCTTCCTTCTCGAAGTGCCGCCCGATCGGCTGGACGACCTGAAGGCCAACCTCGGCGACGTGCCGTTCGCGGTGGTCGGCGACGTGACCAAGGAGCCCATCGTCGTGGTCACGAACGCCGGCAAGGAACTCGTTCGCCTGGCGGTGTCCGACCTGGAGGCGGCGTGGAAACGGCCGCTCGACCTCGACCAGACGCTCGTCGCCGGAGGTGGCAAGTGAGCTCCCCCAAGGTCCTCGTGCTGCGTGCCCCTGGCATCAACTGCGAACGCGAGACGCACCACGCGTTCGCGCGCGCCGGCGGTTCGCCGCAGTTCCTGCACATCCAGAGCCTGCTGGCCGCCCCCGACCAGCTCGACCAGTTCCGCATCGTCGTGGTGCCGGGCGGGTTCTCGTATGGCGACGACATCAGCTCCGGCCGCGTGCTGGCGCAGGAGATGAAGGGCCGGCTCGGTGAACGGGTGCTGCGCTTCGTCGAACGCGGCGGCCTCGTGCTCGGCATCTGCAACGGCTTCCAGGTGCTGGTCCGGCTCGGCCTCGTGCCGTGCACCAAGGGCTCGCTCGACGAAGAGGTCACGCTGACGCACAACCTCAGCAACCACTACGAGTGCCGCTGGGTCACGCTGCAGACGCAGAAGTCGCGCTGCGTGTTCCTGCCCGCGGGCCTGACGCTGCGCTGGCCGGCGGCGCACGGCGAAGGACGCCTCGTCGCGCGCGACGCGGCGATGCAGAAGCTGCTGCTCGACGAGGGCTACGCGGTGGCCCTCTACGTCGACCCGCAGGGCAAGCCGACCGAGGTCTACCCGCACAACCCGAACGGCGCGCCGCTCGGCATCGCCGGCCTGACCGACCGCTCCGGCCGCGTGCTCGGCGTGATGCCGCACCCCGACCGCAGCTACCTCCCGACGCACATGCCGCAATTCCGCCGCACGATGCTCGAACGCGGCAGCCTGCCCGAGGACGGCGACGGCATGGTGGTGTTCCGCGAGATGGTCAAGGTCGCGAAGGCCGAAGGCTGATGCGCCGCCCGTTCGTGCCGCCATTCGCCGCCATCGCGTGCCTGGCGCTCGGCGGTTGTGGCGTGAACCTGCTGGTGCAGCACGTCGCCGGCGACCTGCACGACAGCCAGGGCCGCGCGATCCCGGTCACGCTGCACTGGCAGGTCGAACGGGGCTTTCTCGGCAACGAGGATCAGCCGGTGCACGGCCCGCTGATCGGTCTGCTGCTCGAACCGATCGACTGGGTCATGAGCACGGTCACGGCAGCGCGCGCACTCGTGCGGTCCGACCTGTCGGTCAGCGGCGGGCCAATCGGCTGGTTTGCCGCCATGACGCCGTTCGCAACCCTCATCCCCGAACTGGACCTGGGCCCCAGGCGCTCGGCCACCGTCGACGACGCCACCCTCGAACGGCTGCGCCAGGGCGACGTGGACACGGCCCGCCAGGTGTTCGGGCACGCAATCCGCGGCGTCACGTTCCCCTGATGCACCTCACCGACGGCAACCAGATCCCGCAGTGGGGCAAGGCCTCGCGCGACGGCGCCGAACGGCAGTTCCTCGCCGGCCCACGCAGCCGCCTCAGCGAACTCGGCCGCGCGTGCCGGATCTTCTTCGAGTGCATCAAGGGCTTCCGGGCCCTGCACTTCCTGCCGCCGTGCGTGACGGTGTTCGGCAGTGCGCGGTTCGCCGAGGACAACCGCTGGTACCGGCTCGCGCGCGAAGTCTCGGCGTCGTTGGCACGCGAGGGCTTCACGATCATGACCGGCGGCGGCCCGGGCATCATGGAGGCGGCCAACCGCGGCGCGCGCGACTCCGGCGGCCTGTCGGTCGGCTGCAACATCACGCTGCCGCACGAACAGCGGCCCAACCCCTACCTCGACCGCTTCGTCGAGTTCCGCTACTTCTTCGTCCGCAAGGTCATGCTGGTGAAATACAGCTACGCCTTCGTCGTGCTGCCCGGGGGCTTTGGCACGATGGACGAACTGTTCGAGGCGCTGACGCTGATCCAGACGAAGAAGATCGAAGACTTCCCGCTGGTGCTGATGGGCGTCGACTACTGGACGCCCATGCTCGCGTTCCTGCGCAGCTCGATGGTCGCGCAGGGCACGATCGACGCGTCGGACCTCGACCGCATCCTGCTGACCGACGATGTCGCCACCGCGACCGCACACGTGCTCGCCGGGGCCAGGAAGCACCTGGGCGAACGGATCGGCTCGCGGCGCAAGCCGAACGTGCTGCTCGGCGAGAGCCTGCCGAAGCACCGTTGACGCCGTCGGACCGCCGACACGCGACCGCGCCGCCGATGGCCGGTATGCAGGCGGGTTCCCGGCACGTGATTTGGTAGCCTGCGCGGCCGCCCCGCATGAGCCGAGACGACGTCGAGATCCGCGCCTACCGCCCCGGTGACGAGCACCGGATCCTGGAGACGTTCAACCTGGTGTTCCGCGAGGTCTGCGGGGCTGGCTACGTCGACCGCACGATGGCGCACTGGGCCTGGCAGTACCTGCACAACCCGGTCGGCCACCGCATCTCGCTCGCGATCGCCAAGGACGGCACGGTCGCCTCGCAGTACGCGGGCGTGCCGATGCTCGCCGACACGCCGTGGGGCCCGCAGCGGTTCGTGCACGCGGTCGACTCGATGACGCACCCTGCGTTCCGCCAGGGTCTGCAGAAGCAGGCGCTGTTCCTGCAGGTCGGCGCCGACTACGCCGCGCAGTGCCTCGTCGTCGGCGAGGCGATGTGCTTCGGCTTCCCGGTCGACATGGCCTACCGGATCGGCCAGCGCTACCTGCAGTACCACCTGCTCGGCACGGTCGACTACCTGGTGCGCGACCGCAGCCTGCCGCCGCCGGTGGCCGACGCGACGATCCGCTGCGAACGCAGCACCCGGCTGCCGCTGGACCTCGACCCGCTGTGGGCGAAGGTGCGCGCCGACAAGCAGTGCCTGATCCGCCGCGACCACCGCTTCCTGCAGTGGCGCTACATCGACCACCCGGACGCCAACCACTACGAAGTGTGGACGGCGCGGCGCGGCGACGCCCTGCTCGGGCTGTGCGTGCTGCGGGCCGACCAGGGTCTCGTCCCGGACGCGCTCGCGATCGTCGACTGGCTCGTGCCCGAGAACGACGCGGCCGCCGCCGCAGCGCTGCTCGCGGCGGCCACCCGCCGCCAGCACGAACTCGGCAAGCTGCGGCTGTTCACGGTGCTGGCGCCCTGGAGCGCGGAGACCCGCACATTCGTGCAGCACGGCTTCGTGCCGACGCCGTCGGCGACCTGGCTGCAGCGGCGGCTGGTGCACGGCATCCACCTGCAGGGCATGACGCCTTCGTACCTGGCGCAGCACTGGTGGTATATGCTCGGCGACACCGACCTCGCCTGATTCCGACGACCTCCGTACGTGGCGCCGCGACGGCGACCCGATGGCCGCGGCCGGTCAACGACGACCGCGCGCAGGCCGGGATTCCAGGCCTGGTCGCAAGCGTGGTTGCTCGACCCGAACGGGCCGCAGGGATTCTCGGCCAGCAACGCCGTGCTGTTGCGCGCGCCGTGACGCCGTTCACGGCACGCGCACGGCGGCCGTCAGCACGGCGTCGCCGAACGCAATGACGAGACGCGCGTCGGGCGCGCCCTCGAACGCGATGCGAAGCTTGCCCGCCAACGGCTGCTTCGTCTGCAGCGCGAGGGGCACCAGCGCCCCTCCCTTGGTCAAGGCGGCGCTGACCGCATCGAGCCCCGCCTTCAGGGTCTCGGCCACCGGCAGGCAGGCGAGTTGCCAATCGTCGGCGGACTTGCCGCGCACGAGCACGAGGTGGAACCGGCCCGCCGGCAGCTTCTGCCCACCCAACTCGATCGGCGCCCGAACGTCGAAGGACGTCCACCAGTTGGCGCCGAGCCGCCAGCGCGCAGTGCGTCCGAGCTGACCCATCTCCGCCTTGCGTTCGTCGTTCCACGCGACGTCGCCGTGGTCGAGCACACCGACCACGCGGTCGCCGTCCCAAAGCACGCTGGCGTGGCGCAGTCCTTCCGGAACGAACGGCGGGTCCTTCATGCCGGGGAACTGCAGCGCGACTTCGTACGCCTCGCCCCCGAACGACAACACCAGCCGCGCGACGTCGTCCTTTTGCCCCTGCTCCTGCACCACGAACCGGAACGTGACGAACTTGCCCTCGCCGGCACCGACGCGCCGCAGCGGCAACTGCGCCACCGGCGCGGAGGCCAGCAGGGCCGCCACGGGATCCGATGCGGTCAATGCCTCGGCGCCCACGAGGACGAGCGCCCAGCCGTCGGCCGTGCGTTCGAGCAACACGCCATGGCTGCCGCCGGCGACCTTGGTCTTGCCGACCACGCAGCCAGGGAAAAGGTCGAGGCGGGCCGGAAGGACCGCGGCCCCGACGACCGAACGCTGGCCCGGCGCGAGATCGGCGGACGGCGACGGTGCAGGCAGCGCCATCGCCAGGCAAGCCTCGGCCGGGACGGGATCGCGGCCCTCGCCGAGCCAGACGACGCGGCGTCGCTCGACCTTCGGGTCCTGGGCGGCAACGGCGCCCACGGCCACGAACGCGGCGAGCATCCACGGAACAGAACGCCAACAGGGGAACGAAGCCACGACGGCTCTACCCGCGCACCGTCACGCGCGCTGCAACCCGGCCCGAAGTTCCCGACGTTCGGGCGGCACTCAGCAGGCCAACACGATGCCCGACACGACGCCGTGCGCGACGAGGCCGGCGGCGATGCCGAGAGTGAACGTCGCGGATCGCCGACGGTGCCACGCGGCGACGACGGTGACGACGCCGAGGGGCAACCACAGCAACAGACCCGTGACGAGGCCGGGCGAATACTCCTGCGTCACCACCGAGCCGATCGTGTGCGCGGCGCCGTTCACCAGCACGATCGTGCCGAGCGCGATCCGCATCCACGGTGCCCGGCCACGCTGCACGACGACCACGGCGCCCACCATCGCCGCCATCGCGACGAGGTTGAGCCACACGAACGCACGCATGCCGAAGTCGACGCCGGCATGGCGCGAGATCCACACCGGGAACGTCGCCCCGCAGCAGGACTCTTCGACGAGATGCAGCACGTAGGTCGCCGGGAACACCCACGCGCCGAGCCGCCGCGCTCCCGGCGGCCAGCTGCCGGTGTCGCCGTTCATTCGCGGAAGTCGGCGCTGCGGATGCCGTACTTGGTCATCAGCTTCTGGAACGCACTGCGCGCCATGCCGGCCTCTTCGCTGCAGTGCGTGACGTTGCCCTTGTGCTTCTTCAGCAGACTCTCCAGGTAGCCGCTCTCGATCGCCTTCAGGTGCCGCGCCTTCACTTCCTGGAACGTGCCGCCGAGGGTGTCCTCGCCGTACACCGTCGCCGACTCGGGATCGAGCAGTTCGGGCGGCAGGTCGGCGAGCCGCAGGTCTGGACCGCTGCCGAGCGCACACGCGCGCTCGATCGCGTTGCGCAGTTGCCGCACGTTGCCCGGCCACATGTGCCCGCGCAACACCACGGCGGCTTCGGGCGACACGTCGACCATGCCGACCTTGCCGCCGAAGCGGGCGATGAAATGGCGCACCAGCACGTCGATGTCTTCGCGCCGGTCGCGCAGTGGTGGCACCACCACGCGCACCACGTCGAGCCGATAGAACAGGTCGGCGCGGAAACGGCCTTCGTCGACCTCCTTCTGCAGGTTGCGGTTGGTCGCGGCGACGATGCGCACGTCGACGGCCTGCTGCTCGTTGCTGCCGACCGGCCGCACCGAACGTTCCTGGATCGCGCGCAACAGCTTGCTCTGGAAGCCGAGCGGCAGTTCGCCGAGTTCGTCGAGGAACAGCGTGCCGCCGTCGGCGACCTGGAACAGCCCGAGCTTCTGGTGCACGGCCCCGGTGAACGCGCCTTTCACGTGGCCGAACAGTTCGCTCTCGAACAGGTCGGTCGGGATCGACGCGCAGTCGACCGGCACGAACGGCTTGTCGGCGCGAGCGCTGCTGTCGTGCAGGTGGTGCGCGAGCAGTTCCTTGCCGGTGCCGCTCTCGCCGATGAGCAACACCGACGCGTCGGTCCGGGCGGCGCGCTCGAGCATCGCGACCGCGTCGGCGAACGCCGGCGAAGCGTGGATCAGCCGGCGACCGGCCGGGCCGCTGCGCAGCCGCTCGCGCAGCCCTTCGTTGCGTTCCTTCACCTGCCGGTGCGCCGCCGCCTTGGCGACGTGCTCCACCAGGTCCTTCTCGACGAACGGCTTGGCCAGGTAGTCGAACGCGCCCTGCTTGATCGCGGCGACGGCCATCTGCAGGTCGGGGTATCCGGTCAGCAGCAGCACCTCGACGTCCGGGTCGCTGCGTTTGATCGCGGCGAGCAGTTCCATGCCCGACATGCGCGGCATGCGCACGTCGCTGACCACCACCGCGAACGGCTCTCGCGCCATCGCCGCGAGTGCGTCGGCCGCCGAAGTCACGAACTCGGCAGTGAAGCCGGCTCGTTCGAGGAAGTAGGCCGTCGACTCGGCGAGGTCCCGCTCGTCGTCGACCACCAGCACGCGCGACTTCGCCACGTCAGCCCCGCTTCGCCTTCTGGCAGTCGCGGCAGACGCCGTAGATGCGCAGGCTGTGCCGTTCGACCTTGAAGCCGATCCGGCGCGCCGCCGCGTCCTGGCGCCGTTCGAGTTCCTCGTCACGGAACTCGAAGATCGACGCACACCGCTGGCAGACCATGTGGTCGTGGTGCTCGTGGTTGAGCACGTGTTCGAACCGGCGACCACCGTCCCCGGTGTCGAGCCCTTCGACGAACCCCGCTTCCTCGAGCACCGCCAGCGTGCGGTAGACGGTGGCGCGCGAAACCTTCGGGTCGACCGCTCGGCACAAGTCGAGCAGTTCCTCGGCGGTGAAGTGCCGGTGCGTCGCCAAGGCCGTACGCACGATCAGCGACCGCTGCGCGGTCCAACGGCAACCGCGCTTCTGCAGCGCCGCCTGCACGATGCCGTGTTCCTGGTCGAGCTTCACGGGCGCGGCACGATAGCGTGGGAACGGGCCCGGCTCACGCCTTCGCCCCGATGTCGGTACGCCAGTGCATGCCGGCGAACTCGACGTGTTTCAGCGCGTCGTAGGCGCGGGCCCGCGCCGCCTTGGCGTCGTCGCCGAGCGCCGTCACCGCCAGCACCCGCCCGCCCGCGGTCGTCAGGTCGCCGCCGGGCCGCTGCGCCGTGCCGGCGTGGAACACCTGCAGGTCCGGGCC
>JAEUHV010000587.1 GCA_016794485.1 Planctomycetota bacterium
TGCTGGTGCTCGAGGCCGAACGGTTCCCGCGGTTCCACATCGGCGAGTCGCTGTTGCCGCTCGGCGACAAGGTCTTCCAGGAACTCGGCGTCGCCGACAAGTTGCGCGGCGTCGGTTTCGTCGTGAAGCACGGCGCGCAATTGAAGACCGGTGACGGCGCGCACACGGTGCTGTTCGACTTCCGGCAGGCGCAGCACGTCGATCCGCCGTGGGCGTTCCAGGTGCACCGCGCCGAGTTCGACCAGATGCTGCTCGAGCACGCGCGCGGGCTCGGCGCCGAGGTCGTGCACGGCCGCGCCCGCGACTGCCGGTTCGGCGCCGACGGCGTCGAGGTCGACCACGATGGCGGTGGGGTGGTCACGACGGTGCGCGCCAAGGCGATCGTCGACGCGACCGGCCGTTCGGGCTTCGTCGCGAAGAAGGTCGGCGTGCGCGTCGTCGATCGCGAACTGCGCAAGGCGGCGGTCTACGCGCATTTCGCCGACGTGCCGGCCGACCCGGGCGTGCGCGCCGGCGACACCCGCATCGTGTCGCTGCCCAAGCTCGGCTGGGCCTGGTTCATTCCGCTGAAGGACGGCGTCACCAGCGTCGGTTGCGTGCTCGACATCACCGACTACGAGGGCCGGGCGAAGGGCGATCCGGCAGCGATCTTCGAGGAGTCGATCGCGTCGGCGCCGCAGGCCGCCGCCTGGCTCGCACCGGCCCGGCGCGTGTCCGAATACCACGTCGAGAGCGGGTTCTCGTACTCGTCGACCGCGTACTGCGGCGACCGCTGGTTCCTGGCCGGCGACGCCGGCTCGTTCCTCGATCCCATCTTCTCCACCGGCGTCTTGATGGCGCTGCGCAGCGGCCTCGAAGCCGCCGACGCGGTCCATGCCGGCTATACCGGCCCGCGCTGCGATCCGCGCGCCGCGCGCGCCCGGTTCGACCGCACGTTGCGCGAGCGCTACGCGTTCGTGCGCAAGTTCGTGCTCGGGTTCTACGACGCGGCGACGCGCGACATGTTCTTCGCGCCGCGGCCGATGCTCGGGCTGACCCGCGCGGTGACCACCGTGCTCGCCGGCGGCTTCGACCTCTCGCTGCTCGATCGCCTGCGCGTGAAGCTGTTCTTCCTGCTCGGCCGCCTGCAGCGGCGCTACGACCTGGTGCCGCGGTTGTCGGTGCCGCCCGCGGCGGCCTCGGTCGACGAGGTGGGGCCGTGAGGTGGCGCGCACCGATCGTCGCGTTCGCCGTCGCCGGGCTGGCTGCGGCGCAACAGGACGTCGAAGCTGCGGTCCGCATCCGCGCCGAGACCCTGCTGCGGGCGCACGCCAGGCACGCCGCGGCGGTCAAGGTGCTGGTCGCCGACTACGTGCAGCGCCGCACCACCGAACTGGCCACGGAGCCGTTGGTCAGTTCGGGCCAGTTCCTGTTCGTGCGCGAACCGGCCGCCGTGCTGTTCCGGGCCGCGACGCCGCGCGTGTCGGTGGTGAAGCTGTCGACGCAGACCTACGAAGTGTTCCGCCCGAGCAAGCGGCAACTCGAACGGTTCCACCTCGACGGGCCGGAACTGGCCCAAGGGTTGTTCGCCGCCGTCGGCGGCGACGTCGAGCGACTGCTGGCCGCGTTCACCGTGGCCGGTTGCAGCGAAGCGGCCGGGGAGCGCGTGACGGTCCGGCTGCTGCCGAAGGATCCGGCCGTCGCCGCGCGCCTGCGCGAGCTCGCGATCACGCTGGTCGGCAAGGATGCGGTGCTGGGCGGCGTGGCCTACCGCGATCCCGCCGGCGACCTGGTCGAGATCGAACTCGCCAACCTGCAGCCGGACCCGAAGGACCCGCCAGCCGCGCGGCTCGACGTCGGCAAGGACACGGTGGTGGTCGAGCACGCCGCGAAGAAGGCTCCCCTGCCGCCCGCGCCGAAGGCACCAGCGAAGTGATCTTCGTCGGTGCGGCGGCGGTGGGCGCGCAACTTCGTTCGGCGGACCGTTGCAGGCCACGGCGTGATGCCTAGCATGCGGACACGTCGACGGGCGGTCATCCCGGCGACGGCGGGCGGGTAAGCGCGCGTCCTGTTGCGTGCGGTCAGGCCTTCCCGCGGCGGTTGCCAGCGAGGTCCGCTGGAGGGTTCCATGAAGCAGAACGAGCGTTGGTTGGTCTACGCGGTGACGGGTTTCCTGGCGTTGATCCTCGTCGTCGCGGTGTTGTCCAGTCGTCCGGCCGAGAACACAGGCGACTCCACGAAGCTGCAGGGGTTGAAGGAGCTGATGAATCCGGGCGCCGACAAGACGGCGACCGAAGTCGGCAAGGCCGACCCCGCTCCGGCTCCGAACCCGAACGGCACCGGCGTGCCCGATCCGACGCAGGTGTCGCCGCAGCCGTTGGTCGCGCAGCCGAAGGCGATGCTCGCCGCCGACGTGGTGACGCAGGCGCTCGGGCCGAGCACGCGCGAGTTCACCGTGCGCAAGGTCTGGGTGAAGCAGAACGACTCGCTCGAATCGTTGGTCCGTCGCTGGTGCGGTGTCGATCGGGCCCAGGCCGACGAAGTGCGCCGGCTCGTCGACGAGACCAAGAAGCTGAACGAAGAGCTCAGCACGTTGAAGGCCGGCACGCAGATCGTGGTGCCCTGGATCGACGACGAGGTGTTGGCCGCGGTGATCGACGCGCAGAAGCCGAAGACGCTGGTGGCCGACGCCGGTACGCCGGCCGCGAGCCCGTCGATCTCGGCGCTCGTCGAGGGTGCCTCGCGCAACTCCACCGCCAATCCGGTGGCTTCGCCGGCGGTCTCTGGCACGCCTTCGTTCGCGGTCCCCGGCACCCATGCGGCCGGCGATCCGAAGACGGCAGCCGACCCGAAGAAC
>JAEUHV010000597.1 GCA_016794485.1 Planctomycetota bacterium
TCGAGCCGCAGGGCCCGGGCACTGCAGTTGCGATAGCGCACCAGCAGCGCTGGACCACCTTCGGCCCCGCCTGGTCGCAGCGCCACGGTTCGCTCGAGCCACGCGCCCCCGACCCGGAACGTCCACGTCGGCAGCGGCCAGCGCGCGAACGTCGCCGCGGCCGACGACGGCGTCGGTCGCGGCTCGTTGCGCCAGTGGGCATGCAGCAGGTGGGCCACCTCGGGGCCGTGCACGATGCGTTCGTCGAGCGCCGCCACGGCGAGGTAGCGGCGCGCACCACCGGCCCGACGCACGATCCACAGGCCGTGGTACCGCCGCCGCTGCAGGCCGTCGACACACCCGCAGCCGTAGCCGCCCGCGCCGTCGACGAGCAACCACTCGCCACCGGCCGGCAATCCGTGCGTGGCGGCGGTGTGGGCGGCGGCGGCGGGGCGATCGGTCGGCATCGGCGGGACGAGTGCGGCGCGCCGAGCCTACGTCACCAACCTCCGGTATCAACGCTCCTTCCGACGAGGATTAGGCAACAGGCCCTGTCGCCGTCGAGCCGATGGTTGCATCCTCTCCGGTCCCGCTCGTCCTGCAGGCTCGCCCCATGGTCAACCTCGACCTCCGCAATACGCTCGTCTTCATCCTCGCCGGCGGCGAAGGCAGCCGGTTGAAGCCCTTGACGCTGCACCGCGCCAAACCGGCGGTGCCGTTCGGCGGCTGCTACCGGATCATCGACTTCACCCTGAGCAACTGCATCCACTCGGGACTGCGGCGCATCCACCTGCTGACGCAGTACCAGGCCCGCTCGCTCGAGGAACACATCCGCTTCGGCTGGAACTTCCTGCCGCGCCGGCTGGAACAGTGGATCACCTGCAGCCCGCCGCACCACGTCTCGGTCGGCAAGTGGTACCGGGGCACCGCCGATGCGATCTTCCACAACCTCGACTCGATCGAGGACTGGCAGCCGCCGAACACGGTCGTGCTGTCGGGCGACCACATCTACCAGATGGACTACCGCGACATGCTGCGCGAGCACGTCGAGCACGGTGCCGCGCTGACGATCGGCGCAGTGAAGATCCGGGTCGAGGAGGCGTCGAGCTTCGGCATCCTGCAGGTCGCCGCCGACGGCCGCATCACCGGCTTCGTCGAGAAGCCGAAGACCAACGCGCCGCAGATCCCGGGCCAGCCCGGCTGGTGCCTGGCGTCGATGGGCATCTACGTGTTCGAGACCAAGGAACTGGTGCGGCGCCTGCGCGAAGACAACGCGATGCCGGAGGGCCAGGGCGGCGACTTCGGCCACCACGTGATCCCGCGCATGATCCACCAGGTGCCGGTCTACGCCCACGCCTACAAGGGGCTGCCCGGCGACGAGACGCCGTACTGGCGCGACGTCGGCACCATCGAGGCCTACTTCGAGGCCAACATGGACCTGTGCAACGTGAAGCCGCAGTTGAACCTCTACCACAAGGACTGGCCGACCTACACGCTCTGGCACAACGACCCGCCGGCGAAGACCGTGTTCTCGGAACCGGGCGACGGCCGCCGCGCCGAAGTGCAGGACTCGCTGCTGTGCCCCGGTGTCGTGGTGTCCGGTGGCAAGGTGCGCCGTTCGCTGTTGAGCAACCTCGTCTACGTCGACGAACACAGCCAGCTCGACGAATGCATCGTGCTGCGCGGTGCGCGCATCGGCAAGCGCTGCAAGCTGCGGCGCGTGATCGTCGACAAGTGGAACGAGGTCCCGGACGGCACCGTGATCGGCTACGACCAGGAAGCGGATCGCAAACGCTTCACGGTCTCTTCGACGGGCATCACCGTCGTCGCCCGCGGCCACCAGTGGTGACGCGCCGGCGCGGGCGGCGTCAGCGCTCCTCGCGCACGGCCACGCCGCACACTTCCGGCGTCTTGTCGGCCGCGTCGTACAGCTTCACGAACGAACGGCACGCATCGCTGTCGACGTCGCGCAGGCCGTCGACCCAGTGCGGTGGAATCGGCTGGTAGCGCACCCACGCGACGATCGTCGCCGCCTGGGCCCCGGCTGCGAACGGGATCGCGAAACCGACGGTGTCGCCGCCACCGGTGAAGTCGAAGTCGTTGCGCAAGCCGACCGGCCGGGTCGTCTCGGCGTGCGGTCCCTCCCGCGTCCAACCGCGCGGGAGCAGCCGCGTGTCCTTGCGCGGACGCTGCATGCGCGTGAGCGACGTCGTCGGTGCCCCCTCGGCGTCGGCGGCCACGAGTTCCCACACCACCACGTCGCCCTCGTCGTCGACGTGCGTGACGTGGTCGTGGTCGAGCGGATCGGGAACCTGTAGCAGCCGGCCGTCGCGGTCGTAGCCACCGCTGTCGAACACGACCTTGGCGCCGGCGCGGACCTGCACGTGCAGCCACGCGCGCCGCGACGGGAATCCGGTCGGGAACTTGTGGCCGGCGAGGTTGTCGACGCGCACCGTGAAGTGCAGCACACCGTCCTTGCGTTGCGGCTCGTCGATCGCGACCGCCACCGTGGCCTCGGCGAGCAGCCGCCGCGACGCGCGCGCGTTCAGCCGCAGCGCCGCCTCGGGCGCGTCGACGCCGAGCGCCTCGCGGTTCTGCGCGAACAGGTCGAGCAGGAACGCGTTCGCGCCGACGAACCCGTGCGAACGGTACGGCGACCGCGGCTCGATCGTGAAGTCGGTGCCGTTCGGGTGCCGGGCGATGCGCGTCGCCCCGAGTTCGGCCATGTGGCACTCCTGGCAGGTGCGCGACGTCGCGGTGCGGGCCGGTTCGTCGGTGAACTCGCTGTTGCGCCACTCGAAGAACGGCGTCTGCTCGGGGAACTTCTCGCCGGCGTGTTCGGTGACCAGCGTGTGGCACGTGGCACACAGTCCCGAGGTCTGCACGTGCGGGCCGTGCACCGGATCGTAGACCGCCATGTCCTGCATCGGCGCCGCCAACGGGCGCTCGTACGGACCGAAGATCGTGCGGCCCTTGTCGATCCTGCCCTTGCCACCGAACGTCGCCTCGGTGCCGAGCCCTTCGGCGCGGATCTGGTGGCATACGGCGCACGACACCCCGTCGCGGCCGAGCGGGTCGGCGACCGCCGTCGCCACGTCGGCCGGAGCTTCGCCACCCAGGCGTCGCGTGTGCGAGACCATCGGCGCGTGGCAACGCACGCATTGCGCCTGCACCTCTTCGGCCCGCCCGGGATCGGCCGCGACTTCCTTGGCGACCTGGGCCCGCCAGAACGGATCGCGCGCTGCGTTCGCCATCACGCTGGCCCGCCACAACGCGTGCGGCGACACGTCGGCCCCCGTCGCGGACGTCATCGCCAGGGAACGCCGGCCCATGGAGTGGCAGCCGGCACAACCGTCCGCGGTGGCGAACACTTCGTTGCGCGCGGTCGGCCGCGGCCCGAGCCAGGTCGGCCCAGGACCGAGCGGCCGCAATTCCTGCGCCGCCAACGCCGCGGTCCCGAGCAGCACCACCGCCGCCGAGCGCACGCTCACACCGACTGCGCCCGGGCCGGCAGCAGCTCGCCGAGGAACTGCGGCAGCATCTTGCGCCAGGTCACCCAGTCGTGCCGCCACTCCTTGCCCCACGCGTCGACGCGGTTCGGGATGCCCTTCGGGCCGAGCACGCGTTCGACCTTCCAGCTCTGGTCGGGGTCCTCGTAGTCGCCGGTGCCGTGCGCCAGCAGCACGAACCGCTTCTTCAGCAGTTCGAGGTGCGGCCCGCCGAGTCCCGGCACGAAGTCGAGCGGCGAGCTGTCGTGGTAGTCGCGGTTGATGCGCCCCTCGAGGAACCGGTTCATGTTGTAGGTCCCCGACAGGCAGATCGCCTTGTCGAAGACGTCCGGGTGCCGGCACAACACCGCCAGGGCGTTGAACGCGCCGATCGACGCGCCCGCCGTCCAGATCAGGCCCGGGTTGCCGCCGCAATCGCGCTGGATCGCCGGCACCACCTCGCGGTAGATGCACTGGTCGAAGCGGTTCTGCGCCGCGGCTGCCTGCTCGAGCGTCTTGCACTCCTTCAGCCAGGCCTGGCCCGCGATCGAATCGACCACGTAGACCTTGAGGCGCATGTCCTTCAAGTACTCGCCGATCGCCGAGATCAGGTGGAAGCGCTCGGGCTCCTCCGCGTCGCCGCCGGCGGTCGGGAACAACAACAACGGCGTGCCGGCGATGCCGTAGCGCACGAACGTGATCTCGCGGCCACCCAGGGCCGGCGACTTCCAGGTGATCTTGTGCTTGCTCACTTCTTCTGCTCCTTCTCGTCGTCGGCCAGCGACTGCTGCACCAGCCCGAAGAACCGCGCCGAGAAGTCGGCGACTTCGTGCGCGGGGTACATGTGCGCCACCTTCCTGGTCACGGCTTCCTTGCAGCGGTCGCTGCGGAACCAGGCCTTCGCCGCGTCCTCGAGCGGCCGCAGGTGCTTGTGCGCGAACTCGGCGAACTCGGCGGCCTGCAGCCGTTCCCGTGCGATCTTGGCGTAGCCGGCGAGCTTGTCGCGGTAGGACAGGTCCTTCTTGGCGATCGCGTAGAACGGCTCGAAATCGAGCGTCTTCTTCATCGGCCGCTTGGTCGCGGCGCAGAACACCGCCCACTTCAGGTTGCTCAGCACGTACCACGGCCAGTGGTAGTGGATCGAGTTGACCTGGTTGTCGGGGCACGGGTTGGCGAAGTCGATCGGGTAGAACGTGCCACCCTTGCGCAGCGCCTCGCAGCTGTTGAAGTCCCAGCCGAAGAACGCGTTGATGGTGAGGCACGTGTCCGCCATCACCTGCTCCTCCTCCTTGCTGCAGAAGCCGCGCGCCGTCGTGTAGCGGCCGTGCAGCGGCTGGCTGGCGTCGTACTTGATCACGCGAACCTGCGGCCCGATGCCGACCGCGCGCACGAACAGGTCGAAGCCGGCGACGGCCTGCTGGATGTGCATCAGCCACTTCTCGCTGTTCTCGTAGCTGGCGCGCAGGGCCTTCTCGTCGTCGATCTTGGTCACCCCCTGCCAGCCGCCGCCGTCGTACGGCTTCATGAACAGCGGATAGCCGATCTGCGCACCGAGCTTGCCCAGGTCGAAGTGGCGCGCGTAGGTGTTGAGGGTGAAGTCGAGGTCCGGCTTCTTGTCGTAGTTCTTCTGCGGCACCATCAACGTCGGCGGGATCGGCATGCCGAGCGCCGTCATCGCGCAGTAGGTCGAGTGCTTCTCGTAGCTCTGCACCGACCACGGGTTGTTGTAGACGTAGAGGCCGTCCATCAGGATCGACTTCTTGATCCACTCGCGCTGCAGCGCGAACCAGTGCGTCAGGCGGTCGACGACCAGGTCGTACTTGCAGCCCTGCTGCAGCATGTAGGGCTCGAGCGTGGTGCGTTCGCAAGCGAACTTGACCACGTCCTTGCCGACCTTCAGTTCGAGCCTGGCGTCGGCGAGGATCTGTTCGAAGGCGAGCGGCCAACAGATGTCGGCGCCGAGAGAGAGTCCGATGTGGCGGGTGACGGCGGGCATGGCGGGATGCGGGCCGCGCACTATGCCGAACGGGCGAAACCGGAACCAGTGCGACCCCCCGGTTGCCTCAAGTCGTGGCGGCCACGACCCCGCACCGCCGCCCGCGCCACTCGGCGATCGTGGCCAGCAGCTTCTTCCGGTCGATCGGCTTGGTCAGGAATGCGTCGCAGCCGGCCGCCAGGCACGCTTCGCGGTCGGCCTGCATCGCATTCGCGGTCAGCGACACGATCGGCACGCGGCAACCGCGCTGGCGCAGCGCCCGGGTCGCGGTGATTCCGTCCATGACCGGCATCTGCATGTCCATCAGCACGACGTCGAAGGTCGCCGCGGGTGCCGCCATGCGGTCGAGGCACAGTTGGCCGTTGCCGACGAGCTCGATCGTGCAACCGGCGCGCTCCAGCAGGTGCCGCAGCAGCCGCTGGTTGTCCGGCCCGTCCTCGACCACGAGCACGGTGACGCCGGCCAACGGACGCGACGTGTCGGCGGCCGGAACGCCTTCGGCGCGCACGGACTTCGCCCGCGGCACGCCGTCGACCGCGCCGGTCGCGACCGTCAGACGGAAACGCGAACCGTGCCCCACGGCACTGGCGGCGACCAGATCGCCGCCGAGCAGCCGCGCGAGCTGGCGCGAGATCGCGAGCCCGAGCCCGGTGCCGCCGTAGCGCCGCGTCGTCGACACGTCGGCCTGTTCGAACGGCTGGAACAACCGGGCCAGCACGCTCGCCGGCATGCCGATGCCGCGGTCGGCGACCTCGAACTGGAGCTCGGCTGCGTCACCGGCGCCGGCGAAGGACACGGTGACGGTGACCTCGCCGCCGTCGCTGAACTTGATCGCGTTGTCGACCAGGTTGATCAGGACCTGCCGCAACCGCAACGGATCGGTCTGCACCTGTTCCGGCACCGGCTCAGGCACGACGGACCGCAGCACGACCTTGCGCGCCGCCGCCTTGGTGCGCAACAGCCCGAGCACGTCGTCGACCACCTGCAGCGGCGAGCAGGCGATGCGTTCGACCTGCAGCTTGCCCGCTTCCAGCTTCGACATGTCGAGCAGGTCGTTGACGATCGCGACCATCGCCTGCGCGTTGCGCCGGATCGTCGCGACCGATTCCTGCAGCAGCCGCGCGGCGTCGGGACCCGAACCCCCGTCGGCCAGCAGGTCGGAGTAGCCGAGGATCGCCGTCATCGGCGTGCGCAGCTCGTGGCTGATGTTGGCCAGGAACGCGGTCTTGGTCTGGTTGGCCGCGTCGGCGGCATCGCGCGCGGCCGCGAGTTCGGCGGTGCGGTCCTGCACGCGCTGTTCGAGTTCGGCCCAGGCGAGCTGGATCGGCACGACCATCTGCCGCCGGTACCAGACCACGAACAGCGCCATCACCAGGACGCCGGCGAGCGTGATCAGCAACGCGCCGCGGAACGGCAAGTCGTGCACGACTCGTTCGGCTTCGATGCCGGTGAGCCCGACGGCACGCAGACGCACCTGGGCCCGCGACAACGCCTGCTCGACCTCGCCGAGGTCGTCGGTCAGGTACAACAGCGCGTCCTTGCGGCTCTCGCCGACCGGAGCGGCGGCGACATCCTCCAGGCCGCGCCCCGCCCGCGACAGGCAGCGGCGCAGCACTTCGAGCCCGTGACGGTCGCTGGCGTCGAGCGGCCCGGCCAGCGCCGACGCTTGCCGCTGCACTTCCTCGAGGTAGACCCTGCCGACCGCGACGTCGAACGACCCCTTGCCGGCCGACTCGGCGTCGACGCGCTGCTGCAGGTCCCGCACCGCGTCGATCGCGCCTTGCACGGCGAGGCAGGCGGTCAGGGCATCGGACACCTGGCCCGACGCCGCCTGCATCTTCGCGGTGAAGTAGCCCGATGTCAGCATCTGGGCGACCTGCAACACGAGGGCGAACAGGAAGCCGAAAATCAGCTTCCATGTCAGTGACATGGTGTTGGCCCCTCCCTCTCGTGCACGCCCCCCTATCGGGAACCACTCCGCAGCGGTTGACTGCCGTCCGGTCGGGCCATGCCATCGGCTCGTGCGCACCCATGCATCCCGGCTCGCGGCCGGCACGGCGAGGGTGCTGGCCCGCGCATCACGGCGCCACCACGACGATGCGGGGGTCGCAGGTCGCGTCGAGCCACGCCAACATGCGTTCGACGTCGGCGCGCGCGAGGGCCACGCACCCGGAGGTCGCGACGTCGGGGGCTTGCCAGACGTGCAGGAAGATCGCGCTGCCGCGGCCGGCCACCACGGGACTCGTGTTCCAGCCGAGCACCGCGCCGAGTTCGTATTGCCCGTCGTCGCGACGCATCGCCTCGGCGCTGACGTCCGGTTTGCCGACGACCCACGTGTTGTAGGCGGGCGAACGCGGGTCGTCGATCCACCAGTCCTGCGCGGTCGCCTGCCGGTACACGAGCTTCGTCGCCGACGTGGGCGCGTAACCGAACGCCGGACCGATCGCATGCATGCCGGCCGGGGTGCCGCCGTCGCCTTCGCGTTTCGCCGCCGCGGCGACGATGCCCGAACGGCCCACCGTCGCCGGTCGCCGATCGCGCGCTCGCCAGCGGCCCTCGCATCGTTCGTACGAAACGACGGTCGCCCGCGCCGAACCCGCACCGTCGGCCCGCACCACCAACGCCTGCGAACACGACGACGGCAGGGCGTCTAGGCTCGGGTCGTGCATGCCGGACAGCGCGCAGCCGCCCAGCGACCCGAGGCAAGCCACGCCGAGGGTGCTGCGCCACGTCATTCGTAGACGAGCCACAGCGGCCCCGGGAACAGCCAGCTGAGCCCTTCGCGCAACCGGTCGCGCCAGTTCTCCCAGTTGTGGCCGTCGTTCGCCTCGCGGAAGCGCACCTGCATGCCGGTCTCCTGCAGCA
>JAEUHV010000016.1 GCA_016794485.1 Planctomycetota bacterium
GGCTCGGCGTCGACCGTGTCGAACGCCAGCTGCAACGCCTGCAGCCGCTGGCGCGCGTCACCGTGGTGCCACCGGGTGCGTACCAGCAGGAAGCGCGCGGCGAGGTGGTCGGGCCACTTCTGCACGCACTTCTCGAGCAGCCCGATGGCGTCGGCGAGCAGTGCGCGCTCGTTCGCCTCCACCGCCTTCTTGCGCTCGTAGTGCACGTATTCGCACAACAGCTCGCGGGCCATGTCGACCAGCGTTCGGGCGTCGGGGCGGAGGCGGAACCGTTCGCTGAGCCGGCGGAAGTTCGCCTGCATCGTGCGCCGGCGCACGGTCGGGTCGTCGGGCAGCCAGGTCCGCGACACGCACAGGCGCTTCTGGGTCCAGGTGGACGTGTCGACGGGCGTGCGTGCGGCCCGCGGGGCGGTGGCGCGGAACGCGAGGAAGCGGAAGTACTGCGACGCGACCACCGGCATCGCGAACTCGGTGCGCACGCGTTCGGCGCCGCGGCGCGCCGCCGGACCGAAGTGGTCGTGGTGGTCGAGGATCGTGCGCACCGCGGCGGCGAGTTCGCCGCGTTCGCCGCCGTACGGCACCACGCCGTGCTCGTGGCCGAGCCAAAGCCGCAGGCTCGACTCCGCCTGCACGGCCACGGCACAGCCCAGGGCCACCGACTCGAGGCCGCGGGTCGGCATCGCGCCCGGACGCCGCACGAACGTGAACGACGCCTTGCTCGCGGCCAGGAGCGCGTGGAACGCCATCTGCCCGGTGAAGCCGCGCACGACGCGCAGGTCGATGGCGGGCATGCCGAGCAGTTCGTGCAGCACGCGCGCCTTGTCCGGGTGGTACGGGTCGAGCATCGTGCCCGACACGAAGAAGTCGAGGTGCCGCGGTCCGCTCGGGATCGGGGCCAGGTTGGCCGGCAGGCCGAAGACCTTCGGGAACGACGTCGTCGTGCCGCGCCCCAGACCCTGCACGTCGAGCCATTCGGTGCGGTCGGTGACGCACAGTTCGTCGAACAGGTCGAGCCAGGGACGGATCGTCTGGATGTGCAGGTCGTGGTCGGCCAGGTTGCCGAACAGCGGGCAGCGCAGCAGCTGCAGGTTCGGCGGCAGGTGTTGCCACTCCACCATCGCGGCCAGGTAGAAGTCGGGCGTGAAGCCGTCGGCGAGGGCCGTGCGCACGTCCGCGTACGGCGGATTGCGCACGTCGCCGGTGCGATGGCCGAGCGTGCGCAGTTCGAAGCGCGGGTCGTGGCGCAGGCCGCCACCGAGGTCCGTCATCGCGCCGTCGACCCACGGCAGCTGGGCCAGCACGCGGATGCGCGGTTGGTCGAGCAAGGCCAGCAGGCGGCGGGCGTGTTCGAGATCGATCTGGGCGAGTTCGCGGCGGGCACGAGCTTCGTCGCCGTGGATCCAGCGCGCCGCGGCGAGGTGCAGGCGGGCCTCCGGCTCGCGGCAGTCGGCCAACGCCCGCAGTGAGGCGGTGTCGCCGAGCAGCAGCGCGCGCGCGGCCTGGAACTGCCACGTCGACGGATCGCCGTGCATCGCGACGCCGGCATAGTCGGCGGCCGCGAACACGGCCCGGGTCCAAGCCCGCGGGTCGTCGCCGGGGCCGGGGCGTAGGCCGGTCGGGTTCACGCGCGACCTCGGGTGATCGGGCGCCAGACGACCAGGGTGTAGCCCTCGTGGAAGAACGAGCCGAGGCCGGTGCGCCGGACCTCGACGAGTTCGATGCGCCGCTGGGCGGCCAGTTCGCGCAGCCGGGGCAGGAATCCGCGCAGGTAGCCGCGACGTTCGTGGTAACGCCGCGCGACCTCGTCGAACAGCGAGTTCTCGGCGTACTGCTCGACGATGGGCTCGAGGTGCACGCAGATCGCCGGATCCTGCGCCAGCCAGTGCTGCAGCAGCGGCTCGAAGCGGTCGCCGAGCTGTTCCATCGCCGCCGAAGTGAACACACCGCAGCGCGGGCCGAGTTCGAGCGGCGTCGGCTCGAACATGTCGAAGCGGTGCGCCTCGATCGCACGACCGACCCGGGTCGCCAGCTTCGCCAGGATCGCTTGCGACGACGGGGCCCAGTCGAGGCCGCACAGCTGCAGCTGCGGGAACTGCTGCGCCAGCAGCATCAGGCTCGTGCCCGTGCCACAACCGTACTCGACCACCCGATCGACGTCGGCGAACCACGAGGCGAACACGTGGTGCCGGATCGCGGTGTAGGCCGCGTACTCGAACTCCGCAGCGGCGACGCGCACGTACTCGCCCTGAAGGCGGAGCACGCGATGCCGGTTGTACTTCGGCATCAGGGTGGCGGGCTCGAGTGCCTCGTTCTCGAAGGCGCGCAGGTTCTCGTTCCAGCCGCGTTCCCAATCGGCGGCGCGATGCGGGCCCGACACGGTCAGGTCCGGGGCCTCGGCGCCGCGCAACGCGCGCAGCAGTTGGCGTTCACGTTCGTCGCCGGACAGCACTTCGAACGCAAGGTCGTCGTTCGCCAGGGTCCGCAGGCTCGCTGGCGGCAGCCGGTCGGCCGTCGTGCCCAGCATCGCCGCGAGTCGTCGTGCATCCAGCCGAACAGAGTGTGCGATCGCCGTTGCCGTCATCCTTTGCCTCTCCGCGGCCTCGGGCATCGTCGCTGTGGCGTCCCCGACTTGATACGCACGTTCCCGGAGCCGCCGCTGGCATCGACGCATCGCCGCAGGAGAGCTCAATGCGGGCTGGACGCGCGGCCGATGTGGGAGCCGATGGCGAGGATCGACGAAGCGGCAACGGCCACCGCGGTGGCGACGGCATCGGCTGCCCCCGTGCTGCACATCAGCTACGTGAAGTCGGGCAGCTACTTCCTGTGGCAGACGTTCGACGCGTTGTTCCGCGCCGCCGGCCAGAAGCGCAGTTTCGTGCAGTCGCACCCGATCCAGCAGAAGCGCGGCTGCTGGCCCGAGTTCTCGATCGAGCAGTTCGACATCGACCAGATCCTGGTCCAGGACGAGGCGGTGTACTGGCAGGTCGAGATGCAGCACGTCGAGCCGATCCGCGACCTCGGCGCGTACCTCGCCGCGTGCAGCCACGTGTGGACGCACTCGTTCCTGTGCGAACGCAGCTGGGAGGTCTACCCGCGCTTCCCGTTCGTCTGCTGCATCGTGCGCGATCCGCGCGACGCGTTGGTGTCGATGGCGCACTTCGTGCAGACGCCGTTCATGCGGCGCTACCACCCGCATCCGTCGCGCGCTCCCGAGGAATACGTCGCCGCCGAGCTCGACACGTTCCTGGGCGACTGGGTGCGGCACGCCGGTGACCACTGGCGCGCCCGCAAGGCGCTGGACGTCGAGTTCGTGTTCTACGAACGCATGGTCGCCGACCTGCCCGGGCACCTGCGGCGGCTCGCCGACCGCGTCGGGCTGCCGCTCGACGCCGCGCAGCTGGCGGCGGTCGCGGCCGGTCTCGGCATCGACGCGATGAAGCAGAAGAACCCGCAACACGTGCGCAAGGGCGGCAGCGGCGGCTTCCGCGACCTGTTGACGCCGGCGCAGCAGGAACGCGCACTCGCGATCTGCGGCCCGACGATGCGCGAACTCGGCTACGAGGTCTGAGCGAACACGATGCACCCCGACACCCCGATCCGGTCCGGCCTCGTCACGTGGCTCGACGCCGCCGACGTCCGTTCCTACCCCGGCACCGGCATGATCTGGCACGACCTCGAAGGCAACTTCGACGGCGAGCTGCCCGGCGATCCGACCAACGAACGCAGCGACCCGCACTGGAACGGCCGTGGCTTCCGGTTCGGCGGCCAGAACTTCGTGCGCCTGCTCGGCAGCCAGAAGGGCTTCTTCAAGACGTTCTGCCGCGCCGGAGCGAAGTTCACGATCGACTGCTGCTTCACCACCGGCGACCGCATCGCCAACCCGC
>JAEUHV010000023.1 GCA_016794485.1 Planctomycetota bacterium
CGCCCGCTCCGCCCCGATCGCGGCGCCGTCGGTCACGACCAGCGGCACGGTCGGGGCGAGCTTCGCGAGTGCGTCCGCGACTTCGGCGTCCCAACGATCGACGACGACACCCAGGAGTGCGGCGCGAGTCGCAGCGTCCGCAGCCACGAGCCGCGTACTGTCGACCACGGCGACGCGACTGCCTTGGTCGTGGCGCAGCAGCAGACGTCCCGCGGCCTCGAACTCGTCGGTGAACTCGTAGCGACCGGGCGCCTCGAGCCGCACGAGGCAGGTCGCCCTCGCCGAAATCCAAGCGAGATCGCCAGCGACCGGTCGTTCGCTGTCGCCGCGCAACGACACGATGCCGCCGCGGACCCGGAGGCCTTCGCGCACCAGACTCTCTTCCCTGCCGTCGAGCGTGAACGTGTAACCGGCCTGCGCGACGACTCCACCTGTGAGCAGCGCGGCGACCACGAGCCAAACGAGCTTCTTGTCCATGCCGTTGTTCGCCGTCGAGGTGGCCTCACCTCGGCGACAGCGGGACCCCCAACGCACGTTCTCCCGCCCGGTTCACCCGTACCGAGACCAGCCCCCGCGGCGGCCTCGGCGCGCCGATCAAGGCTGGTCGGCGGAACGAACGGCTCGCGCGCTGTAGGTCTTGTAGCGCGCGGCACCACCCCAACCGGCGTAGGTGCGCGTCGCGATGCGGCTGCACGGATTGGTCGGGTCGTCGTCGCGCACCGGCGTGAAGTACTCGGCCCCGCCGCGAAAGCCGACGCCGTCGGCGTTCTCGCCCTTCGCGTCGCTGCGCGGCCAGTCGGTGTTGGTGGCGTCGCCGCCGGCGGACAACACGCCATCGCCGTGGCTGCCGCAGAACGCGCGGCCCTGTGCGTGGCCGACGCTGACGACGCGTTCCCACACGCTGCCGGACAGGTCCATCACCCAATAGAACGACGCGCCGAACCGTTCGCGATTCGCGTCGTCGAGGCGGGCTTCGTCGGCGACGCCGGCCAGCGACAGGTCGCGCGTCTTCTGCACGCGCCGCGCCATCTTCGCCAGCGTCGTCGTGCCCCACGGGTAGTCACCGGCGGCCGGTCGCGTCGGTCCACGCGCCGCCTTCTCGAACTCGAACTCGGTCATCGGTCGCAACGCCATCCAATCGGCGTAGGCGCAGGTGTCGTCCCAGCCGACGAAGTTGCACGGCCGATCGGGAGCCGTGGCGACGACGCGACCGTCGCGCAGCTCGAGCGAACACGTCGCCGTCTCTTCGCCGGTGCGGACCAACGGCGCGCGACGTTCCCGCCACCCCGGCGGCAGTGCGTTCAGGAACGCCGCGTATTCACCTTGCGTCAGTTCGTGCTTCATGACCCAAAACGCACGCGTGCCCTTCGGAAACGCCGCCGGAATCGGCCCGCCGCGATCGCCCCGATATCGGTTGCGGTCGCCCTGGTACCAGAGGGCGCCCGGCGTCTCGGCGACGACGATCGCGTCTTCGTTCACGACCGGGTAGGGACTCGGGCCAGCACCGTCCGCGCCGACGCGATGGAACGCGCCGAACCGCAGCGTGAGCGGATCGTCGTCGCCGAGTTCGAACGCTCCCGCAGGCACCAGGACCATGCCGACCGTCCAAGCAGTCACAGCGACCGGTGCCGCTTCGGCCAGCACCAGCGTGACGTCGAAGGCGACGTCGCCGCGGTGCGTCGCCGCGGGGGCGACGAAGGCGCCGAGGCCGTCGGCACTCGCCGTCACCGTCCCCGCAACGGCGCCCGACGCCGTGTGGCCCGCGGCCGCGAGCCGCAGCGGCCCGCGCGTCGCGTCTGGGCCGCGCAGCACGATCCAGGCACCGTCGTGGTTGCGTTCGTTGTGCCAGCTGTTCGGCCAGCGCAAGCGGAACGTCGCCTGCGGTGTCGGCGAACTGGTGACGACGGGCGTCGTGGCCACCGGAGCAAGTTGTTGGGCCGGCGAGGAGTGCGGCAGGAAGAACGCGGCGGCGGCGACCGGAGCGAGGCGGTTCATCGGCACTGCTACGTTGGGGCGAGCCGGCTGCGAACTCGTATTCGTCGCAATGATCCCGTGGGTTACTTTCAGCGCCCCGACCGGAACGGGTCGACGCGCTGCAGTTCTTCCCACCGCACCTGGTTCACGTTCGGGTCCCCGGCCGGGCGGTAGTTCGGATCGTTGGTCAGCAGGATCGTGTTGTCCGGGTTGCGGAACGCGCGGTCGTAGTGGTTGGTGACCGTGTGCGTGGTGCCGTCGCCGTCGCGGAACTTCTGCGTTTCGGTCAGCGCCTGCACGTTCGCCTCGTGCATGCGATCACCGGCGTCCTGCTGGCTGCGCCACGTCGCCATCTCGGCATCGCGCACCTGGGTGTTCGCCGCCGCCCGCTCGGCCAGGCGACGCTGCATCTCCGCCGTCTCCAGCCGCAGCTGTTGCGTTCGCGCCTTGGCGAGTTCGAGCTTGATCGCGGACACGCCGAGCGACCAACGCGGCGTCTCGCGCACGCTGTCGGCCACGACGACCAGCAGCGGCAGGCGCGCGTCGAGTTCGCCGAGCGGCGCCCGGAACGAACGAACCTGGCACACGATCCACATGCCGTTGTCGGACGACATGCCTTCGATCTGCGACGAACCGTGCATGCCGACCAGCGAGCACTCGAACTCCTCCTCCCACGTGCGGCCACCGTCCCGGTAGCGCACGCGCGAGCGTTCGCTGGCGAGCCATGGCTTGGACTGCGACTGCACACCGCCGTTCAGGCTGAGGTTGCGGCAGTTGGCCTCGAATGCCTCGATCGTCGGCGCGCACATGGCGCGAAAGGCGGCCTCGCGCGCTTCGTCGCGGCCGGCGTCGACCAGCTGCACGTCGCTGGCACCTGGCCGCAGGAACGGCACCAGCAGTTCGACCGCGACGGCACCCGGGCCACTCGGCGGACGCCGCAGCGCCTGGCCATCGCGCGTCCACGCCTGCTGCTCGGTCGACTGGTTGCCGAACTGCGACTGCGTGCCGCTGTAGGTGAACACGTGGTCGGCGGCGAACGTGATCGCTTCGCCCTCGTTGCCGCGCACTTCGCCGACGAGGTTGACGAAGCTGTCGGGGAACGCGCGCCACTCCGGCGCGGCGCCCAGGTTCCAGCCGCGGGGCAACCGCAGCGTGTGCGAGACCACGTTGCCGGCCCCGGCGTCGCGCACCTCGCGCGGCTCCAGCAACACCGTGCGGTAGCTCTGCGGCAGTTCACGCCGTTGCCCGCGCACCGGATCGCCGATCGGGCCGGGACGGGGCACCGAGTCCTCGCCGATGGGGCCCCGGTCGTCGACGACGGAGTCGCTCGCGTCGGCGCGCAGTTCGAGGGTGGTGACCTCGCCTTCACTCCCGCCGACGCGCCCCTTCAGCACGCCGTCCTGGAGCTTGCCGGTGAACTCCTGCCGCGGCCCGGACTCGGTGCGGCCCATCTCGACCAGCCGGATGGTCACCTTGTCGCTGGTCATCTGCAGCTCGTCCCCGCGCCGCGAGCCGCGGAACGTCGCGCGGTACTCGACCGGCGTCGAACCGCCCTGGACCGGATATCGCATGTCCGCGGACACCTCGGCCGTGAGGCGATCGCCGTCGCCGCCGAACACGACCCGGATCGGGTAGCGCAGTTCCTTGCCGTCGGGACCGTTCTCACGCGCCGTGCCCGACCAGCCGCCGCGCAGTTCCGTGTTCGCCACGACCACCGGCTTGCCGTCGTCGCCCTTGGCCTTCGCCGTGAACCTGGTCCAGCCGTCGCCGTCACTGCCGACCCGCCCGGTGAGCACACCGTCGGCGAGCTTGCCCTCGACGGTCTGCGGTTCGGACGGAATGCGCTCCCCGGTCTCGACGACCTTCACTTCGATCGACTCGCTCTGCATGCGCAGATCCGGCGCGCGGAACGTGCCGCGGTAGGTGGCGAAGACGGAGACGGTCACCTTGCCTTGGCCGGTGTCGACCGGAACGGTGGCACGCACCTCGAGCCGCAGCGCGTCGTCGGCGCCCGCGAACTGCAGGCTGAGGTCGTAGTCGAGGGTCTTGCCGCCCTCGAGCTGCTCCTGCGCCTTGCCGAGCCAGGTGCCGGCGAGGCGGTTCGGCACGGCGGGCCGTTTGGCGTCGAGGTTCTTCGGGATCAGCTGCGCCGGCAGGGCGCCGAGCGAGACGAGCAGAAAGGCGAGACTGGAAGCGCGGGCGTTCATCACCCCTGCATGCGCCGGGTCGACGAAGCCGGGGCCAAGATGTTCGGAACCCGCACAAGTGCTTTCCGGGCCTTGGGCTAGAAACTACCTGGCTTCGTAGTTCCGGCCGGCAGCGAACTCGATCCGCTGGATCTGTTCCTTCTTGGCGAGGTTCACGACGTTGACGATTTCGCACCACGGCACCGCCTCGTCGCCGTCGACGACGGCAGCATCGAACGGCCGGCCCACGCGCACCCAGTCGGCACGGGTCGCACGCAACAGACCACGCAGATGGTCGTCGTCGCGGATCGGCACGCTGCCGAACTTGCGCACCGTGCGCTGCGCCGCCGCGTCCCAGGCCAATGCGACCCGGATCTCCTCCACCGGGACCTCCAGGCTCACCGCCATGGCTTTGTTCTTGGGCAACCACGCGTCGAACCTGCCTTCCATCGAATGGAACTTCATCGAACACATGAAGAACACGCAGAGGCAGAACACGACGTCGACCATGGGGACGA
>JAEUHV010000011.1 GCA_016794485.1 Planctomycetota bacterium
GCGATCGGCGATGCGATCGTCAGCGGCAGCGACGGCCCGAGCAAAGGCGGCTTCCGCGGCGGCAGCGGCTGGAGCATCGCCGGCGACGAACGCAAGGAAGCGCGCGAAGCGATCCTGATCCCGATCGAGCCGTTGGTCGCCAACGAGACCTCGATCCTGCGCGTCACGTTGACGCACAATTCGTCGGACAAGTTCAAGAGCCTGATCGGCCGCTTCCGCGTGTCGAGCACCGACGACGCCCGCGTGCGCTCGTTGCTGCTGCCGTTGCAGCCGAGCCTGTGGCGCGCACTCGGGCC
Source organism: Planctomycetota bacterium (assembly GCA_016794485.1). Taxonomy (GTDB): domain Bacteria; phylum Planctomycetota; class UBA1135; order UBA1135; family UBA2386; genus UBA2386. The sequence goes on from JAEUHV010000011.1 coordinate 297, forward strand.
GTTCCCGGCGGCGGACGTCGCCGCGGCCTACACGACCGAGTTCGCGGTCGAGAAGGACCTGACGACCGCGGCCTGGAAGAAGAAGTACGACCAGCCGAGTGTGGCTCCGGCCGAGGCGGCGGCACCGGCCCCGACCCCGGCTCCGGGCAACGACAAGGCGCCGACGGCCCCCGCCGAGAAACCCGCGAAGGCAGTGCCCGCGAAACCTGCCGCCGAGAACCTCGCGACGATGCTGCAGGGATTGCTCGGCCTCGGCGCCGACAAGTCGGCGGACAAACCAACGGTGGCGGCAAAGCCCGCAGCACCCGAGTCCCCCGCCGGCGATGCAGCACCGAACGACGGCGGCGAAGGCGACGGCGCCAGTGGCGGCAAGCCCGGCAAGGCCAGACCCCGTCGCCTCGAATGGCAGGAACATCGCGACTGGCGCGACGGCGAATCGGCGCAGCTGCCGGTCGAAGGCGCCGCGGTCGCGTGGTTCGTGTCGCGCAAGGTGAAGTGCGAACAGGCGCGCACGATGCTGCTCGAACTCGACGGCGGCGTCGGCGCGAAGGTCTGGATCAACGGCACGCTGGTCGGTGAGTTCGCCCCGCCCCCGCCGACGGTGGAGCCCGCGACGAAGCCGGTCCAGAAGCCAGAGGAGTTCGACGAGGAGTCGTTCTTCGCGATGCGCGGCCGCCGCAGCGATGCCGAACCGCGGCGCCTGCGCCTGGGCCTGCGCGCCGGCGACAACCACCTCGTGTGCAAGCTGATCGCCCAGGGCGCGCCACCAAAGCCGCCGGGCAAGGGTTCGCCCGAACCCGCCGGCCTGGACCTGCCGCCCGGCCTCGCCGAAGCGATCGAGGGCGGCGCGCTGCCGCCGGACTTCGTGCCGCCGCGCGGCCCCGGTGGCGGGCTGTCGTTCCGCTGCGTGCTGAAAGCCGAAGGCGACGACCTGCTCGACTACGAGACCCTGCGCACGCTGCAAGGGCGGCCCGTCGTCGCGGCCCCCGCGGACGCGACCGCGACCGCGACGCCGACGACGGTTGCGGCCAGCGACGACGAACTGCCGAAGGCGAAGACGACCGCCGAACGCCGCACGCGCGCCGTTCGCCGCTGGTTCCGCACCCGCATCGACGTCGCCGGCCGCGTGCTGTTCGAAGAGCTCGAGCGACTGCAGGCCGAGAAGGAACGGGTCGAGAGCAAGCTGCCGAGCGCGCTCGTCATGGAAGAACTGAAGGAGCCGCGGCCGACGCACCTGTTCGTGCGCGGCGACTACCGCAAGAAGGGCGAACGCATCACGGCGACCACGCCCGCCGTGCTGCCGCCGATGCCGGCCGACCTGCCGAAGAACCGCCTCGGCCTCGCGCGCTGGCTGGTGTCCGGCACGCACCCGCTGACCGCGCGCGTCACCGTCAACCGCTACTGGCAGCAGTTCTTCGGCCTGGGCCTCGTGCGCACGGCCGACGACTTCGGCATCCGCGGCGCAGCACCGAGCCATCCCGAACTGCTCGACTGGCTCGCCACCGAGTTCGTGCGCACCGGTTGGAACGTGAAGCAGATGCACCGCCTGATCGCGCTGTCGGCGACCTACCGCCAGACCAACACCGCGCCGGCCGACGCCTGGGCCCGCGACCCCGACAACGTGTGGCTCGCGCGCGGGCCGCGCCAACGGCTCGCCGCCGAGATGGTGCGCGACCAGGCCCTGTTCGTGTCGGGACTCCTGGTGCAGAAGGTAGGCGGCGAGAGCGTGAAGCCGTTCCAGCCCGAAGGCCTGTGGAAGTCGATGCTCGGCTCGGGCGACTGGAAGACCGATCCCGCCGAGAAGGCGCACCGCCGCGGGCTCTACGTCTATTGGAAGCGGGGCGTGCCGTACCCGTCGTTCACGATCTTCGACGCTGCCAAACGCGAGACCTGCACGGTGACCCGAACGCGCACGACGACGCCGCTGCAGGCGCTGGTGACGCTCAACGATCCGGTGCAGTTCGAAGCCGGACGCGCCCTCGGCCTGCGCGTGCACAAGGAAGGTGGCAAGGACGACGACGCGCGCCTCGCATTCGGCTTCCGCCTGGTGACGTCGCGGCAACCCGAGCCGGATGAACTCACCGTGCTGAAGTCGCTGCTCGCCGACCAGAAGGCGCACTTCGGCAAGGACCTCGAGGCCGCGAAGCAACTGCTCGGCCAGGCCGAACCGAACCCGAAGGCCGCCGGCGGCAAACGCAAGCCGGGTGCGGGCAAGGCCAACGCCACAGCTCCCGCCGAGTCGGCGAAATCCGCTGCGCCCACACCGCCCACTGCACCAACGCCGAAGTCGGACAAACCCGAACTGCCACCCGCCGAAGCCGCCGCGTGGGCCATGGTGGGCTGCACCCTGCTCAATCTCGACGCCGTGATCCGCCGTGGGTGATGCCATGACCGACCCGACCCTGCACGACCTGCTCTGCCGCCGCGCGTTCCTCGGCCGTTCCGCGTTCGGCCTCGGCGGCCTCGCCGCCACGCTGCTCACCCAGGGCGCGAGTGCGCGCTCGCCCCAGGACCCCGCACCGCCGTGGCGCCTGCCGACGGCGAAGGCCAAACGCGTCGTCGTGGTGTTCCTGTCCGGCGGCCTGGCGCAACACGACCTGTTCGACGAGAAGCCGCTGCTGGTCGAACGCCGCGGCGAGGAACTGCCGCCGTCGATCCGCAAAGGGGAACGCATCACTGGCCTGACCGAACGCCAGGGCGCGTTGCCGGTGGTCGGCAGCAAGTTCGAGTTCCAGAACTACGGCAAGAGCGGCCTGCGCATGTCGGAGCTGCTGCCCAACCTCGGCGAGGTCGCCGACGACCTGCTGCTGGTCCGTTCGCTGCAGACCGACCACGTGCTGCACGAAGCAGCGATGACGATCCTGTTCACGGGCACGCCGTTGCTGGGCCGTCCGTCGTGGGGTGCCTGGTCGTCGTACGCGCTCGGCACCGGCACCGGCAACCTGCCGGAGTTCGTCGTGCTGCTGTCGAATCCCGATCCGGCGACACCGCTGCATCCGCGACTGTGGCACAACGGCTTCCTCGCCGGCCGCCACCAGGGCGTGCCGTTCCGCGGCGGCAAGGAACCGGTGCTGTTCGTGAAGAGCCCTGCCGGCATCGACGACAAGGCGCGCGCGCGCCAACTCGCCGCGATCAAGGAGCTCGATGCGCGCGAAGCGGCGCGCTCCGGGGATCCGGATGCCGAAGCGCGCCTCGCGGCGTTCGAGACCGCCGCGAAGATGCAGACCAGCGTGCCCGAGCTCGCCGACCTGTCGCAGGAATCGGCGGAGACGCTCGAGGAATACGGCGCCGAGGCCGGCAAGGAGAGCTTCGCCTCGAACTGCATCCTGGCGCGCCGCCTGCTCGAACGCGGCGTCAAGTTCGTGCAGCTGTGCGATGCCGGCTGGGACCACCACTTCAACATCCCGAAGGTGCTGCCGCGCAAGTGCGAGCAGGTCGACAAGCCGACCGCGGCGCTGATCCGCGACCTGAAGCGCCGCGGCATGCTCGACGACACGATCGTCGTGTTCGCCGGCGAGTTCGGCCGCACGCCGTACTGCGAAGGCCCGCTCGCGTTCGACAGCTACGGCCGCGACCACAACGCGCTGGCCTGCTCGGTGCTCGTCGCCGGCGGCGGCTTCAAGGGCGGGCTCGCGTGGGGCAAGACCGACGACTGGGGCTGGTCGGCGACCGAGGACATCGTGCACGTGCACGACCTGCACGCGACCATCCTGCACCAGCTCGGGCTCGACCACCAGAAACTCACGGTGCGGGCGCAGGGCCGCGACTTCCGGCTCACCGACGTCGGCGGCAAGGTCGTCGGCGGCCTGCTCGCCTGAGCCGGGTCACGGCAACCGGATCGCCAGCACCGAACTCTCGCCCTTGCCGTCGTCGGTCTGCGTCAGGACGAACAGCCGTTCGCCGTCGGTCACAAAATCACCGGTGAGCTCCGAATCCGGCGACGGCCGCAGGCGCCATCGCTCCTTGCCGTTCGCGCGATCCAGTGCGTACACGGTGCCCTCCATCGCGCCGAGGTACACCGTCTCGCCGACAACCACCGGACGCGCGTAGAGCGCTGTGGTACGCCCTTCGAAGCGTTCGATCGGGAACGTCCAGGCGACGCGACCGACCGCGACGTCGACCGCATGCAGCTTGCCGTCGCACGAACCACAGTAGACGAAGCGATCCTGCACGGCGGCCATGCCTTCGTTGCGCGCCTTCGTGGCGACCTTCCACTGCTGCCGGCCGATCTGTTTGTCGATCGCGTAGACGTGTTCGTCCTGGCTGCCGACGTAGACGAACAGCGGGCCGATCGAGGGCTTGCCGTACATCCAGCCCCCGGTGCGGAACGACCACAGCCGCTTGCCGGTCGCGGCGTCGAACGCGAGCGTGCGGCACTGGTCGAAGATCGACAGCGCCACCATCTCGCCGTCGGTGGCGGCGGCACACGGCCGCGCCGGCTCTTCGAAACGAGCGCTCGCACCCGGGAACTCCGGCGGATCGTCGGGGCGATCCTCGAGGTAGTCCTGCTGCCAGCGGATCTCACCGGTGCCCAGATCGAAGCCGTACACCCGCCCATCCGCGCCGCCGGCCACGACGAGCCCCTTCGCGACCGCAGGACCGGCGACGCCGCTCGCGATCGGCGTGAACCACAGCTTCTCGCCGTCCTTGGCGCGGAACGCGAACATGCCCTTGTCGGTACCGACGACGACGACTGCCGTTCCTTCGTGCAGCGCGGTCGTGATGCCGAACACCCGGTCGCACACCAGCGGGTCCTTGCCGAGCCAGCGCGGCTCGCCGGTGGCCGCGTCGATGGCGTGCACACGCCCCTTGCGATCCAACGCGAACAGGGCGCCGTCGTGCAGCGCGACCTCGTCGAAGTAGCTCGGCGTCGGCGCGTAGCGCCACACGACCTCGGCGACCGGCGCCTTCTGCGGCTGTGCTACCGGTCGCGGATCCTGCGCCGCGCCGCTGGCAACCCACACAACCACCCCGAGGACGATGCGTACGTGACCCATGCCGCCATCATCCTCCGGATCGGGTCGCATGAGTAGCATCGGGCCGTGCCCGCCGCCGCGCCCCACCACTGCCGCCTCGTGTTGCTGCGCCACGGCGAGAGTGCCGGCAACGCCGAACGCACCTTCGCCGGCTGGCGCGACGTGCCGTTGACCGAGCGTGGCCGTCAGCAGGCGATCGCGGTCGGGGCTTCGCTGCGCCGGTTGCTGCAGCGCCTCGACGTGGTGTTCACGTCACGCCTGCAGCGTGCCGTCGACACCGCGACCCTCGCCGTCGCCGCCGCCGGCTTCGCCGACTTGCCGACCGAACGCCGCTGGCGCCTCAACGAACGGCACTGCGGCGTGCTGCAGGGGCGCGGCAAGGACGCCGTGCAGGCCGAACTCGGCCGCGCGACGCTGCGCGCGTTCCGGTCGTGGGACGAAGCCCCGCCGGCCGTGCCCGAGGGCAGCAGCGACGATCCACGCACCGACCCGCACTACGCCGACGTGCGCGATCCGCTGCCGCGTTCCGAGTCGCTGCGCGAACTCGCGGCGCGCACGGCGATCGTGTGGCGCGACGACCTCGCGCCACGCCTGCGGACCGGCGCGAACGTGCTGGTGGTCGGCCATGGCCTCGCACTGCGCGCGCTCGGCCACGCCGTCGAACGCAGCACCGCGCCGGAACTGCCCGGGTGGACCCTCGGCAACACCGCGCTGCGCGCGTACGACCTCGGCGCCGATCTCGCAGTCCGGTGCAGTGCCGCGATCGCCGGCGCGGACGACGACAGCGACTGATCGCGCGCCCGCCGCCGTCAGCGCTTCGCCAGCTTCAAGGTCGCAGCGGCCAGCGCATCGCCGATCTGCGCCAGCGTCTTGGCGCACCCGAGGTAGTGGTAGCCGGCGTTCGACGCACCCCGCGCCCACAACGCGGCCTCGGCCGGCGTGATCGTCTCGTCGCGGAACCTGGCGACCCGATCACGGCGCTGCTCCGGCGTCAGCGCTTCGTTTCGCAGCGAGTGCTCGAACTGGCGCACCGCGTCGTGCTTCGCGTCGATCGCGGCGAGTTCCGCCGGCCAGAACGGCGCGGTCGGCACCGCGACCACGGTGCCAGCGAACTCCGGCATCGCCGCTGGTGCTGCCATCGCCGCCTGGAAGTGCCGATGCGCCGCACGCCGTTCGTCGCCCTCGGCGACCGGACCACCGACGCCCATCACGCCGATCACGAACGGCAGCTTCGGCGCACCGAGGTCCTTGCGCACGTCGCGGATGAAGTGCGCGAGGCACTCGCTGTACGCGTCGTAGCCACCGGGGCGATGGCGCTCGGGATAGACGCTCCCGTCGACCATGTCGTTCCACCCCTGGAACCACACGAAGCCGGCCAGCTCGACGCCGGCCTCGGCGTCGTAGGCAGGACACACGCGCGCCGGGTCCGCGAGCACCTTGCGGACGTAGTCGACCATTTCACGGTAGTGGCGCCCGGTCGCCGCCACCTTCGCCGCCTGCTCCTGCGCGACGTCGCGCCCCTTCTGCCGCATCGCGGCGAGCTGAGCCTCGGCGAACACGAACGGTCCCGCCGAGGGCGGCCGGAAGTCCGTGTGCAGCGACTTGCCACCCCACGCGACCTTGATCAGCAGCACCGGGCCCGTGTGCGCCTTCTGCATCGCCAGCCCGAACGTGAACTCGGGACCGATCTTCTCGCCCGGCTTGCCTGGATCGGGGCGGGCCCCGAATCCGGCCGTGAGCCGGCCATGCCCTTCGCCGCTGCCTTCGCCCGACGCCGCCTGGGTCAGCTCGGCGATCCACACGCGCTCACAGACCGCGGGCTTGCCGTCGGGGCCGCGCATCGTCGCCAGCAGTGGCGCCGTCGCCGGATCGTCACCGAGGTAGTCGAACGTCGCGATCCTGGCGTGGCCCTGCATGTTCGACTGGCCCGCCAGCACGTAGACGCGCAGCGGTTCCTTGCCGGCCCGCTGGGCCAGCAGGGCGGCACACGACAGCAGGATCGAGCCCGCGAGACGGACGGCGAAGGTGCGCGGCATGCCCGCAAGGCTACCGGGCGCGGCGCCGCGGCTCGCGCCGCGTCACCGCTTCTTGCCGGCAGGCTTCTTCGTGGGCTTCTTCGACGCCGCCTTCGCCTTGCCAGCACCGGCCTTGCCGCGCGGCCGGTCGAGATGCTGCTGCAACACCATCGCCACGCTCGCCGTGAGCCGCTTGCCCATGGGAATGTGCAGGAACTCGTTCGGCCCGTGCGCATTGCTCTGCGGCCCGAGCACGCCGGTGATCATGAACTGCGCGTCGGGGAACTTCTCGCCGAGCATGCCCATGAACGGGATGGTGCCACCCTCGCCCATGTAGACGCACGGCTTGCCGAAGAACGCCTTGGACGCCGCCCCGCACGCGTCGCCGAGCCAGTCGGCGAGCGGAGGCGCGTCCCAACCCACACTGGCCTTCTCTGCCGAGAACGTGATCTTCGCGCCGCTCGGCGGGTCCTTGGTCATCAACTTCTTCAGCTCGGCGATCGCCGCCTTCTCGTCGCAGCGCGGTGGGATGCGCAACGACAGCTTGAACGTCGAGAACGGGCGCAGCACGTTGCCGGCCTTGTCGACGTGCGGCACGCCGTCGGCGCCGATCAGTTCGACGAACGGCCGCCAGGTGCGGTTGAGCACCAGTTCCTGCAGTTCCTTGGCCATCGCCTTCGTGCCCTTCACCCACGGGAAGCGCTGCCAGAGGTTGGGGCCGAGCACCTTGGCGCAGGTCTTCGCCTGCTCTTGCCGCTGCTTTGGAATGGCGACGTGGAACGCCTTCGGCAGGATGCGGCCGGTCTTGCTGTCCTCGAGCCGTTCCATCAGCTGCCGGAACACGCGGAAGGTGCTCGGCACGATGCCGCTGGCGTCGCCACTGTGCACGCCCTCGGTCAGCACGTCGATGCGGATGTCGCCGCCGACGAGGCCGCGCAGCGACGTCGTGCACCACAGCTGGTCGTAGTTGCCACAGCCGGAGTCGAGGCACACGACGAGGCTCGGCGTGCCGATGCGCGCCTTCAGCGCGTCGATGTAGAACGGCAGGTCGAAGCTGCCGCTCTCCTCGCACGCCTCGATCAGCACGACGCAGCGCGCGTGCTTGCCACCGGCCTCGCGCAGGGCGCGGATCGCCGTCAGCGACGCGAACGCCGCGTAGCCGTCGTCGGCGCCACCGCGCCCGTAGAGCTTGTCGTCCTTCAGCACCGGCTGCCACGGACCGAGGCCGTCGAACCACCCAGTCATCTCCGGCTGCTTGTCGAGATGCCCGTAGAGCAGCACGGTGTCGTCACCCTCGCCCGGAATCTCCATGTAGATCACCGGGGTGCGGCCGGGCAGCGTCACCACTTCGACGGTGAGCCCTTCGATCGGCTGCGCCTTGCACCAGCCGGCGATCAGGTCGACGGCCTTCTGCATGTGACCGGCCGTCGCCCACTCCTTGTCGAACGCCGGTGACTTGCACGGGATCCGGATGTAGTCGACGAGCTGCGGAACGATGTCCTTGTCCCAGACATCGCCGACGAACGGGAGGAGCTTCTTGTGGTCCATGGTGGTGGTGGTCGCGCGATGCGACCGCACCAACGGAATCGGCGCAACCACGAACTCGCGGCTGGCGGTGGGCGCAATGGCGTAGTGCGCGGTACCGTGCGCCGCTTCGCCCGGAGGTTCCATGCCGCGCATCCATCGGCTGCTCGTTCCCGTGCTCACCCTGGCCGCCGTCCTGCCCGCCCAACGCCCCCCGGACGGCGCCGCGACCCTGCAGAAGCTGCTCCAGCAGTACGACAAGGACAAGAACGGCAAGATCGACAAGAACGAGTATCCGCGCGGCGCCGACGCGTTCGCCAACCTGGATCGCGACCGCAACGGCGCCATCGACGGCGCCGACTTTGCTCCTGGCGTCGCCCGCGCTGGCCGTGGTGACGGCAAGGGCCGGCCGGCGGAAGACCCGAAGAAGCTGCCGAAGGTGGGCGACGTCGCCCCGGACTTCGACCTGCCGATGCTGGGCGTGAAGGACAAGACGGTGAAGCTGTCGTCGTTCGCCGGCGACCGGCCGGTGGCGTTGATCTTCGGCAGCTACACATGACCCCCGTTCCGCAGCGCGGCCGGTCGGCTGCGCGAACTGCACGCGGCACACAGCAGCGAGGTCGCGTTCTTCCTGGTCTACGTGCGCGAGGCGCACCCGATCGACGGCAAGATG
>JAEUHV010000218.1 GCA_016794485.1 Planctomycetota bacterium
TACGGTGTCGGCACGCCGGGCACCGCGGCCGTGGTCCCGACGCTGGGCCTGTCGGCGCCGGCCCTGCTCGGCACCACGACGTTCCTCCAGGGCGCGTCGATGCTGCCGAACACCGCGGCGCTGCTCGCGTTCAACCTGGCGCCGGCCGACTTCCCGGCGTTGGGCGTGCAGATCCTCGTCGACCCGACCGCCGCGGCACTGCTGGTCGAGCCGGTCACCGGTGCAGGCACGGCGTCGTGGTCGTTCGCGGTGCCGAGCTCGCTGGCGCTCGACAACGTCTGGCTCTACGCGCAGGCGTTGCCGATCGATCCGGCCGGCCCGGCCGGCATCTTCGCCGCCAGCCGCGGCCTGCGATTCCGCAGCTGCATCTCGGCGCCGTGAGCCGGTGAACCGATGGCCGTCCTAGCGACCGTGCTGGCCGGAATGCTGGCGGCAGGCCATGTCGGGCCGCCGCCGTTCCACGCGGTCGCGTTCGTCAACGATCCGCTGTCGCACGGCACCGTCGGCGACGGCCTGCTGTCGCTGAACGAAGCGATCCTGCTGCACAACGGCCAGCTCGCCTACGCCGCGCTGTCGCCCGCCGAGCAGCAGCAGTTGAGCCTGATCCCGGGCACCGGCGGAACGACCGACGTGACGTGGATCGACATCGACGCGGCGAACACGCCGGTGATCACGATCCAGCAGGACCTGGCCGCCGTGCTCGACACGCCGTTCGGCCTCTTGGTCAAAGCCTTCGGCGGCGAGGTGGTGCTCGACTTCTCGGGGCCGGGGCTCACGCGTGGGCTCGCGGCGCCGGCGAACGCGATCACGGTCGAGGACATCGTGTTCCAGGGCGGGCCGTACGGCATGGACGTCACCCAGACCGACGTCACCGGCCAGGCGGGCTGCGTGCTGCAGGGCGTGCGGTTCACGGGCCAGGCGACGTTCGGGCTGCGCGTGCGGGCGCTCACCGCGAACGGTGCCGGCCGCGTGATCCTCGACCAGTGCGAGTTCATCGGTTGCCCGACCGCGCTGCAGCTCGACGAGTCCGGCAGCGGTCGCACCTCGATCGTCGAACTGCACGACGTCGAGGTCGTCGGCGCGGCACTCGGCTGCGAAGTGGTGCTCGGGGCAGGCGGGTTCTCGCGGTGCACGTTCGACCGCGTCGCGATCGCGGCGAGCGGCGATGGCCTGCGGATCGTCCGCGGCGTCGGTGCCGATCGGGCGAGCTACCTCGAGGGCGCGTTGGTGCGCGTGCGCGCCGGCAATGCGATGGAGGTTGCGTGTGCGGCGTCCGGTGCCGGAACCTGGGCGGTGCTGCGCGGCTTCGACCTGCGCAGCACGCTGGTCGGCGGCCAGGCGTTGCGGCTCGGGCAGCCGGGCGATGCGCTGTTCGGGGAACTCGCCGAGTTCACCGTCGAGGGCAGCGTCGCGATCGGGGCCGGGGCCGGCGCGCAGCCGCTGCAGGTGGTGAACGCCCGGCTGCGCAACGGCGCCGTGGCGTTGGCGACGACCGCGGCGCAGGCGTTCACCTTGCGCGAATGCCGCTTCGACGCGAGCCCGCTCGCGCTGACCGGAACGGGCCCCGTGCTCGCCGCCGGCTGCTGCGCGCTCGCCGGTTCGATCGCCGGCAGCGCCACCGCTCCGCTGCAGTGGGACGGCGGCTACGCCGCGGCGGTGGGACCGTTCGTGGTCGTTGCGAACCCGCTGCCTGCACCGCACCTCGGCAGTGCCTCGATCACGCCGGAGGATCCCGTGGCTGGCGGAGCGGTGACATTCGCGTTCGACCTGCCACCGGGCCTCGTCGGCGTGTTCGCGGTATCGCTGACGCCCGCGAGCGGCCCGGCCCTGCTGCCGCCGTTCCACGTCTACTGCGATCCTGCGGCCTACGTGCTGGCGCCAGGCGCCTACGTGCTGCAGCAGTCGTTCACCTGGAACCTGCCGGCCGGCAGCCAGTTCGTCGGCACCGACCTCGTCGTGCAGCCGGTCGTGCTGCCGCTCGCGGGCGTGCCGGCGCCGTGGCTGCAGTTGCCGCCGGCGCACCGCTTCGTGCTGCGGTGACGGGAGCGGGTCACTGCGTCGCGTGCGGCAGCGCGCCGTAGAACGCGCTGCGCAGCGTCAGCGTGGTGGCGACGCGGCCCTTCTGCGCGAAGGCCTCGACCATCGCGCGGGCGATCTCCGGCGAGCGCCCCTGGTGCATCGTGAACGCGATGAGTCCCGGGCCGTGGCCGCAGATCGTGGCGCCGGCGGCCCCAGCCTCGGTCGCAGCCAGCATCGCCTCGTGCAGGCCGGCGACCAGCGCCTTGCGGTAGGGAACGTGCACCTCGTCGGCGAGGCACGCGCGCAGCAGGTCCTCGTCGCCGCGTTCGAGCGCCTGCACGACGCCGAGTGCACGCCCGGTGGTGCGCGCCGCTGCGGCGTGCGGCAGCGTCGGCGGCAGCACGCGTTTGGTGTCGGCGGTGCCCATCTGCACGTCGGGCAGCGCGATCACGTAGTGCCAGTCTTCGTGCAAGGGCAGGCGCAGCAGGCGTTGGCGCAGCTTCGGTTCCTGCGGCAAGGACAGCGGCACCGTCGCGGTGAGGCCGCCGAGCAGGGCCGCGGCGCCGTGCGCCGGATCGCCGCCGAGCGGGACGAGGGCATCCAGCAGTTCGGGCGGCGTGACGCGCTTCTTGGCGAGGCGCGCGGCGACGCCGAGTCCCGCGACATAGCCGGCCGAGATCGTGCCCATGCCGGTGCCGCGCGGGATCGTGCCTTCGACCAGGATCGACAGGCCCTTCTGCAGCGACACGTCGAGCAGTTCGGCGCCGCGCTGCAGGCCGCGCCGCACCGGATCGTGGCGCGGGTCGTCGGCGTTCGCGTGCGGGTCGTCGCGCCGTTCGATCAGCAGCTGGCCGTCGGTACGGTGTTCGACCGTGATGCCGAGCGGCATGTCGAGCGCCAACGCCAGCACGCCGTAGCCGGGGCCGAGGTTCGCGGCGCTGGCGGGGACGTGGAAGGTGATCGGTGCCGGCTTGGCCACGCGGGTCCTATCGGCCGCCGGGGCGGCCCGCGATCAGTCGCCGAAGACGATGCCCTGCGCCAGCGGCAGGGTGGTGCCGTAGTTCACGGTGCTGGTCTGGCGGCGCATGTAGACCTTCCAGCTGTCCGAACCGCTCTCGCGGCCGCCGCCGGTCTCCTTCTCGCCGCCGAACGCGCCGCCGATCT
>JAEUHV010000231.1 GCA_016794485.1 Planctomycetota bacterium
ACGGGTGGCAGCCGTGGACCACCGACGGCACCGCGGCGGGAACGCAGCTGCTGAAGGTCGTGCCGGGGGAGGTCGGCCGTGAGTGGGTCCAGTTCCTCGGCTACTGGTGGTTCGCGACCGCCGATTCGTTCGGCGCGCAACTGTGGCGCACCGACGGCACGACCGCCGGCACGCTGGCGATGGCTACGCTGGCGGGCGACATCCGCCAGCTGACGGCCGACTCGAACCGGTTGTGGTTCACGTCGTACGACGGCAGCGCGCATTCGCTGTGCTGGTTCGACGGGGCGCTCGTGACTTCGATCCCGTTGCCGCTGGACGGCATCGAGGAGATGGCGCCGGCACCGGGCAACGCGCTGCTGTTCGCGTACGACGACGGCACCGCGGGACTCGAACCGTGGCGCAGCGACGGCACGATCGCCGGCACCCACATGCTGCTCGACCTTGCGCCGGGTCCGACCAGCAGCGACATGCGCAACGTCACCGCGTGGAATGGGGCCGTCTACTTCACCGCCGACACTGGCTCCGGCCTCGATCTACTCTGGCGCAGCGATGGCACGCCGGGTGGCACCACGTCCCTGATGACGCCGGGGGCCGGTCCGTTCGGGGTCGAGTCGATCACGCCGGGCGGCAGCCGGCTCTACTTCGTCGGCGGCAACGCAGCCATTGGCCGCGAACTGTGGCACACCAATGGCACGGTCGGCGGCACCGCGCCGGTCGCCGACGTGCACCCGCTCGCAGACAGCAATCCGTACGGCCTCACGTTCGACGGCTCCTGGCTCTACTTCGCGGCGAACGACGGCACCTACGGGACCGAGTTGTGGCGCACCAACGTTGCGGTGACGCAGCGCTGCAGCGACGTGCAGTTCGGCCCCTACGACTCGAATCCCGAAGTGCTCGGCTTCGTCAACACGACGTGCCTGTTTCGCGCGATCCACGCCACCAGTGGCGTGTCGGCTGTGCACTACGAACTGTACGAGAGCACTGGTGGGCTGAGTTCGCTGGTGCTCGACGTGCGGCCGCCGTCACCGCTCGGCTCGTATCCCGAGCACCTCGTCGGCCTCGCCGATGGCCGCTTCCTGTTCTCGGCATCGACGGCCGCTACGGGCCGTGAGCCGTGGTTCGGCAACAGCATCGCAGGCGGCGTGTTCCCGCTGGCCGACACGGCCCCGGGCATCGGCTCGGGCTTCCACGGCTCGAGTGAGGCCTACGCCAACCTCGGTTGGTTCGCGGCGACGGGACGGCTGTGGCGCACCGACGGCACGGCCGTCGGCACCACGTCGGTCGGCACGGCGACGTTCGGCTACGAAAGTGTCGCGATGGGTGGGCGGCTGTTTCTCGACGCCAGCACGGCCGCGACGGGCCGCGAGCTCTTCGTCGTCGCCGATCCGTTCGCGGTGCCGACTCTGGTGAAGGACATCCACCCCGGGCCGCAGGGCTCGTTGGTCGCCTGGCCGACGCGGGTCGGCAACCGGCTGTTCTTCACCGCGTACGACGGCGTCGGCACGGGGCTGTGGGTCAGCGACGGCACCGCAGCCGGCACGTTCGCGCTGCCCGGCCAGACCGTGCCGGGAACGAACGGGGCCTACGGGCTCACTGCGTGCGGCGGGCGACTGTTCTTCGTCAGCGTTGCATCGGGCATGTTCCAGCGCCTGTTCGTCACCGACGGCACGGCTGCGGGCACGCAACCGGTCGGCGTGAACTACCCGTTCCAGATGGTCGCGTCGGGCGAGCGGCTGTTCTTCCTCGGCTACGGCACGCCCACGGGGCCGGAGCTGTACGTGACCGATGGCACCACGACGAGCCTGTGCCGCGACATCGTGCCCGGCGCCGACGATCCGTCGATCCACGCGCTGACGGCGTTCGGGAACGGCGTGCTGTTCCTCGCCGACGACGGCGTGCACGGTTGTGAACTGTGGCGCAGCGACGGCACGGTCGCCGGCACGCAGTTGGTCGCCGACGTGGCGCCCGGCATCGCGCACGGCACACCACCAGGCTCGGGAGTGTGGGTGCCGGGCTGGATCTACGCCGAGCCGGGCAGCAACCGCGCGCTGTTCACGGCGCAGGACGACACGGCGGGCTTCGAGCTGTGGCGCACCGACGGAACGGCGGCCGGCACCGTGCGCCACTTCGACCTCGAACCGGGGCGGCTCGGCTCGTATCCGGGCAAGCCGGTGCGCGCGGGATCGACGTTGCTGTTCTCGGCGTACCGGTCGACGGTCGGCCGCGAACTGTTCGCCATGCCGACGATGGCGACGGCGACCACGGTGGGTTCGCCGTGTGCGGTGGACCTCGCTACGGTCCCGCTCGCATCGGCGACGGGAAGTCCGTTCCTCGGCAATGCGGCGTTCTCGCTGCGGGTCGCGACCACGCCCGCGAACGTCGGCGTTCTGGCCCTGGGGCTACCCGACGACGTGCCGCTCGGCGGTTGCGAACTTCGCGTCGCCGGCTTCGCGACGCCGCTGGCGGCTCTGGCCGACGGCCTCGGCCATGCCCAGGTCGGCGTGCCGATCCCGGCCACGCCCGCACTTGCGGGGGCGCGCCTCGGGGCGCAGTGGGCCGTGCTGCAGGCGAACGGGCCGTTCCTGGGCTTCCTCGCCTTGTCCGACGGCGTCGACTTCGTTCTGGCGGCCCAGTGACCGGATCCGCGTGCGATTGACGGGACCCGACGGCTCGACGAAGGTGCTCGACGCCACGTGAACGAACCCAGGACGACGCTGCTGCCCGAAGTCCTCGAGGAACGCGCCGCGATCGCGTTCCTCGAGCGCTTCGTCGCGGACGTGGCGACGGGGCGCACCTGCGCGCTCGGCGACTACCTGGCCGCCTTCCCGCGATTCGAGGCCCGGATCGCGCGCGAGTGGCTGCAGCTGCGCGGCCTGCTGCCGGCTGCGTCGCCGGCCGTCGCCGACGGCGGGACGGCGGCCGGCGACGCGGCGACGGTCGGACCCTACCGGCTGGTGTCCGAACTCGGCCGCGGGGCGCAGGGCGTGGTCTACCTCGCCGACGATCCACGTCTGGGCCGGCGCGTCGCGCTGAAGGTGCTGCTCCAGGACGTGCGTTCGCTGTCGGGGGCGTCGCTGCTGCGCCTGCAACGCGAGGCGGCGGCGATCGCGCGGCTCGAACACGAAGGCATCGCCCGTGTCTACGAGCACGGCCGCGACGACCGCACCGCGTGGATCGCGATGCAGTACGTGCCCGGGGGCAGCGTGCAGGAACTCCTGCGGCGGCGGGCGGGGCCGCCGCGCGACGGCCCGGCGATCGCTGCGGTCGTGCTGCTGGTCGAACGGGCGGCCCGCGCGCTGGCCGCGGCGCACGCCGCCGGCATCCTGCATCGCGACATCAAGCCCGCGAACCTGCTGCTGAAGGGCGACGACGAGCCGGTCTTGGTCGACTTCGGCCTCGCCACGGACGAACGCGCCGCCACGCCGACCATCACGGCGCCCGGGGCGGTGTTCGGCACGCTCGGCTACCTGGCGCCGGAGCGGCTGGCGGGTGCGCCCGCCGATGCGCGCGCGGACGTCTACTCGCTCGGGGCGGTGCTGTACGAACTGTTGGCCGGACGGCGACCGTACGAAGCCGACGTGATGGCGCACGAGTTGAAGGCGCTCGCCGACGGGGCCGCGCCCGATGTGCGGCGCGCCAATGTCGCGGTTCCCGGCGACCTCGCCGTCGTCGTCGCCACGGCGATCGCCAAGGCGCCGGTCGATCGGTACGCGTCCGCTGCGGCGTTCGCCGAAGACCTGCAGCGCGTGCGCACCATGCGGCCGATCGCGGCGCGGCCGGCGCGGGCGTTCGTGCGGTTGCGGCGTTGGGCGCAGCGCAATCCGGGACTGGCCCGCAGCCTCGCGGCACTCGTGCTGGCGGTGACTGCCGGGCTCGCCGCGACCACCTGGTTGTGGCGGCAGAGCGACCGTGCGCTCGCGGACGTCAAGCGCCTCGCCGACCTCAAGCTGGCTCGTGAACTGGTCGCGCGCGCCGACGAACTCTGGCCAGCAAGGCCGGAACGACTCGCGGCGATGCGCGCGTGGCACGTCGAGTTCGACGCCCTGCACGAACGCCTGCCGGCGCACCGTTCGCGGCGCGCGGTGCTCGGCGACGGCGGGGCCGACCCGGCGGTGTCGTGGGAACGCGAACAGCTGGATCTGTTGCTCGCCGAGCACACGAAACTCGCGGCGACCGCGGTGGCCGTCGACGTCCGCATCGCTGCGGCGAGCACGCTAGTGCGACGTTCGCTCGAAGAACCGGCCCAGGCCTGGCGCGACGCCGGTGCGCGCGTCGCCGGCAACCCGCGCTACCGCGGGTTGCGCCTGCAGCCTCAACTCGGTCTCGTGCCGCTCGGACCCGATCCGCACAGTGGCCTCGAGGAGTTCGCGCACGTTCTGTCGGGAGCCGTGCCGGAACGGGCTGCGGACGGTGCGCTGCGCGAGACCGACGACACGGGCCTCGTGCTGGTGCTCGTGCCCGGCGGTCCGGCGGTGCTCGGCGCCGATCGCGAACCCCCGCCCGACGGCCGGCCCGCCAACGTCGATCCGGACACGCCGAAGGAGCAGGAGCCCAGCTACACGCTCGAGCTGCAGCCGTACTTCCTGGCGCGCTGCGAGATGACGCAGGCGCAGTGGCAGCGCCACACCGGCGCCAATCCGGCGACCTACCGCATCGGCGGCGGGCTCACCGCGATCGCGAGTGCGCGACACCCGATCGAACTGGTGACCTGGGAAGAGTGCGACCGGGCGCTGCGGCAGCTCGACCTGTGTTTCCCGACCGAGGCGCAGTGGGAGTTCGCCTACCGGGCCGGCACGCGCACGCCGAACCCGTACGGCGCCGACGCGAAGGGCATCGTCGGCCACGAGAACCTCGCCGACGTCACGGCGCGCGAGCGCGGTGCGAACCGGCGCCTGCGCTTCATCGACTGGCTCGACGACGGCTGGCTGGTGCACGCGCCCGTGGGGTCGTTCCGGCCCAACGGCTGGGGCTTCTTCGACATGGGCGGCAACGTGAAGGAATGGTGTGCCGATTCGTGGGAGGACTATCCGGCGGCGGTGCCGCGGACGGGCGACGGACTTCGGCGCGGCAAGTACGACGAGTACCGGATCGTGCGCGGCGGCAGTTTCTCGAGCTGGACCGACGACGTTCGTGCCGCTGCGCGCATGGGCGTGCAGAAGAACACCAGCGGGGCCGAGGCCGGCGTGCGGCCGGCCCGTCGGCTCGAGTAGTTCACTCGGCGCAGAGCCGCAGCAGCGGGTCGCCGCGCAGTTGCTCGCGCAGCCGTTGCCACCGTTTGCGGCACGCATCCTCGCCGATGCCGACCACGGCCCCGGCCTCGGCGTGCGTCATGCCTTCGATCCCGATCGCCACCAGGAGCTGGCGGTCGTCGGCGTCGAGCCCGTCGATCCGGACGCGGCACGCCTTCGCCGACTCGTCGTTCACGACGCGTCGGCTGATCGACGTGATCTCGGCGACCATGCCGGGCAACCGCGAATCGCCGCCAAGACGTCGGCGTGGGCCGAGCGGATCGCGGCCGAGTTCGCGCAGCGTCTCCAGCCAGACCCGGTTGGCGAAGCCGAGCAGCCACTGGCGGAACGTGCCGCGCGCCGGATCGAAGTCGCCGGCGCGCTGGCAGGCGCGCACGCCGACTTCCTGCACGAGGTCGTCCGGATCGATGCGCTGCCGCAGTTCGCGGCCGATGCGGCAGCTGGCCCACGCGAACAGCACGGGTGCTGCCTGCGCGAACCGTTCCGCGAAGTGCTCCTGGTTCGGGTCGTCGGGGGCTTCCGCCATCGGGTTGCAGAGGATACCGCGCCTTCGGGTCGACGGCGGTGCTGGCTCACGCGAGCAGCGCCCGCACCACCTTGCCGTGCACGTCGGTGAGCCGGAAGTCGCGCCCTTCGAACGGGAACGTCAGCCGCTCGTGGTCGAAGCCGCACAGCCACAGCACGGTGGCATTGAGGTCGTGCACGTGCACCGCGTCGCGCACCGTGTTGTAGCCGAGTTCGTCGGTCTCGCCGTGCTGGTGGCCGGCGCGCACGCCCGCACCGGCGAGCCACGTCGCAAAGCAGCGCGGGTGATGGTCGCGGCCGAAGCCTGGATCGTTCTCGGCACCCTGCGCGTAGACCGTGCGACCGAACTCGCTGGTCCACAGCACCAGTGTGTCGTCGAGCATGCCGCGTTGCCGCAGGTCGCCGAGCAAGGCAGCGATCGGCTGGTCGATGTCGCGGCACTGCAGCGGCAGGTCGCGTTCGATGTCTTTGTGCTGGTCCCAGCCGCGATGGTAGACCTGCACGCAGCGCACGCCGCGTTCGAGCAGCCGCCGGGCCAACAGCGCGTTGTTGGCGAAGGTGCCGCGGGTGTGCACTTCGGGCCCGTAGCGCGCGGTGACGTGCGCCGGCTCGGCGGCGAGGTCGACCAGTTCGGGCACCGCCGATTGCATGCGGAACGCGAGCTCGGCCTGGCGTTGCCGCGCCGTGATGCCGGCGTCGCCGAAACGCGCGTGGGATTCCTGGTGCAGCGTCGCCATCGCCGCGAGCTGCCGCGCGCGATCGTGCCGCGACACGCCCGCTGGATCCTGCAGGAACAGCACCGGGTCGCCCTGGCTGCGCAGCAGCACGCCCTGGTGTTCGGCCGGCAGGAACCCCGCTCCCCACAGCCGGCTGTAGAGCGCCTGGTCCTGCTTCGGGCCGCTCCACGTCGAGTGCAGCACGACGAACGCCGGCAGTTCGCGCGTGTCGGCGCCGAGCGCCCACGCGAGCCACGCGCCGAGGCTCGGCCGGCCGGGCAGTTCGTGGCCGGTCTGCACGAGGTTGAGGGCGGGCTCGTGGTTGATCGCGTCGGTGTGCATCGACCGAACGATCGCCAGGTCGTCGGCGCACTGCGCGAGGTGGGGCAGCAGGTCGCTGATCCACGCGCCACAGCGGCCGCGCTGCGCGAACGCCCGGTTGCTCTGCTGGATGCGCAGGCGCGACTGGCCGGACGTCATCGTCGTGATGCGCTGGCCCTGCCGCACCGAGTCCGGCAGGTCCTTGCCGTTCCAGCGCCCGAGGGCCGGCTTGTGGTCGAACAGGTCGAGCTGCGACGGCGCGCCGACCATGTGCAGGATCAGCACGCGTTTCGCGCGCGGCGTGAAGTGCGGCATCGGCGCGCGTTCGCCGCCGGCTCGCCACGCCCACATGGCTGCAGCGCCAGCGGCCGTGCGGCGCAGGAACGAACGGCGGTCGAGGAGGGCGGGTGTGGCCACGATTCAGTTGCGGTGCATGGCTTCGTCGAGGGACAGCAACGTGCTCGCCAGCAGCGCCAGCGCGGCGGTTCGGTCGACACCGGCCGCGGCCAGCAAGGCGTCGCACGCGCGCCGTTCCGGGTCGGTCGCATGTCGCTGCAGCAGGCGCCGGAACGCGACGTCGACGACGTCGCCACCGTCGGCAGCGAGCACTTCGCCGAAGGCGCGCGTCGCGGCGACCATGCCCTCGTCGTTCCAGACCGCGAGCGTCTGCAGCGGCGTCGTCGTGCATTGCCGTTCGACCACGCAGGTCTCGCGGCTCGGCGCGTCGAACGTGAGCAGCAGCGGCGGTCCGGCGGTGCGCTTCCAGAACGTGTAGAGGCTGCGGCGGCGCAGGTCGTCGCCGGTGTCCGCGACGTAGTGTTCGGTGTTGCTGCCCGGCAACGCGATCGCTTCCCAGATGCCCGGCGGTTGCTGGATGCGCACGCTCGGGCCACCGGTCCGGTGCAGCAGCAGGCCGGCCGTCGCCAGCGCCTGGTCGCGGATCGCCTCGGCCGGCAGTCGCACGCGGGCCATGCGCGCCAGCCACGCGTTGTCGGGGTCGCGTTCGCGCCGGCTGGCGTCGGTGCAAGCGCTCTGGCGGTAGGTCGCCGACAGCACCAGCAGCCGGTGCAGCCGCCGTTCGTCCCAGCCGTTCGCCGCGAACTCGCACGCGAGCCAGTCGAGCAGTTCCGGGTGGCTCGGGCGGGCGCCGCGCACGCCGAAGTCGTGCGGGGTCGCGACGAGGCCGCGGCCGAAGTGGCGCAGCCAGATGCGATTCACCGCGACGCGCGCGGTGAGCGGGTGTCCGGGCGCGAACAGCCACGCGGCCAGCGCCCGGCGGTCGGCGGGTGCGTCGGCGGGCAGTGGCGGCAGGATCGCCGGCGTGCCCGGTTGCATGCGTTCGCCGGGTTGGTCGTAGCGGCCGCGCGCCAACACGTGCACCGCGCGCGGCGTCGGCAGGTCGCCGCTGACCATGCTCACCGGCAGCTGCGCCTCGTAGTCCCGCAAGGCCTGCAGGGCGGTGCTGTGGGCTGCGAGCGGGTCGGTCGCCGATGCAACGGTCGCGTGCACGGCGAAACAGCCGAGCACGTGCTGGTGGTGCTGGGTCTGCTGCCGCAGCACCAGCCGGCAGGGGCCGGTCGGCAACGGGGCCGCGAGCACGAGGTGCAGCGCGGTCGCTTCGTGGCGGCCGTTCAACGCCCAACCGGTCGACGGATTGCCGTCGATGGCGTGCGCGGCAGGGAAGCCGGGCTGGGCGAACTCCGCATCGGCGCTGGCGATCGGGACGCGTGCGTCCGGACCGTCGGTTGCAGCGTACAGCTCGATCTCGCCGAGCACGAAGTTGCCGTTTCCGGCGCGGCCGGGACCGCGTGCCGGCAACGACTCGTCGGGCAGCGCCACGAGGCGGACGGTGCGCGCACCGGGCACGTCGTTGGTGAACGAGAACTCGTAGTCGGCCCGGGCGGGTACGTCGCCGCGCGCCAGCGACGCGCCGTCGGCGCGCCGGACGAAGTCCGCCCCGGCCGTCGGCACGAGCGCCAGCGGTGCCCAGACGACCGCGGCCAACGCCGCGGCCGCCGCGTCGGCTGCGGCCCGCCGACGCTGCCACTCGGCCGCTTCGTCGGGACGCGGCGCCCGCAGGTTCGGCGCCGCCGCCAGCGCACCGCCGTCGTTGCCGTCTTCGGCGAACGAAGCGAAGTAACCGAGCAGGCGGTAGTAGTCGCGCTGCGTCAGCGGGTCCGACTTGTGGTCGTGGCACTGCGCGCAGCCGACGGTGAGCCCGAGCATCGCGGTGCCGAACGTGTCGGTCCGGTTCATCGCGTAGCGGGCGAGGTACTCATCGGGGATCAGGCCGCCTTCGTCCGAGGTCGGGTTGTTGCGGTTCCAGCCGCTGGCGATGCGCTGCGCGTCGGTGGCACCCGGCAACCGGTCGCCGGCGAGCTGCTCGGTGACGAAGCGATCGAACGGGACGTCGGCCGCGTACGCGTCGAGCACCCAGTCGCGCCAGCGCCACAGTGCGCGCACCTGGTCGCGCTGCATGCCGCTGGTGTCGGCGTAGCGCGACAGGTCGAGCCACAGACGGGTGTTCTCCTCGGCGTGCGCCGGACTCGCGAGCAGGCGGTCGACGACGCGTTCGTAGGCGTCGGGTCGCTGGTCGCGTTCGAACGCGTCGAGCTCGGCGAGGGTGGGTGGCAGGCCGGTGAGATCGAACGTCACGCGCCGCAGCAGTTCGCCGCGCGTCGCCGGCGCGTTCGGTGCGAGGCCCTGCGCGTCGCGCGCCGCGGCGACGAAACGATCGATCTCGTTCGCCGCCCACGCCCCGCCGGCCTCCGGCACCGGCGGTTGCACCGGCGGCACGAACGCCCAGTGCTGTTGGCACTCCGCGGCCCCCGCGAACAGGGCGAGTGCGGCGAGCAACGGCGAGGGCGCGGGCATGGTGGGGGGCGAAGCCTACGGCAGGGTCGCTTGCACGGCGTTGCTCCAGTGCAACTGGAACGGCAGGGCGACGTCGACGTACTGCAGCGAGAACACGCCGAGCGCCGCGGGCGGGATCGAGATCGGGATCGACATGCCGGCGGGGTTCGGTGTCACCAGCAGCGCGACGTCGGCATTGCTCGCAGGACCACAGGTCGCACCCGGCGACAGGGTCGTGCCGACGAACAGCACGCCGAGTGGCCCGGACGCGCCGGCGACGTGCAGCATGAGTTCACCGTTCGCGGCCGGCGCCAGCGTCGCGCGCCGCAGGGTCGCCGCGAGCATCGGGCCGCAGGCTGGCTGCACGGTCTGCAGGTTGGTGGCGTTCGGCGTGAAGGCGATGCTGGCGGTGTAGCTGCAGTTGGCGCCGCCGAAGTTCACGCTGCCGGCGTTGATGCGGGCCCTGACGGGGGTGGGGCCGAGCACGACCGGGATCGTCGCGGTGGCGGGCCCCATGGTGCCCACGAACTCCCAGGTGCCGTCGTCGTTCACGTCGATGAACGGCGGCGCCATCAGGCAGACGGCGTTCATCTGCAGGGTCAGCACGCCGGCGACGGGTGCCGGCGCCGTGTAGGTGAGGAGCACGTTGCCGCCGACGGACGACCAATAGCCGAAGCCGATCGGCGGCGAGTCGGCGAACAGGCCGAGTGTGGTGGTGGCGCCAACCGTGAGATCCACGCTGCCTACCGAGGGCACCGTGAGGTTCGTGTGCGCACCGCTCGGCCCAGCGGTCTGCGAGTTCACGCCTTGCCAGTTCTGCCAGGAGACCCCCAGCGAGCCGGTGGCGGTGGCCTGGACCTGGGCGTGCACCGTGGCGGCGAACAGGAACGAAAACGCGACGGCGGTTCGCATGGACGACTCCGGAGTGCGGGACCCCCGGATGCTAGTGCGGGCCGCAACCGGCAGGAAGCCGCCGGCGCCGGTGCGCTCGGATCAAGCCGGGTCGACCAGCGGTCGCACGATCGCATCGAGGTCGCGCGGCCGCAGCCGTCGGGCGTCCGCGCCGCCGGGCTTGCGCAGGATCACGTCGATCGTCTCCCGCAGAAACGCCGGCGGGATCGGCAGGCCCTTGCGTTTTGCGTAGGTGAACAGGATGCGCGTCTCGAGGTTCACGCCGTAGAACGAAACGGGCTCGGGGTCGAAGCCGTCGCCGACGATGTCGGCACCGACGTCGCCGAGGGCGAGTTCGAACTCGTGGTAGCTGACGCCGCGACCCAGTCGCGCGAGCTTCTCTTCGCCGGCCTGGCGGGACACGGCGAGTGCACCGAGCAGCGCGTCGCGGATGTAGCCGCGCTGCGATCGCCCGGCGTAGGCCAGGGCGAGATCGACCGACAGCTGGTTGAAGAACGGCAAGTGAAAGGTGTGCGCGTCCCAGTACGTCAGCAGGTTGGGCGTGTCGGCGATCACGAGCACGCCGCCGGGCCGCAGCATCGACCAGCAGGTGCGCAGCGTGTCGATCCGTTCATTGTGCTTGCAGTGTTCGAGCACCGCGAAGCAGAGCAGCATGTCGACGCTGCCGGGCGGGTGCTCGGCCAACATCGTCGACAGCAGACGTTCGGGGGCGTGCTGGTGCAACGTCGCGTTGCGCACGCCCAGGAGGTCGAGCCGTCGTCGTGCGGCCGCGAGGCTCGGGCCGTCGATGTCGTAGGCGTCGACGTGCGCAGCTTCCAGGGCCAGTGCCGCCGTGGTCGATCCGGTGCCGCATCCGATCTCGACGATGCGCGTGCGTGGCAGGTCCACCGCGTGCGCGACCCACGGCACGAACCAGTTGCGAACCATGTCGAACCGGCGCCGGACGTGCTCGTAGATCTCGGCGCGCGAACCGTCGCAGTCGTCCTTGGCCGCCCACTTGCCGACGAAGTAGGTCTCGAGCATTGCCGCGCGCAGATCGCGTTCGACTTGCGGCGACAGGATGTTTGTCCGGGTGTGGGGCAACGGGATCTCCTCGTGGAAACACCGCGCCCAAACTGGCCCGGCCGATTGACTCTACGAGTGGCTCAGAGACACGGTCAAGGGAAGCGCCGTGTGGGGGGCGAACGCAGGACTCGCCGCGTCAGCCGCCGAGGATCTTCGGGCGGGCGCCGCCGAGCGCGCCGAGGAACGTCACGATCGCCTGCACCTGCTCCGGCGTCAGTTGTCGATTGAGTTGTGCGGACGCCATGTGGCGCACGGCATCGGCCAGCGTCGCCATGCTGCCGTCGTGGTAGTAGGGCCCCGTGTTGGCGACGTCGAACAACGCCGGCACCTTGAAGAAGAACTCCTGGCCCGGCGTCGGGTCGACGGCGAACCGGCCGCGGTCCGGCCCGGTCCACGGTTGCATCAAGCCGAGCTTCTGCGGCATGCCGCCGCCGAGCCCGCGGTACTGATGGCAGGTCATGCAGCCCGAACCGACGAACGTGTTGAGCCCGACCAGTTCGTCGCGCGTCAGCGCCTGGTCGTTGCCGTCCAGGAAGTCGTCCCAACGCGACCGCGTGGTCAGTTGGCGCACGAACGCGCCGAGGGCGTGGCTCGCGTGTTCGAGGCTCAGGGCGGGCGCGGCCCCGGGATAGGCCGCCTGGAACTCGGCTTCGTATCCGGGCAACGCGGCGAGCCTGGCGATCGCCGCCGCCGGGGCCGCGTGGCCGAGGTGGGCGCCGAGGCTCGCTTCGGCCGCGGCTTCGACGGTCGGTGCACGGTAGTCGTGGAACTGCGCGAACTGCCGGCTCGCGTTCCACACGCTGCTGGTGTTCCGGGTCGTGCCGACGGCCACCTTGTTGCCGTCCTGCCCGTGCCGCGCCGGATCGTGGCACGAAGCGCAGGCGAGCTTGCCGTCGGCCGACCACCGCACCTCACCGAACAGCCGTTGCCCGAGTGCGATCTGCGCCGCGGTGGCCGGTGGTGCTGCGGGGGCCGGGTATTCGGCGGCGAACAGGCCGCGCACCATCGCCGGGTCGGCCGGCGCGAGTTCGGCCGCGGCGTTCGCCGCACCGGTGGGCCGCTGCAGGCGCAGCACCTCGCCGGTGTGTGCCCCGAAGTAGAGTTCGCCGTCCGGGGCCTTGTCGATCGAAGTCAGCAGCAGCGGCCAACGGGCGAGCACGTGCGCGTCGGCGATCTCGAGCGCCGTGCCGTCCTGCGGCAGGTCGATCGCCCAGATGTAGCCGCTCAGGTGGTCGCAGAAGACGTAGGCGCCGCGCAGGTCGGGCAGTTCCTTGCCTTCGTAGACCTGGCCCGCGATCACCGACATGCCCGATTCGCGGCCGTACGGCAGCAGGGCCGGCTGCAGGTCGAGTTCGCGGTCGAGCTTGTTGCGTTGGTGGCGGCCTTCGACGAACGGCCAGCCGTGGTGCTTGCCGCGCACCACGAAGGTCAGCTCCTCGTTGACGTCTTCGCCGATGTCGCCGGCGACGATGCGGCCGTCGGGCAGGAACGCGAAGCGCCATGGGTTGCGGAAGCCCCAGGCCCAGGTTTCCGGCGGGAACCCGTCCTTGCCGACGAACGGATTGTCCGCGGGCACGGCGTACGGCTTGCCCTCGTCGCGGCGGTTCACGTCGATGCGCAGGATCTTGCCGCGCAGGGAATGCGACGGCGAACGGCCGATCGTCCACTGGCCGTCTTCGCCGTCGCCGATGGCGATGTAGAGCAAGCCGTCGGGTCCGAAGCGCAGGCAGCCGCCGTTGTGGTTGTCGGCGACCATCGGCAGTTCGAGCAGCTTGCGCTCGTCGACGAACGCCAGTTCCTTCGGCTGTTTGGCGAGGTCGACGCGCCACTCGCTGACGATCGCGGCGCGTTTGCCGTCGGAGTACTGCCAGTTGTAGTGCAGGTAGATCTTCGGCTCGCTCGGGTAGCGCGGGTGCAGGGCCAGCCCGATCAGCCCGGCTTCACCGCCGGAGTAGACGCCGGCCTGGCCGTTGGCCGCCGTCGGCAGCTTCAATGCCGCGCCCTCGGCCTGCGAAGTGCGCGAGAACCAGCGAACGGATCCGCTCTTGCTGGCGACCAGCATGAGCGCGCCGTCGGCACTGAACTCGGTGCCGGTCGCCATGCCGCCGCGGCTGACGACGGTGTGCAGGTCGATGGTCCTGCCGGCGTCGTCGAACTCGTTGCTGACCAGCATCAGGGTCGCCTCGGCGAACGTCGCCTTCCACTCGACCTTGTGCTTCGACAGGAACATCTGCTCGAGGGTCGCCGCCAGTTCGGCGTGGCGATGGTCGTAGACCAGCCAGATCCGGCCCTTCCACCGCACCATCGGGATCAGGCGGTTCAGGTAGTACTGGTACTTCTGGTAGTGCCACTTGGTCGGCGACTCGAACGGGATCGACCGTTCGCGCAGCGGTCCGCGCAGCGCGTGCACGGCCGGGAACTCGGAGCGCTCGTCGGGGTCGGCCAGGAACACCGGCTCGTCGCGGCGCCGCTCCAGCAGGGTCTCGAGCAGGGTCTTGCCGGGCTCCTGGGCGGCGATCGTCGGCGCCGCAGTTCCCGTCGCCTTCGGGTCCGCCGTGGCAGCCTGCGGCTTGGCCGGTGCCGGCGGGGCGGCAGTGCTGCCACCGCATGCCGTCAGCAGCAACAGGCACCACGACAGCGGAAGGGCGAAGAGTCTCAGCATGAGCATGCGGGAAGCCTGATTTCGGCAGTGACCGCGGCGATCCTAGAGTCTCCCCACGGCACGGGGAATCGCGTTCCTTTCGTCGCGGCGCCGGCTCCCGCGTGGGCATGCATCCGGGGAGCGCGGACCGGCGGTGAGCTGGCGCGGTGATGCGAAACGCCGCTGCGCGCGCGTAGACTGCTTCGCTCCCGAAACTCGGTCCCGACGCCATCTCGCTGGCGGCAATGGCAAGGGCCGGATCGCCATGATCTTCTCCGAACCCCGGTTCCTCTGGTTCTTCGCGCTCGTCTTCGCCGGCTACTGGGCGCTGCGCACCAACGCTCCGCGGAAGTGGCTGCTGCTCGCCGCGAGCCTCTACTTCTACGGGTCCTGGGACGTGCGGTTCCTCGGGTTGATCGTCGGCTGTGCCACGGTCGACTGGTTCGTGTCGGGCCGGATCCACCGCGCGCAGGCCGCCGGGCGCAAGGGGACCGGCTGGTTGCTGGTGAGCCTGGCCTACGACCTCGGCACGCTCGGCTTCTTCAAGTACTTCAACTTCTTCGCCGCCTCCGGCGCCGAACTGCTGCGCTGGCTCGGCATCCCGGTCGGGGAAGTGACGCTGTCGATCGTGCTGCCGGTCGGTGTGAGCTTCTTCACCTTCCAGGCGATGAGCTACACGATCGACGTCTACCGGCGCGAGCTCACGCCGGTGCGGAGCTACCCCGACTTCCTGCTGTTCATCACGTTCTTCCCGCAGCTGGTGGCGGGTCCGATCGTGCGGGCGGCGACGTTCCTGCCGCAGCTCGGCACTGCGAAGCGATTCGTCGACGTCGACGTGCATCGCGCCCTCGGCCAGTTCCTCGCCGGGTTCGTCAAGAAGGCGGTCGTCGCCGACCTGATCAGCGGGCCGGCCGACGCGGTGTTCGCCGCGCCGTCGAGCTACGACGCGACCTCGATCTGGATCGCCGTGGTGTGCTACGCGGTGCAGATCTACTGCGACTTCTCCGGCTACACGGACATGGCGATCGGGTCGGCGCGACTGCTCGGCTACGAGCTGTGCGAGAACTTCCGTTGGCCGTACCTCGCCACCAGCATCACCGACTTCTGGCGGCGCTGGCACATGAGCTTGTCGACGTGGCTGCGCGACTACTTGTACATCGCCCTCGGCGGCAACCGCGGCACGCGCTGGTTCACGCACCGCAACCTGCTGTTGACCATGCTGCTCGGCGGGCTGTGGCACGGTGCCGGCTGGAACTTCGTGGTCTGGGGCGCGATCCACGGCGTGGCCCTGGTCGTGCACAAGGAATGGGTGCGGCGCATCGGCGCCGGGAGGATGCCCTGGCTCGACCGGCTGGTGACGATCTACACCGTGCTGCTGGCCTGGATCTTCTTCCGGGCGACGTCGTTCGCCGACGCCTGGGCCATGGCGAAGGCGTGGCTGTGGTTCGCTTCGCCGGGCACGAAGACGTTGCCGGTGTGGGACGGACTGCCGAACGTGGTGCCGGTCGCCTTGCTCGGCCTCTGTCTCGCCCCGCTGCTGGTGCTGCACGTCGCAGCGAGCCTCGGGGTGCCCGCGCGGCTGCGCCGCCACTTGCCCGCCTGGCTCGTCACGTTGCTGTTCGGTGTCTTGGCGGCGGTCGCGCTGTCGTGCATGCCGCAGAACGCCAAACCGTTCATCTACTTCCAATTCTGAGCCGCCCCATGCTGCGCCGCACCTTGCACGTCGTGCTGTTCCTGGTCGCGTTGGTCGGCACCGCGGCCGCCATCCGTTCGGTCGACCACCTGCCGTTCTGGAGCTGGGCGCGGCCGCGGCTCGCCTGGCTGCAGCACCACGCGGCCGAGTTCGACGTGATGTTCTTCGGCAGCAGCCGGGTGCACTACGGCATCGTGCCGAAGCAGTTCGACGATCGCCTGGGCGAGCTCGGGCATGCGGTGCGTTCCTGCAACGCCGGCTTGTCGGGGGCGCGGCCGCACGACACCAACGCCGTCGTTTCGTGGCTCGTGGGCCAGCGACCGGCGCGTCTGCGGCTCGCGGTCGTCGAGCTGCATTCGTGGTCGCGGCCGATGGCCGAGGTCAACTGGATGACCGACCAGGAAGTGGAGTCGCACGTGCCCGGCGAATGGGTACGTCGCGTGCGTTCGATGTGGATATCGACGAATCCGACCTGGACCAGGTGCGAACAGCTCTATGGCCTGACGGTGCACACGCTGGCCAACCTGTTCCGCATCGGCCAGGGGCCGCGCATCGCCGCCGACCTGCTCAACCCCACGCGTGGCGAGGCCGCGCGGGAACGTGCGGTCGCCGACGCGGGCTACACCGACGTGTCCAGCAGCAAGGCCGAGTCCTTGAAGAAGGCGAGCCAGGAGTGGCGCGACAACCAGGCGCGCCGCGAAGCGCTGCTGCGGCGCACCCAGGGCGAGCTGCCCGCCGACCAGCGCGGCGGGTTCGACGTGGCGTCGGCCAAGGCTCTCGCCGCGGAACTGCGATCGGCCGGGGTGCAGGTCGTGTTCCTGGTGATGCCGTCGTTCGCCGGCAACTTCGTCGGGCGGGACGGCGTCGCCGAACTGGCCGCGTCGGAGGTCGTGCTCGAGCTCGACCTGCCGGCCGCCAACCCGCAACTGTTCGTGTTCGACCAGTGGTTCGACCAGTCGCACATGACGCGCAGCGGCGCCGAAGCGTTCTCGCGCCGGCTCGCCGAAGTGATGGTCGAGAAGGCCGCGAAGCTGTTGCCGCGCTGACGCTCGGCTTGGCGGCGCCCGCCGCGGGATCGGCCTATTTCCGGCGTTCGAACAAGGGCGCTTCGCTGCTCGGCAGCAGCGCCGCGAGGCGTCGCTTCTCCTCGGCGAACTCGGGGCGGCCGGCGAGGTTGTCGCGCTGCTCCGGGTCGGCGAGGTCGTCGTACAGTTCCTCCTGGTTCGCGGCGTAACGGATGTAGCACCAGCGTCCGTCGCGCACGGCGTGCCGGCCCGGGCCCATCGTCGTCAGCACCGGCGGCGTCGCGCGGCCAGGCGCCTCGATCCAGGGGCGCAGGCTCGCACCGTCGACGCTGGGCGGCGGCTTCACGCCCGCCAGGTCGGAGATCGTCGCGTACAGATCGAGCAGCGAAACCGGCGTCGCGACCGCGGCCCCAGGTGCCGGCTGGCCGGGAACACGCAATACCAGCACGGTGTGGTTCGCCTCCTCCCACAGGGCACTCTTGCCGAGCCGGGCCTTCTCGCCGAGATGGAAGCCGTGGTCGCCCCAGACCACGACGATCGTGTCCTTCGCGTGCGGGCTCGCATCGAGCGCCTGGAAGATGAGGCCGAGGCACGCGTCGGCGAACGCCACCGACGCGAGGTAGGCCTGGTTGAGTTCGCGCAGCAGCGGCACCGCCGCCTCGGGGCCGTCGAGTTTGGTGGCGTGCTCGAGGAACGGCGCCAGGTCGTTGCGGTTGCCCTTGGCCAGCACGGTGAGGCCGACTCCGGAACTCGGCAGGTCGGTGACGTCGCTGTGCCAACGCGCCAGCGTGGCGGCGTCGATCGCCATCTCGTCGGTCGGAAAGCGCGCGAAGAACTCGGCGGGCACCGCCCACGGCAGGTGCGGCGAGAACAGGCCACACGCGAGGAAGAACGGCCGATCGTCCGGCAGTTGGACGGTGGCGTCCTGCTTGTCCGAGGTCCGGATGGTCGCCTTGCCCGAGCGCAGCAGTTCGGCGATGAACCTGGCGTTCCCCGTGTCGCCCATGCGATCGAACGGCACCTGGGTCGGGCCGTAGCGGATGTAGGTCGTCGGGGCGTGGTTGTACTTCGGCCAGACGTCCTTGTCGTTGGTCGGGCCGCCTTCGTAGCGGAACGGGTAGGCATCCCACGAACGGTCGCGGTCGGTCCAGTCGGCTTCCGTGCCATCGCTCTGGCGGTCGACCTTGCCGTGGTGGAACACCTTGCCGATGCCCGCGGTGAAATAGCCGTGCTGGCGCAGCCACTGCGGCAGCGTCACCGCGTCGGCCAGGCTCGGGCACTCGCGGAAGTTGAACTTGTGCTCGTGGTAGCCGGAGCGGTGGGCGGCCACGCCGGTCAGGATCGCGGTGCGCGACGGGCCGCACAGAGGTGCCGGGCAGTAGGCGCGATGGAACGGACGCCCGCTCTCGGCGAGGCGGTCGAGGTTCGGCGTCAACCGGGCCCGCACCTCGGCACGTTTCGCCGCGTCCGGGTAGAGGGTCTGCAGGGGGCTGCCGGGCTGCTCCGACAGGAACCCGACGATGGCGTTGAGGTCGTCGACCGCCACGAACAGGAAGTTCGGCTTCGTCGGCGACTCGGGTGTCGCCTGCGTACACGCCGCGGCCGCAAGCAGCGCGACGGCGGCGCCGGCGAGCGTGCGGATGCCGGCGGAACACGAACGGATCAGCATGCGCCGCAGGCTACTCGACCCGGCCCGTCGCGTCAGTCGTCGTCGTCGTCGGAGCCCGGATCACACGGCATGCCGCCGCGCGACTTCGTGCCGGCGTCCTTGGCGTGCACGTAGGTCGGATCGCCGTGCCGCGGCCCGCGGCCACCGTGCCGCGTCGCCAACGCGACCTTCGGCGGGTTCGCGCGAATCAGGCACTGCGGCCCCGAACCGATCAGGTCCTGGCGACCGGCGTCGACCAGTGCCTTGTGCACGACGAACCAGTTCTCCGGCTTGAAGTACTGCATCAGCGCGCGCTGCACTTCGCGGTCCTTCAGCTTCTTCACCGTCTCGACCGGCTGCATCGTCATCGGATCGAGGCCGGTCCAGTACATGCACGTTGCGATGTCCATCGGTGCGGGGATGAAGTCCTGCACCTGGCGCGGCTTGTAGCCCCGCGCCTTCAGGAACACCGCCAGTTCGATCATCTCGTGCACGCCGGAGCCCGGATGCGACGCGATGAAGTACGGGATCAGGAACTGGTCCTTGCCGGCGCGCCGGCTGGCGGCGTCGAACTTGGCGGCGAACTCGTCGAACGTCGAGGTCGCCGGCTTCTTCATCAGGTCCAGCACCTTGGGGCTCGTGTGCTCGGGGGCCACCTTGAGCTGTCCGCCGACGTGGTGCCTGGCCATCTCGTCGAGGTAATCGTCGTCGAAGCGGGCGAGGTCCATGCGGATGCCGGACGCGACGCGCACCGACTGCACGCCGGGCACCTCGCGCACCTTCTTCAGCAATTGCTTGGTCGGGCCGTGGTCGACGCCGAGCAGCTTGCACACGGTCGGATGCACGCACGACAGGCGCCGGCACTTCGCTTCGATCTCGGGGCGCGTGCAGCGCATCCGGTACATGTTCGCGGTCGGGCCGCCGACGTCGCTGATGTGGCCCTTGAACGTCGGGTCCTTGGCCATCGTCTGCACTTCGCGCACGATCGAATCCTGGCTGCGGCTCTGGATCGCGCGGCCCTGGTGCATCGTGATCGAGCAGAACGTGCAGCCACCGAAGCACCCGCGCATCGTGGTGACCGAGTCCTTGATCATCGTGTGCGCCGGGATCGGCTCCTGGTAGCGCGGGTGCGGCTTGCGCGTGTAGGGCAGGTCGTAGATGCGGTCCATGCCGCGTTCGTCCAGCGCCAGCGCCGGCGGATTGACGACGAGCACGCGGTCGCCGTGGCGCTGTGTGAGGCGGCGGCCGTTCTTCGGGTTGGTCTCGTGGTGGATCAGGCGCGTCGCGGTCGCGAATGCGACCTTGTCGGCGGTGACGTCCTCGAAGCTCGGCAGCTCGACGGTCTGGTTGTCGCAACTGGCGTCGTGCCATTCGTGCGTGGGCAGGGTCTCCTTCTGGCCGAGCAGGTAGGCGACGCCGCGCAGGTCGCGGCAGTCGGCGATCTTCTTGCCCGCGGCGAGGCGCCGGCAGATTTCGACCAGCACGCGTTCGCCCATGCCGAAGCCGACGAGGTCGGCTTTGCTGGTGGCGAGGATCGACGGCTTCACCGTCTCCGACCAGTAGTCGAAGTGGGCGACGCGGCGCAGCGACGCTTCGACGCCGCCGGCGACCACGGGCACGTCCTTGAAGGCCTCGCGGCAGCGCTGCACGTAGACGTTGGTGGCGCGGTCGGGGCGCAGCTCGATGCGACCACCGGGCGAATAGGCGTCGTCGTTGCGCCGCTTCTTGTTCGCCGTGTAGTGGTTGATCATCGAGTCCATGTTGCCGGCGCTGACCGCGAAGCAGAGGCGCGGGCGGCCGAACTGGCGGAACGCGTCGGCGTTGTTCCACGCGGGCTGCGGCAGGATCGCAACCTTGAAGCCCTCGGCCTCGAGCACGCGGCCGAGCAGGGCGGCGGCGAACGACGGGTGGTCGACGTAGGCGTCGCCGCTGACGAAGACGACGTCGACTTCGTTCCAGCCGCGGGCTCTGCATTCCGCCATGGTGGTGGGCAGGAACGCGCTCGCGGGCGGGGTGCTGCAGGGGCTTGGCGCTGGGGGCGGCATCGAGGGCGAGGATGGTAGCGCATCGGCCGGGGAGTTCGGTCGCCGTTGCACTCCCCGCCGTGCGCGAACGTGGCGGGAACGAGACCTGGACAGGTCGCCGCGACCCGCTAGACCAAGGCGTGCGGCGGCGGCAGGATGGCGGGAAGAGGTTCCGGGTGGTCTGGGACCGCAGCTTGAAAGTCCTATCCCCCGTCGAAGTGGCGAACTGAAGATCGCGGCGGCGACACCGGCGACGACGTCGTAGCGCGCGATGCCGGCCGACCGAACCTGCGGGTCCAGCTCCGGTGTCTGAGCTTGGGGGAGGTCAAATGCTGAGTTGGCCGACTGGGCATCGACTGCTCGGACGGCTTGGCAATCGGCCTCCGGCTAATAATATCGATTCGCTTCGGCCCATCGATGCGTAACTCGTCCATGCGCTGTACGCGCCGCACTCTGTTGATCACGACCACGTCGCTCCTGGCCGCGGCTGGCCTGCGCGCACAGTGCGCGGCTTGGGTGCCAGGCGATGGAATCGCAGGCGTTTGGCGTATGTCGTCGTTCTGGACCGGTGATGTGCTTGCAACAAGGATGTGGGATCCCGACGGCGCCGGACCGGCGCAGCCCGTGCTGGTGGTGGCTGGCGACTTCGAGATGGCCGGCAACATCATCACGAGTGGCATCGCCAGCTACGACCCGGTCACGGGTGCCTGGTCGACGCTGGGTAGCGGTCTCGACGGTGTGGCGGCAGCGCTTGCCGTGGCGCCAAATGGCGATCTTCTGGTCGGCGGTCAGTTCTCCTCTGCCGGCGGCGTGCCGGCCAGCAACGTCGCTCGGTGGAACGGCACCACGTGGTCCTCGATGGGTAGCGGCGTCAACGCCGACGTCCTCGCCGTGGCTGCGATGCCAAACGGTGACGTCGTCGTCGGCGGCAACTTCCTGACAGCGGGTGGCGTCAGCGCAAGCCGCATCGCGCGTTGGGACGGGACGAACTGGTCGCCGCTCGGCGGCGGCATGCACACGCAGGTCAGCTGTCTGCTGCCGTTGCCGAACGGCGATCTGGTTGCCGGCGGACACTTCTTCTTCACTGGCGGTCCCGGCAACCGCATTGCCCGGTGGGACGGCGCGACCTGGTCGCAGTTCGGGACCGGCATGGACGGCGCCGTACTGTCTTTGGCACAGATGCCGAACGGCGACCTGATCGCGGGTGGGCAGTTCAACAACGCAGGCGGCCAGCCTGCGAGCAAGATTGCGCGGTGGAATGGCACCGCGTGGTCCGCGTTCGGGAGCGGTATGGGCCTGGTCGCCGAGGTGCTCGCGTTGAGCGTCCTGCCCAGTGGGGATTTGGTGGCCGGCGGCTTGTTCACGACCGCCGGCGGATCGCCGGCGAGGAGCATCGCTCAGTGGAACGGCGTGGCATGGTCAGCGCTCGGCTCGGGCGTCTACGGCCAGCTCAACCCCGAGCGCATCAGGGCGATGGCGCTCCTACCTAGTGGCGACGTGGTGGTCGGGGGCTCGTTCTCGAACGCCGGTGGCTTGAACGTTCGTCACCTGGCGCGCTGGAGCGGTTCCGCGTGGTCGCGCGTCGGCACCGGGTTCGACGCGGCCGTGCACGCCTTCGCGAGGTTGCCTAGCGGCGACATCGTCGCCGGGGGCAGCTTCAGGCAAGCGGGTGCGGCGGTCGCAGACCACATCGCCCGGTGGGATGGTACGGGCTGGCAGCCGTTCGGTGGCGGCGTCGACGCCGCCGTCCGCAGCTTCGCACTCGCGTCCAACGGCGACCTCATCGTGGGCGGGGGTTTCCTGAACGCAGGTGGTTTCCCTGCGAGCCGCGTGGCGCGCTGGGACGGCTCGACGTGGTCCCCGCTCGGCGCCGGTACTAGCGGCAACGTCTTCGCGTTGGTCACGCTCGCGAACGGCGATATCGTCGCGGGCGGCGCCTTCCTCCAGGCAGGAGGGATCAGCGTGAATCGGATCGCGCGATGGAATGGTGCGACGTGGTCGGGGTTCGGTTCGGGGATGAACGGCGCGGTCGAATGCGTGGCGGTGCTGGCCAACGGGGACATCGTCGCTGGCGGTTCGTTCACGACCGCGGGAGGCGCGACCACCGGGAGCATTGCGCGGTGGAACGGGGCTGCATGGTTGCCGATGGGAGCCGGCCTCACGGGCTACGTGAAGGCGATGGTCGTGTTGCGGAATGGCAATCTTGTTGCCGCCGGTTCGATGTATCTCGGCGGCTATTCGGTGGACGTGGCGCGCTGGAATGGCGCGACGTGGACGTCGATCGCCAACGCATCCGACGACGTCAC
>JAEUHV010000234.1 GCA_016794485.1 Planctomycetota bacterium
TCGACCGCATCCAGAGCCGCTGAAGCCACGCCGGAAATCACGCAGGAACGGGCGCAGTCGGCGATCATCGCGACAACAGTGCGCATGCACCCCCTGACCGAGGACCAGTTGTTCGCACGCTTCCAGGACGGCCGTCGCCCGGACGACCTGGCGGCGGTGTTCGACGCCACGGCACCGCCACTGCTGCGGCTCGCCCGCCATCTCGCCGGGCCCGGTGCCTCCGCCGAAGACCTGGTGCAGGCGACGTTCCTCGCCGCGATCGAGGGCGCGGCACGGTGGGATCCGACCCGCGGCGTGTTCGCGTGGTTGGTGGGCATCCTCGTGCGCCAGGCCCACGTGGCGCGGCGTCGCGGCCAGCGCACCCCGGATCCGCGCCGCTTGCCCTCGACGCCGGCACCGGCCGCGGCCGAACTCGCCGAACGCAACGAGACCGCCGCCAGCGTGGCTGCGGCGATCGACGGCCTCGACGAACCGTTCCGAGCAGTCGTGCATCTGCACCTCGGCCAGGGGCTCGGCAGTGCCGAGATCGCGGCCCGCCTCGCGCGCCCGGCGGGCACGGTGCGCACCCAACTCGCGCGCGGCCTGCAGCGCCTGCGCATCGCGTTGCCGGTCGGCCTCGGCATCGCCGTGGCACCGGCCACCGGGCTCGCGGCGGTGCGCACGAGCGTGCTCGCGGCG
This sequence comes from Planctomycetota bacterium, assembly GCA_016794485.1. Taxonomy (GTDB): domain Bacteria; phylum Planctomycetota; class UBA1135; order UBA1135; family UBA2386; genus UBA2386. The sequence continues at coordinate 679 of JAEUHV010000234.1, forward strand.
GGTGCGGCGGCCGCGTCCGCGGGCCCGACCGCCGCCTTCAGTGGTGCGTGGATGGCCGGCCTGGCGGCGCCGCGCGCCCTGGCCGTACTCGCGGCCGTGGCCATCGCCGCCCTGGCCGTGTGGCTCGCGTGGCCGTCACCGCCGATGCAGGTTCCCGCCGTGGAGTCACCCACACCCACCACGGTGGCCGAGGCCGGACCTGCAGCCGTTCCGGCGCCGCGCACCGAGGCCGCGGACGCGGCCGGACCGGAACGTCGCGAAGCGCCGGCTCCAGCGGCGGCGACGGCCACGCCGGGCGCACGCGGTTCGCTGCTGGTCACGGTGACCTTCGTCGGCCACGGCATTCCTGCCGGAACCGTGGCGCCAGGGATCGCGCTGCTCGCCTCGCGCACGGGCATGGGGCCGCCGTCACCGCAGTCGACCATGCGCGCCACCACCGACGCGACCGGCATCGCCAGGTTCGCCGACCTCGACCCGGGCACGCTGTACGTCGGCTTCGGCGCGAGCCAGCCGGGAGTGCTCGACCTGCAGCCGCTCGAGATCGCCGCCGGCGCGCCGACCCGCCTGTCGCTGGCGCTGGCTCCGACGCACGACTGCCGGCTGCGCGTCGTCGACGAGACCGGTGCCCCGATCCAAGGCGCTGCGGTGACCCTGCGCCTGCACGGGCCGTTCGACCGGCCGCGGCTCGTCGGGCACAGCGATGCCGACGGGCGCTGCCGCTTGCTCGCCGTCGGCGAACGTTTCGTGAGCGTCGCCGCGACCGGGTTCGCGACCTCGGCCAGCCTGCCGCTGCCGCCGGCCGGCACGGAGCTGGCCGTGCAGCTGTCGCGCGCGATCGGTCGCCTGCGCGTGCTGGTGCGCTGCGGCGGCTCGCCGCTGCCGCACGCCAACGTCGTCGTCGACGGCATGCAGCGGGCCGGCATCGAAGTGCGGCCAGGTGTGCCGCAGCCCGCTCCCCCGAGTTCGGCCACGACCGACGTGCACGGTGAAACGAAGTTCGCCGACGTCGCGAGCGGTTGGCATCGCGTGACCGCGCGTGCACCCGGGATCGTCGCCGGGAGCAAGGAAGTCGAAGTGCAGACGGCCGCGGAGACGGCCATCACCATCGACCTGCACCCGCCCGGCGAACTGTTCGGCCGCGTCACCGTCGACGGCGTCCCGACCCGCGGCCTCTTCGTACTGGTCGGGTCGTACCTGCCGTTCGCGGTGATGGGCCAGGCCCGCAGCGGCGACGACGGCAGCTACCGCATCGGCGGCATGCCGGCCGATCCCGTCGACGTGCTGGTGCAGACCGAGGACCTGCGTCGCATGGTGCGAGCGCGCGTGCACCTCACCCCCGGCGAACGCCGCCGCCTCGACCTCGACCTGATCCAGCCGCCGCCGTTCCGCGGGCGCGTCGTCGACGGCGACGGACGCGGCATCGCCGGCTGGCACGTCACCGCGACCGAGGACGATGGCCGTTCCTTTGCGACCCGCGCGACGAGCGGCGACGACGGCGCCTTCGAACTGCCCGGCACCGGCGGCAGCACGTCGACACTGCGGGTCTACCCGTCGGCGGGCGACGACTCGGTGGCGGCGGCGAGCCTGCCCCACGTCGCAGCCGGCGCCACGGGAGTCGAACTGCGGCTCGCGGCGGGGCGGGCGTTCGCGGTGCGCGGGCGCTG
>JAEUHV010000317.1 GCA_016794485.1 Planctomycetota bacterium
CGAGTTCGGCGCGCGTCATGATGTCGATGTCCCAGCCGGTCAGCTTGCTGGCCAGGCGCACGTTCTGGCCCTTGCGGCCGATCGCGAGCGACTGCTGGTCCTCGCCGACGATGACCAGCGCCTTCTTGGCCGCGGGATCCAGCGTGATGTCGCCGACTTCGGCCGGCTTCAGCGCGTTGGCGATCAACGTCGTCGGGTCGTTGTTCCAGCGGATGATGTCGATGCGCTCGCCGTTGAGCTCGTCGATGATCGACTTGATGCGGTTGCCACGCACGCCGACGCACGCGCCGACACAGTCGACCTTGTCGTCCGCGGAGTCGACCGCGAGCTTGGTGCGGTAGCCGGGCTCACGCTCGATGCGGCGGATGTTGATGGTGCCGTCGGAGATCTCGGGCACTTCCAGTTCGAACAGGGCGCGAACCAGGTCGCGATGGGTGCGGCTCAGGATGACCTTGACGCGCGGCCCGACCTTCTTGACCTCGAACACCAGCGCGCGGATGCGTTCGCCGATGTTGTAGGACTCGCTGCGCACCTTCTCGGCCCGCGGCAGGATGCCTTCCGTGTTGCGGCCGAGGTTGACGATCACGGTGTCGCCCTCGAACCGCTGGATCGTGCCGCTGACGATCTCGCCGACCTTGCTTTCGTATTCGTTGAAGACGACGTCGCGTTCGGCTTCGCGGATCTTGCCGGTGATGGCCTGCTTCACCGACATCGCGAAGATGCGGCCCTGCTCTTCCATCGACACGTCGTAGTTGCACACGAACTCGCCGGTCTCGCGGTCCAGCCCGATCTCGACGTCGTCGACGCCGTACTTCTTGGCCAGGGCCTGGGCCATCGCTTGCTCGATGGCGACGATGAGCGCTTCCTTGTCGATCTCCTTGTCGCGGGCGATGGAGTCGATGAAGCGGAGGATGTCGGCGTTGTTGGCCATGGCTGGCGGGGCGTTCGTGGACGTTCGGGTGGCGGGTGTTGGGCTACGGGAAGGGTCGGAAGGGTGCTCGGAGGGAAGAAGAGTCGCGGTAGACGGTGGATGGAAACGGCGAACCCGGGCAGGCGGCAGAATCCCCGCTCCCCGACTCGTAAGACCCGGGGGTTGCTGAAGCGGCGTTGGCCGTTCGCGGTGACTTCTGGCCGACTGTCCGGGCGATGCCGGTCGGTCGAACCCCACCGGGGGCTGCCCGATGAGGGGCGAGATGCTACCCAGCCCCAGGGGGCGGTCAACAGACGATTGGCCTGGGACGCAGGTGGTTACCTGAACGCGCCAACGGCTAGAACACGGCACTCGCCCATGCTCGACCTCGCCGGCTCCCTGCACTTGCGTCCGTTCGCCCTCGCCGATGTCGCCGTGGTCGAACCTTGGCTCGCGGGCCCCGGGTTGTCGGTGCCGAGCGGCCAGTTGCGGCACGATTGGCCCCGCCACCTGGTCGGCAACCAGCGCATCATCGCCTTGATCGCCGAACGGCACGGCCTGAATCTCGGCTTCGTGCGGCTCGACGTCGGCCCGGACCGGATCGCCGAGATCACCCTGGTGGTGGCGCCGCAACACCGGCGGGCCGGGTTCGGCAGCGCGATGTTCTTTGCCGCCCTGCTGCACGCGCGGCGCACCGGACTGCGCGGGTTCGTCGCCATGGTCGACATCAGCAATGCTCCGGCCTTGTCGTTCTTCGCCGACCAGGGCTTCGTGCAGGACGGCATCGTCGGGGATCGGATCCGCATGCAGCGCTTCGTGCATGCGTCCGACCACGCCGCGCCGCTCGACCTCGACGGCTGAGCCCGCGGCAGCGGTCGATGGCGGTGCTGCGTGCGGCGACCGTTCGCCACGCGGGTTGCGTACTGCCCCATGGACACGCTGGCGAGTTGCCGGGCCGGGTCCCGAGCGCCAGCATCTGTGCCCGTCCATGTCCCGCCTCCGCGAACTCTTCGACGCCGCCACCCAGCTCGGCGCAGCCGAACGCAGCGCCTTGCTCGCGCGTGAATGTGCGGCCGACGCGCCCCTGCGCGAGCAGGTCGAGGAGCTGCTTCGCCTCGACGATGCCTCCGGCTTCCTGGACGAAGACCGGCTGCGGCGGCTCGGGCTCGACGCCGAGGAGCCGCTGCCGGCAGCGATCGGGCCCTACCGCGTGCTTGGACTGCTGGGGCGCGGCGGCATGGGCGTCGTCTATCGCGCCGAACAGCCGGAGCCGCGCCGCGAAGTCGCGGTGAAGGTCCTCGCGGCGGGGGCCGGCGGGTCCGCCGGTCAGAGCCGCATGCTGCAGGAGGCCAGGGCGCTCGGCCGGTTGCAGCACCCGGGCATCGCCCAGATCCACGCTGCCGACACCTGGCTGCTGCCGCACGGCGCGCAGCCGTTCCTGGTGATGGAACTGGTGCGTGGCGAGACGCTCGCGGCGTGGGCGATGCGGACCAGGCCGGGTGTGGCCGAACGCGTTCGGCTGCTCGCCGCGATCGCCGACGCCGTGCAACACGCGCACCACCGCGGCGTGGTGCACCGCGACCTCAAGCCCGGCAACGTGATGGTCGACGAACGTGGCCAGCCCAAGGTGCTCGACTTCGGCATCGCGCGCCTGCTCGCGATCGAATCCGAAGCCGCGGCTTCGGCCACCGCGACCGTGGCGGGCCAGTTGCTCGGCACCTTGTCCTACATGAGCCCGGAGCAGGCGAACGGCGAGACGTCGGCGATCGACGGACGGTCCGACGTCTACGCGCTCGGTGCGATCGGCTACCAGATGCTCGCCGGCGTTCTGCCGATCGACGTGACCACCGACCCGATCACGCGCGGGCTGCAGCGGGTCGCGGCCGAGACTCCGCCACCGCTCGGCCGCTTCGATCCACGCTTCCGCGGCGACCTCGAGACGATCTTCGCCACCGCCCTGCAGAAGGACCCGGAGCGCCGCTACGCGTCGATGGCGGCGTTCGCCGACGACCTGCGGCGGCATCTCGCGCACCAGCCGATCGCGGCGCGGCCGGCGACGTTCGGGTACGTCGCGTCGCGATTCGTGCGGCGCCACGCGCTGGGGCTGCTCGCCGGCGCTTCGGTGTTCCTGGGGCTCGCGGTGGCGCTGCTGGTGAGCCTGCAGGCGAAGGCGGAGGTCGAGACGGCGCTGGTCGCCGAAGGCCGGGCGCGCCGCGAGGCGGAGGAGAGTGCGGCGGTCGCGCGCCGCGAAGAGCAGTTGAAGGGCGACGTGCTCGCCGTGCTCGGCGAGGTGTTCGGCACCGTCGATCCGAGCCGCACGCCGGGGGCCCTGCACCAGCCGTTGGCGCAGCGCATGCAGCAGGCGCTGGCCAGGCTCGACGAGCGGTTCCGCAGTTCGCCGGCGACGGAACGGCGCGTGCGCTTCGAGCTCGGCCGCACGCTCTCGGGGCGCGGCGAGTACGCGGCCGCCGAGGGCGAATTGCTGCGGGCGCAGGCGTTGCTGCAGGACCGTGGCGACGACGAGGCGGCGCAGATCGACTACGAACTGGCCCTGCTGCGCGGCAATCGCGGCGACCACGCGGGTGCCCTGGCGGTCCTGGAAGCGATGCGCCTGCCCGCGCCGACCACTACGGCGGGACTGGTGATGGCCGTGCAATGCGACGTGCTGCGGGCCCAGGTGCTTGGCCGGCTCGGCCGCGTCGACGAAGTCCTGCCGTTGCTGGCGAACGCACGGCGTCGTTGCGTCGAGTCGACCCTGCCGATGCCCACGGAAGTGCTGGCATCGGTGCACGCCAACCTCGGCACCGAACTGCTGCGGCGCGGTGACCACGCGGCGGCGGAACGCGAACTGGTGTTGGCCGCCGACGGCCTGCAGGGCGTGGCCGGGGCCGATGCCGAGGAAACGCTGACGCTGCTCAATTCGCAGGCGGTGCTGCTGTGGACGCAGGGGCACTTCCAGCAGGCCGCGGAACTGCTGCAGCCGTTGGTGACGGCGTGGGAGCACACCTACGGCCCCGACCATCCGACCCTCTGCGCGCTGCTGCAGAATCTCGGAGCGGCCAAGGCGCGGCTCGGCGAGATCGACGCCGCGATCGGGATGTACGAGCGGGCCCTCGCCCTCCTCGAACGCATGCACGGCCCCGATTCGCCCGAACTGTGCATCGGCCTGGCCAACCTCGGCGCGCTGCGCCGCGGCCAGAAAGACCTCCCGGCGGCGGCGGCGCTGTACGAGCGTGCGATCGCGATCCGCGAGCAGAAGCGGGCCGAGCCCGACCGCGAGTTGTCGGGGTTCCTGTACGACCTCGCCAAGATCCGCCGCGACCTCGGCGATCCGGCCTTGCACCTGCTGTTGCTGGAACGGTCGGTGCGCGTGCGCATCGCGGCGCTGGGGCCGTTCCACGAAGCGGTGCTCGGCCGCCGCGTCGAACTCGCCGACCATC
>JAEUHV010000342.1 GCA_016794485.1 Planctomycetota bacterium
GTCGCGGTCCTGCCAGTGCACGCGCAGCGAGTTGGTCTTCGTGTGCGAGTCGACGTCGGCGCTGCCGGCCTTGCGTTCGCCCTGCTTGTCGACGATCGACACGCAGCCCTTCGGCCCGACGACGTCCTTCACGAAGTAGGCCACCTCGCTCATCATCGGGCCCCAGCCGGCCTCGTACCAGCCGACCGAACCGTCGGCGAACGTCACCTGCAGCTGGCCGTAGTTGTACATGCCGGGCTTCAGCTCGTTCGACAGGCGCGCCTGGATCGCCGACACCCGCACCGGCTTGCTGCGCGTCATCTGGCACATCACGTCGACGTAGTGCACGCCGCAGTCGACGATCGGCGACATCGAGTCCATCAGCGCCTTGTGCGTCTGCCAGTCCTTGCCGCGGCTCTGCTGGTTGAGGTTCATGCGCATGACCAGCGGCTTGCCGAGCGTCTGCGCCACTTCGATGAACTTCTGCCAGGCCGGGTGCACGCGCAGGATGTAGCCGACGACGACCTTGCGCCGGTGCTTCCGGGCGAGGTCGACGATCTCCTGTGCTTCGGCGACGGTCTCCGCCAGCGGCTTCTCGAGGAACACGTGCGAGCCGCCTTGCAACGCCGTGCGCGCGATCGCCGCGTGCGTGTCGGGATACGTGTTGATCGACACCACGTCCGGCTTCGTCGCGGCGTAGGCCCGTTCGAAGTCGGCGAACGTCGGCAGCCCGCCGAGTTCCTGCGCCAGCTTGTCGCGCGACGCGGCGCCGCGCGCGACGAGGCCCACGATCGTGAAGTCGTTCTTCAGGCGGTGATAGGCGCGGGCGTGCGAGGAGCCCATGTTGCCGCAGCCGACGACGAGGACGCGCAGGGGTTGCATGGCGGTTCTATTAGCGGGTCGGGCAGGGCACGGCACGCGGAAGCTGCGCGCGATCACCGCCGATCGCGCCGCACCGGCAGCTGGCAGGCGATCGTGAAGTGCTCGACGCCGTGCGCGAACGGGCGGCCGAGCCATGCTTCGAACGCCGGCTGGTCGTCCGGAACGTAGCCGCTCCGCGGCAACCAGGTCCCGTACAGCCAGTCGAGGGCACGCACTTCGAGGGCGATGTCGCCGGCGATGCGCACCTCCGCGACGCGCATCGCCGGGAACTCGAGGCGGCCGATGCGGCCGCTCGGGCGCACGTCGTCGACCACCAGCGCGGCGTCGTAGCGGCAGTCCGCCATCGCCACGATCTCGGGTTCGTCCCACATGTAGCCGAGCCATTGCCGGTCGGCGTACCCTCGTGGTTCGGCCCACTGGCGCAGGTGCTCGTAGGCGTCTGCCACGACCTCGAGGGAACGGAACGGATCGAGCACCCGCACGTAGGCGACGGTGCGCGGCGGCAGGTCGCGCAGCGTGACCGCGAACCCGTCGGGATTCGCGCCGGCCGGCAGGGTCGTGAATCGGGGTGTGCCATCGGCCGCGGCATGCGCGCGTTCGAACTCGGCCCGCCGGCTCTTGCGGAAGGCGTCGAGATCGAAGGCGCGCGGCGCCACGCCGAACCGCTGCTTGAAGCTGCGCGAGAAGTCGGACGACGAAGCGAAACCGCACGCGAACGCCACGTCGGTCAGCGTCCGCGCCCTGTCGTGCGACATCAGGTGCAGGGCTCGTTCCAGGCGTTGCCGCTTCACGAACTGGCCGAGTGTCTCGCCGAGCAGCGACTTCCAGACGCGATGGAAGTGGAAGGGCGAGAAGTGCGCCGCCTGCGCCACCGCGGCCAGGCTCACGTCACCGGCGAGGTTCGTCACGACGTGGTCGATGGCGCGGTTGACGCGTGCGACGTAGTCCGTCGCCGTGTCGTCGGGTGGTTCCGGATGGGTTCGCAAGATCTGGCAAGTCGCGCGCGGCGGGTCGTGGCATGGTAGCGCCCTCGATCGCCGCAACCGAACCCGCCGCCGCGGGCAAAACGACCATGAACGCACTCGTCCCCGTCTTCGTCGCCGGCCTGATCGCCGGTGTGCTCACCACCGGCTTGCCCCAGGACCCGCAGGCCAAGAAGCCCGAACCCGTCGACCTCGGCAATTTCAGCGTCAGCCTCGCGGTGAAGGACATCAAGTCGTCGCGGGCCTTCTACGAGAAGCTCGGCTTCACGGAAGTCGCCGGCGACATGAAGCAGAACTGGATCGTGCTGAAGAACGGCACGACCAAGATCGGCCTCTTCCAGGGCATGCTCCCGCGCAACACGCTGACCTTCAACCCGGGCTGGAACAGCGCGAAGGAGACGCTGCAGGAGTTCCAGGACGTGCGCGAGATCCAGCGCGTGCTGAAGGAGCGCGGCGTCACGTTCCAGCTCGAGGCCGATGCGAAGAGCGAAGGGCCGGCCTTCTTCCAGATCACCGATCCCGACGGCAACCCGATCCTGGTCGACCAGCACGTCGCGAAGCCCAAACGCTGAGCTGCGAGGCGGCCGCTGCCGTCACGCCGTCCGGGTGCGTCGCAGGAGCAGGAAGCCGACCAGGCCGGCGACGAGCGAGGCGACCAGGATCGCCACCTTGGCGGCCGCGAACGCCGCCGCGTCGTTGCGGAACGCGAGCCCGTCGATGAACAGCGACATCGTGAAGCCGATGCCGGCGAGCCACGCGACGCCGTGCACGTGCCGCCACGTGCAGCCTTCGGGCAGCGGGGATCGCAGCAGGCGGTGGGCCACGAACGTCGCCACGAGCACACCGATCGGCTTGCCGAAGACGAGGCCGACGAACACGCCGTGCGCGGCAGGGTGCGCCAGCGCGTCGCCGAGCGTGCCGCGCAGGTCGACACCGGCATTCGCGAGCGCGAACACCGGCACGACGAAGTGCGCGATCAGGGGGTGCAAGGCGTGCACCATGCGCTGCAACGGCGCCTGCACGTCGGTGGCGTGGCGCTGCAGTTCGTGCAGCACGTGCAGCTGTTCGGGGTGGGTCAGCGGATCGGGCTTGCCGACCCGTTCGAACTCCTGGAGCAGTTCGCGGCCGCGGTGTGCGAACCACGTCTCGTCGAGCGCGCGCCGTGCCGGCACGGTCAAGGCCAGCAGCACGCCGGCGATGGTCGCGTGCACGCCGCTCGACAGGAACAGGGCCCCGAGCACGAGCCCGTAGGCGACGTAGGGCCACGTCCGCCGCACGCCGAGGCGGTTGCTGAGCCAGGACAGCACGACGACCCCGGCTCCGGCGGCAAGGAAGCCCCATGCGATCCGCTCGGTGTAGAAGACCGCGATCACCAGCACGGCACCGAGGTCGTCGGCGATCGCCAGGCTGGCCAGGAACACCTTCAATGCCGGCGGCACCCGGTCGCCGAGCAGGGCCAGGATGCCGAGCGCGAACGCGATGTCGGTGGCCATCGGGATGCCCCATCCGATCCGGGCCCCCGGCGCCCCGTCGACGGCGACGGTCGCCGCGTAGAGCGCGGCCGGCACGATCATTCCGCCGAGGGCGGCGGCGACCGGCAGCGCCGCCTGCCGCAGCGAGCGCAGTTGGCCGTCGAGCACCTCGTGCTTGATCTCGAGGCCGACGAAGAAGAAGAACACGACCATCAACCCGTCGCTGATCCAGTGCGCGACGCTCTTCTCGATCTGCTGCTCGCCGAGCCGGATCGAGAACGCGGTG
>JAEUHV010000420.1 GCA_016794485.1 Planctomycetota bacterium
GCCAGCGCGCGTCGACGAACGACGCCGAGACCGCGGTGCCGAGCGGCACCGCCGGCGCTTGGGCAGGTGCCAAGGCGACGAACGACACGGCGAACGCGAGCAGGGCGGCGCGCATCCGTCCAGCGTCGTCGACCACGTTCCCGGCGTCCAGGGCTCGCCGCTGCTGCGTTCGCGCCGAGGTCGCGCGCGGGTAACCTCACGCCGTGCCGCCCGCCGTGCCCCTGCCCACCCGTCCCGCCCCGACCGGTCCGACGGCGGCGGCCTGCCTGGACGCGCTCCGGACCAGCCTGCTCGGGGCGGCCGACGCCTGGGTCGAAACCAGCCTCGCGGCGAAAGGCTGGACCGATGTGCCGCATGCGCGCGCCGAAGAATGGGCCAGCGGGCCGCTGCCGGTGGCGCGGTTCCTGGCCCGGCTGGCGCAAGGACGTGGCCTCGCCCCGGCCCACGACCGCAGCGTCGACGGCTGCTCCGTGCACGCGGCGGCGACGCTGTCCGGCGGCGACCGCCTGCTGCTGTTCGGCCACAGCGCCGAACTGCACGTCGGGCCCGACCAGCCTGGAACCGGAGCGGCGAACGGCGGCATCGGCCTCGTGCTCGGCGCCGGCAACGTCACCGCGACCCCGATCCTCGACGTGCTCGAGCAGGTGTTCGTGCACGGCCGGGCGGTCGTGTGCAAGCCGAGCCCGCTACACGACCGCATGGTGCCCGTGTTCGCCCAGGCATTGCAGCCGCTGCTCGCGGCCTCCGTGGTGACGTTCGCCCACGGCGACGCCGCAGTCGGCCAGGACCTGGCGCACGATCCGCGCGTCACCGCGGTGCACCTGACCGGGAGCCACCACACCTGGGCCGCCCTGCGCTTCGACCCCGCGCTGGTCGGGAAGGACCTGACCGCCGAAGTCGGATGCTGCACGCCGGCCCTCGTGCTGCCGGGCGCGTGGCCCGAACGCGAACTCGCGGCGATGGCGCGCCAGCTCGCGGCCTACGTCGCGTGCAACGGCGGTGCCACTTGCCTCGCGCCACGCGCATTGCTGACGCCGCAGCACTGGCCGGAACGCGTCCTGTTCCTGCAGATGCTCACGCGGGAACTGGCGGCGCTGCCGGCACGCGTGCCGTTCCATCCCGGCGTCCGGGCCCACTGGGAACGCGTGCGCGGCCGGCCGTCGCCCGGAGCTGCACTGCCGCCGTGCCTGGTCGAGGATCGGCGCGATCCGGCGGCGTGGGCAGGACTGCGCGAGGAGCCGTTCGCGCCGGCACTGCAGGAGTTCACCTTGCCGGCGGAGGAATATGCCGCGTTCGTCGGCGCGCACTGCTTCGGCCGCCTGTCGGCGTATGTGTTCGCATCGCGCGCGACGCTGCAGAAGGACCGCGCCGGGGTGCGGCGCGTCGCCGCGGCGCTGCCGCACGGAACCGTCGCCGTCAACACCTGGACCGGGCTCGGCTATGGACTCGGCACGACGCCGTGGGGCGTGCCGCCGTCGAGCCCGACGGAGTTCGGTTGCGGCACGGTGCGCAACACCACCGGCCGCGTGGTCCAGCGCACGATCGTGCAGGCGCCGCTGCGGCCGCTGGTGACGCCGCCGTGGTTGCCGCAACATCGGAACGGTGCGGCGGCGCTGCGTGCATTGACACGGCACGTGCTGCGGCCGACGGTTTCCGGCTTCGTGCGTACCGCCCTGCATGCCCTCCGTTCCTGAACCCCGCCCACTGCCGCGGTTCCTCGTTCCGACGCTGATCGCGGTGCTGTGCCTGATCTGGGGCAGCACGTGGTGGGCGATCCGGATCTGCCTCGAAGGCCAGCCACCGCTGTGGTCGGCAGCGCTGCGCTTTGCCCTTGCCGGCGGCGTGATGGCCCTCGGCACGCCGCTGCTCCGCCGAATCGACACGAAGCCGCCGCCGCCGCCCTGGCTTTGGCTGACCACCGGATTCGGCAGCTTCGCTGGCTCGTACGGCATCCTCTACGTCGCCGAGCAGCACGTTCCGAGCGGCATCGCCGCGGTGCTCTGGGCGATCTTTCCGCTGCTGATGGCGGCCAGCGGCGTGTTCGTGCTCGGCGAGAAACTGGCCGCGCGCCAGGTCGCGGGATTCGTCGTGTCGTTCCTCGGCATCGTCGCGATGTTCGCGGGCGACCTCGGCGGCGGCGCGGGCCTGCTGGGCCCGGCGCTGCTGTTGCTGTGCAGCCCGGTCGTGTCGGCGGTCAGCACGACCCTGGTCAAGAAGCACGGCGGCACGACGAGCAGTGTGCTGATGAACCGGAACGGCATGCTGTTCGGGGCGCTGCTGCTCGCCGCGGCAGCCTGGCTGCGCGAGGATCCCGCCGCGATCCGCTGGAGCTGGAGTGGTTCTGCGGCCCTCGTCTACCTCGCGGTGGTCGGCACCGCGTGTTCGTTCGGCACGTACTTCTGGCTGCTGCAGCGCGTGCCTGCATCGCGGCTGGCACTGGTTTCGTACGTGACACCGGTGCTGGCGATGCTGCTCGCGGAGTTCGTCGGCGACGGCCGCGCCGACGTGTTCGCCTGGTGCGGCACCGGCGCCGTGGTCGCCGGCATCGCACTGGTCGTGACGCGGAGGAAGCAGTGAGGCGGCGCTGGCGGCTGCCGCGCCTGCCGTGGCCGCGGCCGCGCACGGCGCGTGGACGCCGGTGGCGCACCGGCGGCGTCGCCGCGTTCCTGTTGCTGCTGCTCTGGTGGCTGCAGACGGAACCACGCCAAAGCTGGCCGCACGCGCAGATCCTCGCTGCGATCCGTCAGGTCGAGAGCAGCGGACGCGACGACGTCGCCGACGGCGACGGCGGCAAGGCGATCGGCCCGTTCCAGATCCACTTCGTCTACTGGCAGGACGCACTGCGCGCCGAGCCGACCCTCGGTGGCAGCTATCCGGACTGCCGGCGGCGGGCCTACGCCGAACGGGTCGTGGTCGCCTACATGCAGAAGTACGCACGGGACGCATGGGCGAACGGCGACGCCGAGACGATCGCGCGGGTGCACAACGGCGGACCCGACGGTGCGGACAAGCAGGCGACGCTCGGCTACTGGCAGCGCGTTCGACGTCACCTGCCCTGAACCCGCGCGACGGCAGCCACGACGTCGGACGGGGCGAGAGCGGCCAGTTCGCCCGACGGGGCGACCACGATCTCGACACATGGCCCCTGCGGCGCATACACGACGGCGTCCGAAGGGCCGAACAACGCCACGGTCGGCACGCCAAGCATCGCGGCCAGGTGCGTCGGGCCACTGTCGTTGCCGACGAACGCGGCCGCACCGTGCAGGCGCACGGCGAGCACCGACGGCGCGGCTTCGACCACGAACGCCACGGGAACGGGCCACGGCCACGTCCGCGGATCGTCGCGTTCGATCTCGGCCGGCCCCACCACAACCGCGAGCTTCGCCGTTTCGGCGAGCCCACGCGCGAGCAGCAGCCAATGCGCGCGCGGCCAGCACTTCGCGCGCCCTCCGCTGCCCGGCGCCAGAACGACCACGGCACCCGCCACCGCTGGCGGAGGGTGCCGCACCAGCCACGCGTCGTGCGGCCACGCCAACACGAGGCCGAGTTGCGCGGCAATCTGCTGCGCCAAAGGTGCGCGCACACCTGGCTGCGGCCGTGGGTCGAACACCTGCACGAAGCAGTCGTGGTCCGCGAGCCGCGCGAACGCCGCGTCGTCGGCGACGACCGCGGCATGACGCTCCGAGCAGGCTTTCCGAACCGCAGCGTCGTGCGGGAACCGGTACGCAGCGAGGTCCTCGCTCGAACGCGCGCCGTCGGCAAGCCCGGGGCCGACCAGCAACGCGGTGAACTCGCGCACGCCGGCGAAGTCGATCGGGACTCCCGGCGTGCGCCGCGCCAGCGCGCGCAGCACGGGGGCCAGCAACAACGTGTCGCCGAGCCCACCGCGCCGCACCACCAGCAGGCGCCGGATCACCGCTGGCCGTTGAGCCGCTCCATCAGCTCGAACGCCTGCTTCGCAGCGAGCGTGCCGTCGTACTTCTTGCGGAAGCCGACCAGCGCTTCGGCGAGCTTCTTGCGGCTCGAGAACTTGCTCTGGTCGTGCGCCGCCATCAGCTTCTGCAGCGCGCGTCCGGCCGTGAGCTCCTTCTTGATCACCGCGTCGGCTTCGAACCGAGCGCGTTCCTTCGTCGCCGCGGCAGCGGGCTCCATGCCCTTCCACTGCTTCTCGATGCGCTCGAGTTGCAGGTCGCTGTCGGCGTAGTCCGGTCCGGCACCGAGCCCGGCGACGCGCGCCAGAGCGGCTGCCTGCTTCTTGTCGAAAATCGCCTTCTGCGCCTCGAACACTTCCTTCATCGCCGCGTCGAGGTTCGGCGTCGCGAGGTTCTTGTCGAGGTAGTCACGCAGCTTCGCGTAGTCGGACTTCTTCCACAGCGCCCGCAGCGGGTCGTAGCGGGAGTCGTCCGGCATCTTCGGGGCCAGCGTGGCGCGCTTGAGCAGCTCTTCGATCTGCTGCTCCGACGGCATGCGATCGTCCGGCACGCTGAACACGTTGCCGTCCGGATCGATGACGTAGACGCTCGGGTAGAACTTGATCCCGTACGCAGCGACGTCCTTCTTGGCGACGCGCACGATGGGATACTTCGCTCCGAGCTGCTCGATGAAGATCTTCTGGATGGGCGCTTCGTCTTCCCCGGACACGCCGAGGAACAGCAGCCCCCGCTCACCGAACTTCGCGTGAAGTTCGTTGTTGTGCGGGACGGCCGCCTTGCAGGGGCCTCACCAGGTTTCGGAGAACTTCAGGATGACGACCTTGCCGGCAAAGTCGTCGAAGCTCGCCGGACCGTCGTTCCACACCTTCTGGAACGGAATCGCGGGTGCTGGACTGCCCTTGGCAATCTGGGCTTGGGCGCCACCGGCGAGGAACGCGGCGGCGAGAAACAACGCGACGGGACGTGCTGCCATGGGGCGGAACGATACCCATCGCCTCGCCCGCGGACTGTCTCCGTTCTGTCGCATGCCGGCGGCCGGAGCCGCCGGCCGCGGCTCACTTCTGCATCGCGTCGTGCACGCGGCCGACCATCTCCGGGCCGGGCGAGAGCGTCTTGTCGCCCTCGTCCTTCCACTTCGACGGACAGCCTTCCTTCGGCTTCTTGCCGAGGTAGACGTTGGCTTTGAACTTGCGCAGGATCTCGTCGATGTTGCGGCCGAGATTGAGGAAGTTCACTTCGCTGTTCATCAGCTTGCCGTCCGGCGCGATCAGGTAGGTGCCCCGCAGGGTGAACCCGCCGTTCCAGATGCCGAACTGCTTCGCCAGATCGCCGTTGCGGTCGGACCCCATGTGGAACTTGACGTTCGCCAGGTCCTTCTCTTCGCGCTGCCACGCCAGGTGGACGAATTGCGTGTCGGCGCTGACCGAAACGATCTCACAGCCCATCTTCGCGAACCGGTCTTGCTGCTCTGACAGAGCAGCGAATTCGGTCGCTCAAACGAACGTGTAGTCGGCGGGGTAGAAGAACAGCAGCGTCCACTTGCCGTTCTTCTTCGCTTCCGCCAGGGAGTAGGAGCCGAAACCCTTCTGGGTCGGCTCGTAGGTGGTCAGGGTGAAGTCGGGCACGATCTGCCCGACCTGGATTGGGGTGCAATCGGTCATGGGAATGCGTCCTGAATTGGGGCTCGAACCCTACCGAAGCAAGGGGCTGGTTGCCAGCGCGATGTCGGCGAGGATGGGCGCGCCCCTCTCCCACCCGCCTGCATGCAGACCTTCCGTTCCATCGCCGCATTCGCGGCGCTGCCCCTTCTCGCCGCGGCGTTGCGCGCCCAGGCCGTGGCCGACACCCAGTTCTCGGTGCCGCGCGGCCTCTACACGACCCCGTTCACGCTGACGATCTCGACCGCGACGCCCGGCGCCACGATCAAGTACACGCTCGACTGCAGCGACCCCCGCACGTCGACGCTGGCGGCGCAAGGGCCGAATCCGCTCACGCTGACGATCGACCCGGCGAGCACGAACGGCGGCCTGCGCCCGCTCACGCCCGGCGTCGTCGTGCGCGCCTACGCGTTCGCGCCCGGCCTGCAGCCGACCAACGTCGACACCGTCACCTACGTGTTCCCACAGCGGGTGCTGACGCAGACGCGGCCGACCGGCTTCCCGACCCAGGTCGACTTCACCGTCGATCCCCTGGTCGTCAACAACCCGCTCTACGCGCCGCGCATCCTCGGGGATCTGGCCGCACTGCCGACGATGTCGGTGGTCGCTCCACACCTGCAGATGTTCGGCTCGTCCGGTGTCGTGCGCGCCGCGAACGGCAGCATCGAGGTGCCCGGCTCGATCGAGGTCGTGCATCCCGACGGCCGCGATGACCAGGTCGACTGCGGGCTCACGCCGCACAGCTGGACGCAGAACAAGCGCTCGATCCGCGTCTACTTCCGCGCCACCTACGGCAACGACAAGTGGCGCCACGACCTGTTCCGCAACTCGGCGGAAGGCCAGGGCGTCGGCATCTCGAGCTTCGACGGCCTCGTGCTGCGGGCCGGCTTCAACGACGGCATCCTCTACAACGAACCCGCCCGCGCCGGCCGCTACTCGCTGTGCGTCGACGAACTCGGCCGCAGTTCGCAACTCGCGCTGACCGGCTTCGGCCCGCGCGGCCTGTTCGTGCACCTGTACCTGAACGGCCTCTACTGGGGCCTCTACAACCCGGTCGAACGACCGGAGTCGAGCTACTGGTCGGACACCTTCGGCGGCCACAAGGACGACTACTTCGCACGCAACCACGGCGGCACCGTCGACGGCAATCCGGCGTGGTACCAGGGCCTGATCAGCGGTGCCGCCACGTGGGCCACGACCTCGGCCCGCCTCGACGTGCCGTCGTTCTGCGACTACATCCTGTACTGGACCTACTGCGGCGGCGGCGACTGGCCGTCGTTCAACGGCGCCAACAACAACTGGTACGCCGGCAACCGCGTGCTGCCGACCCCCGGGCGCGTGCGCTTCTTCGTGTGGGACTGCGAGGACAGCTGGATCGACCTGCCGAACCGCCCCGGCCCACCCAACGACGGTGCCCGCATCGTCAACGAACTGCTGGTGGGCCCGCTCGACATCTCGATTCTGTGGCGCGGCCTGCAGAACGTCGCCGACTTCCGGTTGCAGTGGGCCGACCGCGTCTACCGCCAATGCGCGAACGACGGCCCGCTGAGTGAAGCGAACGTGCTGCAGCGCTGGAACCGCATCACCAAGGTCGTCGACCTCGGCACGGTCGGCGAATCGATGCGTTGGGGCCGATTCGACCCGCGCGGCGTCACCTGGACGCGCAACGCCGACTGGGTGCCGTACACCAACCAGGTCCGGCAGATGTTCGTCGGCAACCAGGCCGCCCTGCTGGCCGCGCTGCGCAACACCGCGCTGCCGTCGGCGCACCCGGCCCTGTTCCCGTCGATCGACCCGCCGCTGTTCCAGACCGGCACGCCGGCCACGACGATCACCGTGACCCGGGCCCGCGTGCTCGCCGGCACGTCGATCGCGCTCGCGCGCGCGAGTGCGCTCGGCACGATCTGGTACACCACCGACGGCAGCGATCCGCGTGGCCCCACCGGCGCGGCGGTCGGCCAGAACGGCGGCATCGGCGTCGTGGTTCCCGTGGCCGGCACGATGGTGCTGCGCGCGCGCACGCTGAACCTCTTCGACTGGAGCGCCCTGCACGAGCTGCAGCTCGAGGTGGTGCCGACGGCGCCGCTGGTCGAGATCCACGAACTGCTCGCCGAGAACGTGGCGGGTCTCGCCGACGACGCCGGCGACCACGACGATTGGATCGAGCTGTGCAACCGCGGTCTCGTCGACGCCCCGCTCGCCGGGTACCACCTCAGTGACGACCCGGCGGCCCCGACGAAATGGACGTTCCCGGCCGGCACCGTGTGCAAGGCCGGCGGCACGCTGCTGGTTTGGGCCGACGACGAGCCCGCCGAAGGGCTGCTGCACGCCACGTTCCGGCTCAGTGGACTCGGCGAATCGATCCACCTCTACGCGCCGGGCGGCAGCGCCGTCGTCGACGAGTTCACGTTCGGCGCCCAGCGCGACGACGAATCGATCGGCCGGCTGGAGCACGTGCCGGGCTCGTTGGTCGCGTTCGCGCGCCCGTCGCCCGAGCGTCGCAACGGCCCGCAGCCGGCCGGCCACGTGCGCTATCAGGCGCTCGACCCGGCGCAGAACCCGGCCGACCTGCGCGGCCTCGGCGTGCCGGTCACCGGCGACTGGCTGCGCTGGGAAATGGAGAACCTGCCGCCGGGCGGACTCGGCGTCGTCGGCGTCGGCACTGCGGCGCTGCACACGGTGATCCCAGGCCTCGGCACGCTGCTGGTCGACCCGATCCTGCTGCTGCCCGGGATCGCCGATGCGACCGGCGAAGCGAAGTTCGCGTTGGCGCTGCCCGAACAGGCCAACCTGCGCGGGGCGACGTTCTACGCCCAGGGGGCGGCGTTCGTCGGCAGCGGGCTGCAGCTCAGCAACGGCGTGGAGTCGCGCATCGCCCACTGATGGCGCGGGGTGGCCCGAGGGCGAAGGTGGTTGCCTGTTCCTTCGCCTCGCCCGACCGGGCACCATGTTCGCCCTTCCGTGAGCACGAACCTCCCGTCCGGATCTCCCGCCACTTCCACGGCCGCCAAGGCCCTCGCCGCCGCCGGTGACGCCGATTCGGCGCGCGACGTCGGCGCCCTCGACGACGCCGCCAGGCAAGCCGCCGCACGCCTCGGCGCCAAGAAGACGGGCCTCGTCGAACGATTGGTCTACGGTCCGGCCCCGGACGCCGCCGAACTGCAGGGTGGCGCCCTGTCGGCCCAGAAGGCCGGCAAGCGTGGCGAGCCCGTGGTCGCTGCGGCGCTGGCAGCGCTGCAGCGCGGCGAAGCGTTCACTGCCGACGGCAAGCTGTCGGCGGCGCTGCGCAGCGCGGTAGCGGCCGAGAAGGCCTACGGCTTCACGGTGCCGGCCGAGTTCGACGGCCTCGGTGGCCAGTACGTCGAACTGGCGTTGGTCGAGGAGGAACTCGCCGCGAACGGCCTCGGCCCGCTGGCCGTCGAGATCTCGGGCGAACTGACGATCGGTGCGGGGTCGCTGCTCGCCTATGGCACCGAGGCGCAGAAGCGCACGTTCCTGCCGCTGGTCGTGCAGGGCGAGATGATGGCGTTCGGCCTCACCGAGGTCGGCATCGGGGTCAACGCCAAGAAGATCCGCGCCTACGTCGAGCCGGACCCGAACGGCGGTTTCCGGCTGCACGCCACCGGTGACCGCAACAAGCTGTGGATCACGAACGCGACGCACGGCGGCCTCGTCGGTGTCGTCGCGCGCCTGGGCAAGGACGGCAAGCAGGTCGGCCTGTTCGTCACGCGGCTGCCGCAGAAGGACATGGGTGCCGCCGACGGCGTCGACTACGAGTTCCGCTGCACGCCGTCGAACACCGGCGCCTTCACCGCGAACCACAACTCGCGGCTGCACTTCGCCAACTACCCGCTGCAGGCCGACGAGCAGATCAAGGCCGACGGCGTCGAGGTGCTGTTCTACTGCCTGCGCATGGGCCGCTGCATGCTCGCGGCCATGGCGGCCGGCTACCAGCGCATGTTCGCGGTCGACGCCGCCGCCTACGCGAAGGGCCGCGACGGCGTCGGCGGTGCGGTGATCAAGCACGAACTGCCGCGCCAGCACCTCGGCCGCATGCTCGGCTGTGCGTTGCAATCGCGCGCGCTCAGCCACCTGTCGCTGCACCAGGACGCGACCGGCACCGACCTCGCCGGACTGCGCGACCTGACCAAGTCGGCGGCGGCGACCACGGCGATGGAGTCGCAGATCGCGTGCGAACGCGTGCTCGGCGGCCGTTCGTTCGACGAGGGCTCACGCGTGCACCAGGCGCGCCACAACATGCACGTGTTCGGCGTCGTCGAAGGCGAGGACGACCTGATCCTGATGGGCATGGTCAAGGACGTCACCGACGCCTGGACCACGAAGTACATGGCGGGCCTGCTCGGTGTGATCCAGTCGATCAACGAAGGCCCCGACGGCAAACCGGTGCCGCCCGAACAGCGCGTGCTGCGCATCACGCCGATGCTGCTGTTCACGCGGCCGAGCGTGCTGTGGCAGGCGACCAAACGGCTGCTCGGCAAGGGCGCGTTCTGGACGCTCGTGCTGTGGATCGTCGGCAACCTGCTGCTCGAGTTGCTGCTGCTGCCGTTCCGCCTCGTGCCGACCGGCATGCTGCCGCGCTACCAGCTGGTGGCGCCCGAACTGCGCGGCTACGCGCGCTTCGCCGAACGGCGGCTGCGCTGGCTGCGGTGGGCCTACCTCGGCATCAACCTGTTCTTCCAGCTCGAGCTGACGCGGGCGCAGATCCCGCTGCAGCGCCTCGGCAAGGTGATCGAACACCTGGTGTCGATGCTCGCCCTGTGCCACCACGCGACTGCATTGCAGGACAAGAGCCTGCGCCATGTCGCCGCACTGCAGTGCGAACAGATCAAGAGCCGGGTCAACGGCCTGCCGCTGCTGTTCGGCCTGTGGCAGATGGACCGGCTGCGCCGGCACGTCGCCGCGGTCGGCGACGATCTGGAGAAGGGCCAGTGCACGCTGCTGCACGGCGTGGCGCCGCAACCGTTCGCGCACCCGTTCGAAGCGCGCGATAAGAAGCCGCGCGGCTGATCGGGGCCCATCCGGGTGCCGCCGGGATTCTGCATGGGCGTGCCACAGGCGTCCGCGAGTCCGGCTGACCAGGGCACCATGAGCCTCCGCACCACCCTCGCCCTCGGTTTCGCCCTCTCGGGCAGCCTGTTCGCCCAGAACAACGATTGCAGCGGGTCGATCACCCTCCTGCCCGGCACCAACGGGCCGTTCTCGAACGTCGGCTCGACGACGTCGGCGCCATCCTGGGGCTGTGGCGCCGGCGCCAACGACGTGTGGTTCGACTTCTCGGCGTCGGGGGTCGGCACCGTGACGATCGACACGTGCGGCGCGTCGTTCGACACCGTCCTGCAGGTCTTCACCGGCAACTGCGGCGCCAGCCTGGTGAGCATCGGCTGCAACGACGACGCGTGCGGCACCGCCTCGAGCCTGACGCTGTCGGTCACGCCTTGGGTCATCTACCGCGTGCGGGTCGGCGGCTTCCAGGGAGCGACCGGCACGTTCCCGTTGCACCTGCAGGGCGCCGTCGCCGGCAGCGTCTACGCGTCGAACACGTCCCGTGGCCGCGGTTGCCAACGCGATCCGGCGTCGTTCTACGAGACGTTCGGAGGCCCCGTCGACCTGAGCAACACGTCGCTGACGATGACTCCCGCGTCGGGCGGATTCACCGTGGCGCAAAGCAACACGGCGTTCCTTCCGCCCTCGGCGGCAGCCAGCGTGCTGCCCCTGTCGGACGACTCCGAAGCGACCGTGTTGCTGCCGGTTCCCATGCCGATTCCCGGTGGCACCACCACGGCGCTCACGGTCGCATCCAACGGCTCCGTCGCCGCCGGCCTGGGCAACTCGACAAGCGTGTACGACTCGTATGGCCTGCTCAACAACCCGGCCACCGCGTGGTACGCGCACGCCGACTACGATCCCGCGGAACCCGCCGGCGGACGCGTGAAGTTCGAGATGGTCGGCAGCAAGGCCTGCGTGACGTGGGACGGCGTCTGGGCGTACATACCCAACCTCCCGAGCTCGGCGCGCACGTTCCAATTCCAGTTCGACACCAGCAACGGCAACGTGCACCTCGTGTTCCAGAACATGAGCACGCAGAACTGGCTACTCGTCGGCTACTCCCCGGGTGGGCCGAGCTACGACGGTGGTGCGATCGACATCTCGGCGGCGGCCGCGACGTCGTTCACGCTCCCGGCCGTCGATGGCCTGCCGCTGACGGTCACGCCGACGACCCGACCGATCTACGGCACGGGCTGGTCGATGGACGTCACGCAATTCCCGGCCACCAGCACGCTCGGGGTCGACATCCTCGGCTTCACCGATCCCGGCATCGACGATCTCACGTCGATCGGCATGCCGACGTGCGGGCTGCGCGCGTCGCTGGAGTCGGTGACGCTGTGGACGCCCTTCGGCACCACGCACAACTACACGATCGCGATCCCGAACAGTCCCGCCGTGGTCGGCCTGCACCTCTACACGACCTCGGCGGTCTTCGTGCCCGGCTGCAACACCTTCGGCGCAATCACGGGCAACGGCATCGACGGGCAAATCGGCGATTACTGAGCCCGCCCCGCCGGGAAGCACGCGGCTACGCTGATGGCATGACGCGACGCTTGATCAGCAGCGGGTCCACGTTCGAGGCCGAGATCGGTTACTCGCGCGCCGTCGTCGACGGCGACTGGGTGTTCGTCAGCGGCACCACCGGCTTCGACTACGCGACGATGACGATCCGCGACGACGTCGCTGCGCAATGCGCGCAGACGCTGGCCAACATCGAACGGGCGCTGCAGCAGGCCGGAGCGACGTTCGCCGACATCGTGCGGGTGCACTACATCCTGCCGAACGCCGCCGACTTCCCGGCGTGCTGGCCGGTGCTGCGCGAACGCTTCGGCGCGATCCGGCCGGCGGCGACGATGTTCCAGGCCGGGCTCGCCGATCCACGCATGAAGATCGAGATCGAAGTCACCGCGCGGCTGCGCCGTTCGTGACCGAAGCCCGGACCCGCTCGACGTCGCACAACAAGCGCAGGCCCGGACCGACGTGCGCGTAGAAGCGCCCGGTCGGATCGAACCCGTGTGCGGTGGCGGCAGGGTCGTCGTGGTCGCCCATGGGAATGCCGACGGCGTGCAACCCCTTGCCGGCAGGCCAGGTGATTTGCAGGGTCTGGCCAGCAAACACGTGCAGGCCGTCGCTGCGTTCCACCCGTTCGCCATTCTTGGACACGCGCACAGGGGGCGCCGACACCGGCGCGGCGGGAATCGCGGTCTTGCGCCAACTGCCGTCGGTGCAACGGCGGTAGCACGCAGTCTCGGCGAACCATCGCACCTCAACACCCTCGGCATCTTCCGCCGCGGCAAGGAAGGCTCGCCCCGGATCCAATGCGACGGGCGCCGTCGGCGCCCCACCGAACGTCGCGGACAACACGAGGGGCGGTCGCACCACTTCACGCACCGGCGCCTCCGGTCCCGTTGCGAACGACCAGCGCTGCACCTCGCCGCCGACGCAACCGACGAAAGCCTGGCCGTTCCCGACAGCGAGCAACGCCACGGGCCGCCGCGGCAGCGGGAACGTCGCCACCGGCGCCAGGGGCCGACCCGGGACGGCATCGCGCACCACGAACATCTCGAGCGCTGGACCACGGGCCACCAACACCGTGTCGGAGTCGATGAACGCGAGGTCGGCGACCGGATGCGATCCGCCGGTCAGCTCCGTGGCGACCGTGGGATCCGGAGACCGCAGATCGCGCAGTTCCACCGCACCGATCCGGCCCGGCATCACCATACGCCCGCCGTCCGGGGCGAACGCGAGGGCCGCCCCCTCGTCGACCGTGCCGCAGAGCACCAGCATGCCGTGCCGCTGCCATTCACTCTGCGGCCCACGCGCGCATGCCAGCAATTGCAACGTCAGTCGTCGACCGGGGTCGGTCGCCTGCTGTGCCAGCAAGCCGATGATCCCTGCCGCCACGCCGGTCGCCCCGCGGGGCGGCACCACCGTCGCCGACAACCGCACGAACAGCGAGTCGTTCAGGAACATGTCGAACGGCAGTTCGAAGGGCGAACCGAGAGCGGCCATGCCATCGACGGTCGCGACCTCACGGCCTCGAGCAAACCCGGGCGCGAGGCGCAGCTCGCGCCGGAACAACAACCGCGGGTCGAGCGGCACCGACGCCACCTGGCGCAGCAGGCCATTCAGGATCGCGTCGTCCTGCAACATCTGCACGACCCACAGCAATCGCACGCTGGCGATCGCGTCGGTGGCGGCGTCCCCGGCGCGCACCGCGCGGATGTCGTCCACGAACCCGGCTTCGAGCACCCAGTCGGGCACTTGCCCACCGCGCGAACGCTGCAGTTCGCGGCCGTGTTCGTCGAACATCGTGAGCGCGAGTTCGACGCCGCGAATCCGCCGTTCCGGGGCGACGAAGGTCCCGGGCGCGGCTGCGGGCGCCTTGAACCACACACTGCCGAGCCGCTGCATCGGGAAGCCGTCGCGGACCACCTCGACCAGCAGCAGTCGGCGTTCGAACGCGTCGCCGCGCGCGAGTTCGATGCCGTACAACACCCGGTCGCCGTGGCGCAGCGCGCCCTCCCCCCTCGTGTCGAAGCCGGCCAACACCGCGCCGGCTCCGGGCCAGGTTCGCGCCGCATCCGCAACAAGCACGGCGGATGCAACGGTGGGTACGTCCGCGGGCCTCACGGCGGCACAGGCCGCGAGCAGCACGAACCCGAGCAGCGAACCCAGTCGCGCCATCATCATCACTGGATTCCCCCATGCCGCGCGCTGGCGAGGTTCATCTGCGGCCCGTTCCCCCAGGTGCGGGCGCGCGAGGCCCAACTGCCTCCGGTGAGGTCGCTGGCGGCGTGGTCGAAGGCGAAGTCGCGTCAGGCGAGGGCGGCACCAGGTCCCCCATCGTCACCGGAAGAACCGGTGCGTTCCCGGCGACCGACGACGGCGAACACGCCGCCGTTCCCGTCCACAGCGCGCACCAGAGTGCCGCCGCCCGCGCCCAAGCCCGCCGCACGCGGGCGCGCAAGCCGACCGGACAATCGCGCGTCAACACGCGGCCGTCGGCGCGGCGGAAGAAACGCACGCACAGCCGACCGCCGCCCGCAGCGCGCAGCAACGCTTCGGCTTCGGCCGTCGTCATCGCCGACAGGTCGTGCACGTGCAGCCGGCACGACGCACAAAAGCGACGGCGCTCGTCGCCGACCATGGCGTTCCAATCGGTGGAACACGGGGAAGCCACCGCGATGCGGTCGAGGCCGGAATCCATGGCCCGCAGGATAGCGTTCCACGGCGAGCATGGGCGTTGCGTGCCCATCCCGACCCGGGGCGCGAACAGCCAATGCCCACCGGCGGGGCGGTCCTGGAACCGACGTGCGCAGGTGCCTTTGCTTCGGCCGGTCCTGCGGCCAAACTGGCGACCGCTCGCCTCATGGCCTTCCACCGACTCACCTGGCGCATCGGCGCGCCGTTCGTGCTGCTCGTCGGTGCGTTGACCCTGTTCCTGCTGTGGTTCATCCCGCGGCAACTCGCACTGCAGGACACCGAGCGCTTCCGCCGAGTCGCGACCACGATCGGCGTGTTCGTGGGCACCAAGGGCCTGCCGCCGACCGAGGAACTGGCGCGCGACCTCGCACGCGTCACTGGCCATGCCGTGTTCGCGCGGGTGCACGGCCAGCTGCTGCCGCGGCCGCCCGAGCCGTTGCGCGCGTTCGCACTGCAGGACCAGCCGGCCGACCGCGAGGTGCGCGAACACGGCGGCCACCAGACCATCGCGATCCCGACCGACGGCCGCGGCGACTTCGTGCTCGTGCGCGAAGTCGACACCGCTGCGTCCGGCCTGCTGGTGGCGCAACTCCTGGCCGTGGTCGTGCTGCTGCTGGTGCTGACCGCAAGCGTGGTCGTGCGCAGCGTCACGCGCCCCTTGCACAACCTGCGTGCGATGCTGCCCCGGATCGAAACCGACGAACCGGTGGACCT
Source organism: Planctomycetota bacterium (assembly GCA_016794485.1). Taxonomy (GTDB): domain Bacteria; phylum Planctomycetota; class UBA1135; order UBA1135; family UBA2386; genus UBA2386. The sequence continues at coordinate 15,578 of JAEUHV010000420.1, forward strand.
GCCCGAAGCCCGACGCGCCGACGAGATCGGCGACCTCGCCCGAGCGTTCCTGCGCACACGCGCCGCGCTGCACGACGAACGCACGGCGCGCGAACGCATGGAGAAATTGGCGGTGCTCGGCCGCATGACCGCGGCGCTGGCGCACGAGGTGCAGAACCCGGTCGCGGCGATCCGCATGCACGCCCAACTGCTGCACGGCGCCGGCCACGGTGCCGACGAAGCCGCGGCGACGATCGAGCACGAGGCCGGCCGCATCGAGAACCTGCTGAACCAGTGGCTGTTCCTGACCCGGCCCGAGCCGCCGGCGCTGGCCCCCATCGACGTCGGCGAATGGCTCGCCAAGGTCGTCACCGGCACCGACGCACAGTGCCGTCACGCGCGCGCCGAAGTGCAGCTCGCAGCCGGATCGGGACTCGTCGTCGCCGCCGACGGCCGGCGCCTCGACCAGGTGTTCCGCAACCTGCTCACCAACGCGCTGCAGGCGATGCCGGGCGGCGGCACGTTGCACATCGAGGCACGGCGCGAACCCGGCGGCATCGCGGTGCACTTCCGCGACTCCGGTCGCGGCTTCTCGGCCGCGGCGTTGCAGCGCTTCGCCGAGTTCTTCTTCAGCGAACGTGAAGGTGGCATGGGCATCGGACTGTCGGTCGCCAGCGAGATCGTGAAAGCGCACGGCGGCACCCTGACCGTCGCCAACCGAGCCGAAGGCGGTGCCTGCGTCACGGTGCACCTGCCCGGCCTGACTTTGGATCCCGCATGAGTTCCGTACTGATCATCGAAGACGAAGCGGCGCTCGCGTCGGCGCTGGCGATCCTGATGCGCCGCATCGGGTGCGCGGCGACCACCGTCGCGTCGGCGACCCTCGGCCTGCAGCATCTGCAGAAGAGCCGCCCCGACCTCGTCGTGCTGGACATCGGCCTGCCCGACCAGAACGGCCTGGAGACGCTGGCGACGATCCGTGCCGGGCAGCCCGATCTCCCGGTGCTGATCGTCACCGCGCACGGCAACCTGCAGAACGCCGTCGAGGCCAGGAAGCGCGGCGCGTCGGGCTACCTGGTGAAGCCGCTCGACCTCGGCGAACTCGAACGCACCGTGCGGGCGTTGCTGCGCAGCGCCGAGCCGGCCCCGGCACCGGCACCGGCGGCGGCGCCGGCCGCGAGCCAGGGCGCGCCGCTGCTGATCGGTTCGTCGGCGGCGATGCAGCCGGCGTTCGCCGCGATCGCGCACGCCTGCTCGAGCGACGCGCCGGTGCTGATCACCGGGCCGACCGGCATCGGCAAGTCGCTGACCGCGCGCGTGATCCACCTGCACAGTGCCCGCCACCAGGCGCCGTTCGTGTCGCTGTCGTGCGCGAGCCTGCCGGAGACGCTGCTCGAAGCCGAGCTGTTCGGACACGAGAAGGGCGCCTTCACCGGCGCGATCCAGACCCGCATCGGCCACGTCGAACGCGCCGCCGGCGGCACGTTGTTCCTCGACGAGATCGGCGAGCTGCCGCCGGCGGTCCAGGTGAAGCTGCTGCGCTTCGTCGAGGAAAAGACGTTCGTTCGCGTCGGCGGCCGCGAGGACCTGCGCGTCGACCTGCGCATCATTGCGGCGACCAACCAGGACCTGCCGGCTCTGGTCGCAGGCAAACGCTTCCGCGAGGACCTGCTCTACCGGCTGCGCGTGCTCGAGGTGAAGCTGCCGCCGCTCGCCGACCGCCGCAGCGACATTCCCGGCCTCGCCGGCTACCTGCTGGCCGGGATCGCCGCAGGTCGCCCGCTCACGCTGTCCCACGACGCCGCCCAGTTGCTGCAGCAGTACGACTGGCCGGGCAACGTGCGCGAACTGCGCAACGTGCTCGAACGCGCGGCCGCGACCTGCCAGGGAACGTCGATCCTGGCGACCCATCTCGGTCCCGAACTGCAAGGCGGCGTCACCACGGCGGCGCCGGGCTCGTTCGCCAACCTCGACCACGCCTTGGCGGCGTGGCTCGACGAGCGGCTGCGCACCGTGCACGATTACGACACGCTGCTCGACGAACTCGAACAGCGCGTGCTCGGGCTGCTGCTGCCGCGCTACGAGCACAAGCCGACGTACCTGGCACGCGCTTTGAACATGAATCGCGCGACGCTGCGCAAACGACTGCGCGGCCGCGACGATCCCGACAGCCCCGCCGACCTGGACACTCCATGACCATCCTCCGTTCGTTGTACGCCGTGACGCTCGGCACGGCGGCCCTGTTCGCCCAGACCGCCGCACCCAGCTGGTCGCCGGCCCAGCAGAAGGGCTTCGACTTCCTGCTGGGCCACCAGAAGGACGGCGTGTTCGCCGTGAAGATGGGCGAACGCAGCTTCCCCGACCCCGGCTTCACCGGCCTCGCGCTAGCGGCGCTGCAGAGCAAGCCGTTGGCCGCGCGCAGCGAGGCCGACAAGAAGGTGATCGAGCAGGGCCTCACGTGGTTGCTCGGGCAACAGAACGAGGATGGCTCGTTCGGCCAGCGGGTGCAGAACTACACGACCTGTGCGGCGGTCATGGCGCTGGCGCGTTGGCAGGACGAACGCACGAAGCCCGTGCTGCAGAAGGCGCAGAAGTACATCCTGGCGATCCAGCACTGCGAAACCAACGGCAGCTCGCCGGCCGACGTCGAGTACGGCGGCATCGGCTACGGCAGCAAGGGCGAACGCAGCGACCTCAGCAACGTGCAGTTCGCGCTGCAGGCGCTGCGCGACACCGGCCTGCCCGCCAACGACGACGCGTTCCGCCGTGCGGTGGTGTTCCTGCAACGAACCCAGAACCTGCCCGGCACCAACGACCTCGGCGGCAAGCTCAAGGTGAAGGCCGAAGGCAGCGAGCCGGCGACGTTCGCGGTCGGCAAGGACGGTGGCGCGGTCTACTACCCCGGCGAGTCGCCGGCCGGCGCGATCGACCTGCCCGACGGCACGCGCGTGCCGCGCAGCTACGGCTCGATGACCTACGCCCTGCTGAAGTGCTACCTGCTGTGTGGCCTGCCGGGCGACGACCCGCGCGTGAAGGCGGCGGTGCAGTGGATCGGGGCGAACTGGACCCTCGTCGAGAATCCCGGCGCCGACCCCAAGCTCGGCGAGAAGACGCGCTTCCAGGGCCTGTTCTACTACTACCTCCTGCTGGCCCAGGCCCTCGACGCGAGCAAGGTCGACAAGATCGCGACGCAGAAGGACGGCAAGCCCGCCGAAGTCGAATGGCGCAAGGACCTGCGCGCCTGTCTCGAAGCCAGCCAGCTGCCGAACGGCGCGTGGCTCAACGACAAGAACGGCCGCTGGTACGAGAACCTCGACATCCTCTGCACCTGCTACGCGATGCTCGCCCTCGGCCACTGCAACTGAGTCAAGGCAGCAGCACGATCGCCCCGGCACTCGCCCGCGACTCGATCCGCCGATGCGCCGCTGCGGCCTCGGCCAACGGGAACGTCCCGTCGATTCGCGCTCGCAACACCCCGCCGCGCAGCCGTTCGAACAGGTGCTCGCAGGCGTGCAGCAGTTCCTGCCGCGTCGCGGTGTAGTCGTGCAGCGTCGGTCGGGTGACGAAGAACGATCCGGCCTGCAGCTCCTGCAGCGCGAGCGGTTCGGGCCGGCCCGAGGCGTTGCCGAACGACACCAGCAATCCCCGCTTGCGCAGGCAGCGCAGCGACTCGCGCAACGTCGCCTGGCCGACCGAGTCGTAGACCACGTCGAGGCCCTTCTGCTGCGTCATCTGGTGCACGACCTCGACCACGTCCTCGGCGCCGCGCACCACGACGCGATGGCAGAACGGTTGCGCGATCACCGCCTTTTCGGCGCTCGAGACCACGCCGACGACGGTGGCGCCGACGTGCCGCAGCCACTGGCACAACAAGAGGCCGACCCCGCCCGCGGCGGCGTGCACGAGGACCCGATGGCCGGGCCCGACCTTGAACACGCGCCGGACCAGGAACTCGGCGGTCAGCCCCTTCAGCAGCGTCGCGGCCACGGTGACGTCGTCGAGTCCGGGCGGCACCGGCACGACCCGCCAGGCGGGCACGTTGCGAGCCTCGGCGTAGCTGCCCGGCAGCACGCCCCCGGCGACCGCGACCCGATCGCCGGCCGCGACGCCGCGCACGCCGTCGCCGATCGCCTCGACCACGCCCACCGCCTCGCTGCCGATGCCGTGCGGCAGTTCGGGCAACGGATAGAGGCCGCTGCGGTGGTAGCAGTCGAGGAAGTTGACGCCGATCGCGGTCTGGCGCAGCCGCAGTTCGCCGCGCGCCGGGGGCGGCAGCGCGACGTCGTCGAGCTGCAGCACCTCGGGCCCGCCGGTACGGT
>JAEUHV010000048.1 GCA_016794485.1 Planctomycetota bacterium
GACGAAGTCGGCCGACGCCATCCTCGACAACCTTCGCCGATACTGCGAGGACGCGAATGCGACTCGCGAACAGCGAATGCCCAGACAAATGTCGCGGACTTCCAAGTCAACCCACTAGCTTCCTTCGGTCATGCGCTACCTCGATTCCGTGTGGTTCGTCTTGGCGGTGTCAGGTGTGGTCGCGTCGGTGCAGGCTCAGGTCCTGCTCGCCGACGACTTCAGTTCGGGTGTGGTCGATCCCGCGAAGTGGAGCATCGTCACGTCGGGCATCCCTCAGGGCGGGGCATCGGTCACCGTGCAGAACGGCCAGTGCGCGCTGCGGAACCGCGGCCATCTCGTGTCGCAGCAGGTGTTCGACGCCGTCGCGAACGGGCCGTTCCGTGTGCGGTGCACGTGGCGGTGGACGGATACGGGCGACTTCTTCCAACTTCTGCTGCGCAGCGATGGAGTTCCCTCGGGGGGCTACGGGGAGACGCAGCATGGCGTCGAACTTCGGGCCGAGATGTACAGCGGACCGTCGTTGGACATTCTCACGCGAAGCGGACTGGTGTCCGTGGGACCGTCGACGGCGGCCGGCCCGGGCGTGCAGTTCGTCGTCGGCGTGACCTACACCGCCGAACTGCTCGACCTCGGTTGGGGCTTTCGCGCCCGCGTCGACGGTCCCAACGGCCAGTGGTGGGAAATCGAACGCGCTATCACGTCGTCGACTTCGCCGCATCGGCAGATCGTCGTCCACAACCGTGAGGCGCTCGGCATGTCGCACCTATGCTGGCTCGACGACGTCGTCGTAGAAGCGCTGCCGGCTGCGACCATCGCGCCTTTTGGTCAGGGCTGCGTCGGCCCCTACGGCCTGACGCCAACGCTGGCCGTCGAGCCGGGCTCGTTGCCGCGCATCGGCCGACCGTGCACGTTCGTCGTCGGCGCGTTGCCCAACTTGATCACCGTGCCAGTGTTCGTGTTCGGCTTCGACACGACGATGAACCTCGGCCCAGGAGGCTGGTATCCGCTGCCTTTCGACCTAGGCGTACTCGGTTGGCCCGGTTGCCAGCAACTCGTCTCGACGGCCGAGACCGTCGCCACCATCACGACAACCGGCACGGCACAGCTTTCAGTGCCATTGCCGCACCTTCCCCAGATCGTCGGGTTTCCTTTCTATGCGCAAGCAATCGTGCTCTACCACCCGGGTGGCGTCGCCGTGACCAGCGGATTAGCTGCGACGATCGGTTGGTAGGTAGCGGTCCATCCTTCGCTGCCGTCGCCGCGCTTGCGGAGCGGGAACATCGTCGGGGATGACGGTCAAGGGGCAACTCGCAGCCCAGCGAAGCGCCGTCTGGCTGTGTCGGGGATCGGCGCGCTCGTGACCTGGCCATCACAGGCCCAATGGCGAAGGCACTAGCGCATTGGCTATGGTCGAGGGCGCGGTCCGGCCGGAACGACCCAGACGCATCGTGCTGATCCGATCGCCCGCCACGCCCATGACCCGATCCCGCGGCCACACCGTCGTCAGTTTCCTCGGCACCCAGCTCGACCGCCTGCAAGGCCGCGACCGTTGGGACCACTGGCGGCCGAACGTCGCGATGTGCATGCACGAGGACCTGCTCGTCAGCCGCCTCGTGCTGCTGACGGAGCCGCGCTACGGCAAGCTCTACGAAGTCGTCGTGGCCGACCTCGCCGAAGTGTCGCCGGAGACGAAGGTCGAGCGCATCGACCTCGGCCTGCGCGATCCGTGGGACTTCGAGGAGGTGTTCGATCGCCTGTGGCACACGGCGCAGCGACTCGCGTTCGATCCCGAGGACGACGACGTGCTGGTGCACATGACGACCGGCACGCACGTGGCACAGATCTGCCTGTTCCTGCTGACCGAGACGCGTCACTTCCCCGCCCGTCTGCTGCAGACCGGGCCACCGCCGCCCAACATGAAGGTGCCGGGGACCTGGCAGATCATCGACCTCGATCTGTCGCGCTTCGACAAGCTGGCGCAGCGCTTCGCGCAAGAACGCCAACAGGGCGAGTCGCTGCTGAAGTCCGGCATCCACACGGCCAACCGCGCCTTCAACGAACTCATCACGCAGGTCGAACGCGTGGCGCCGCTGTCGAAGGCGCCGATGCTGCTGATGGGGCCGACCGGGGCCGGCAAGTCGCAGCTCGCGCGCCGCATCTACGACCTCAAGAAGCAGCGCCACCAGCTCGCCGGCCCGTTCGTCGAGGTCAACTGCGCGACGATCCGCGGCGATGGCGCGCACTCGGCGTTGTTCGGCCACAAGCGCGGCGCGTTCACCGGCGCCCTGCAGGACCGGCCCGGCCTCTTGCGCGGCGCCGACGGCGGCCTGTTGTTCCTCGACGAGATCGGCGAACTCGGCCTCGACGAGCAGGCGATGCTGTTGCGCGCGCTCGAGGAGAAGCGTTTCCTGCCGCTCGGCAGCGACAAGGAGGTGCAGAGCGACTTCCAGCTGATCGCCGGCACCAACCGCGACCTCGGCGCCGCGGTCGCGCGCGGTGCGTTCCGCGAAGACCTGCTCGCGCGCATCAACCTGTGGACGTTCCGGCTGCCGGGATTGAGCCAGCGGCTCGAGGACGTCGAACCGAACGTCGACTACGAGCTCGACCGCTGGTCGCAGCAGGTCGGCCGGCGCGTGCACTTCTCGGCCGAGGCGCGGCGCGCGTACCTGAAGTTCGCCACGTCGCCGGCGGCAGCGTGGCGCGGCAACTTCCGCGACCTGAACGGCAGCATCACGCGGTTGTGCACGCTGGCCCACGCGGGCCGCATCACCGAAGCCGACGTCGCTGGCGAGATCGAACGGCTCGAAGCCGACTGGCGGCGCGACGGCGGGGACCCCGCGGCGATCGTGGATGCGGACGACGACACTCTGCTGGTCGGGCTGCTCGGCGAGCAACGTCTCGCGGCGATCGATCGGTTCGACCGCGTGCAGCTCGCGGCGGTCGTGCGCTGCTGCCGGCGCAGCCATTCCCTGTCGGCGGCCGGGCGTGAACTGTTCGCGGTGTCGCGCACGAAGCGGGCGACGGCGAACGACGCCGACCGGCTGCGCAAGTACCTCGCGCGCTTCGGACTCGACCATGCTGCCGTGGTCGCTGGTGATGGCGGGTGATTCGTCGCGTTCGTCGAGGTCGGCCGTGGTGCTACAGATCGCGCAGCGCGGTGGAGACCTCGACCAAGGGCAAGGCACGGATGCCCTCGGCGAGCTCGAACGAACGTCGGCCGGGATAGACGACGTACAGGCGCTCGAGGCCGAGTTCCTCTTTGGCAACGTGCATGGAACGCGTGGTGGTCGGCACGTCCTGGAACTTGCACTCGAAGCCGTACACCTTGCCGCCGCGCGGAACGACGAGATCGACTTCGGCTCCCGAAGGCGAGCCCCAGAAACACGCGTCGCGTTCGGCGCGAAGAGCCTGGATCACGTGTTCGAGGGCAAAGCCCTCCCACGACATGCCGAAGCGTGGGTGCGCGAGGATCTCGGATTCGTTGCGCAGGCCGAGCAGCGCGTGCAGCACGCCGCTGTCGCGCACGTAGACCTTCGGTGTCTTCACCAGCCGCTTCTTCGTGTTGGTGAACCAAGGCGGCAGTCGCCGCACGAGGAAGGTGCCGACCAGCACGTCGACGTACTTGGCTGCGGTCTTCTGGTCGACGCCGATGCCACGCGCCAGCTCGGATGCGTTGAGCGCTCCGCCGTGGTTGTGCGCCAGCATCGTCCAGAACCGGCGCAGCTGCTCGGGTGGCAGCGAGATGCCGAATCGCGCCGCGTCGCGGCTGAGGAACGTCTCGATGAAGTCCTGCCGCCACGCGTAGCTGCTCGCGTCGTCGGCGGCGAGGAAGGAGCGTGGGAAGCCGCCACGTTGCCACAGCTGCTGCATGGCCGCGGCGCCGACTTCGTCGATGTCGAAGCCGCCCATGGGCACGAAGGCGATGCGTCCCGCCAGCGTCTCCGCTGCTCCGCGCATCAGGTCGGGCGACGCGCTGCCGAGCAGCAGGAACCGGGCGGGATCCTCGGGTCGATCCGCGAGCACCCGCAGGATCGGGAGCAGCTCGGGCATGGTCTGGATCTCGTCGAGCACGATGAGGCCGCGCTGGGATCCGAGAGTGGTCTCCGGCGCCGCCGCCAAGGTGCCGCGATCGAGCGAGCTCTCGAGGTCGAAGCACGTGGCCGGCAGGAGTCCCCTCGCCAACGTGGTCTTGCCGCACTGGCGTGGGCCAAGCAAAGCCACGATGGGGGCGCGCTGCAGGGCCTGGGCCACGGCGTCGGCCCTGGCCGGTCGCAACACGGGGGAAGCATGCATGCATGCAATATCGGAAGACAACTCCGAAGTTGCAAATCAGCTCACAATACGTTCTAGATAAACTACTTACGAATCATGCGTCACCCACCACAGCCAGGGATCCGGCTGCCAGCAACCGCGGCCGAGCAGCGGTTCGAGCAGGTGGCACGGCCGCCGCAGCCCAATCCATGCGCGGAAGCCGAGGCGCTCGGTCACGAACGGGGCGGCGAGTTCGCGCGGTGACCTGCAGCGACTGCGTCGCCCGGGAACGATCAGTTGCCGAGGCGGAGCCGCAGGCCGTCGCTGAGCGCCATCTCGCCGAGGAACGGCCCGTTCGGATCGAACACTGCGTACTGGGCGAACAGCTGCACGCCGTCGAGGGCCGGGTTGGCCGGGATCGGCAGCGGTGAAGTGGCGGTGCCGGCTGCCGAGGTGACCACCGCCGGCAGCGTGGTGAACGGCAGCCCGAGCAGCACGCGGCAACCGTCGATCACGATCGCCGAGGGTGCCAGCGCGATGCCGCACACGGCGATCGTGCCCGGAAGGGCGTTGTCGACGCCGAGCGTGAATGCGCCGTTGCCGATCGTCGGCAGGCTGTTGGCGGCGATGCGCGGCGTGCGGTTGCCGCTGCCCGGGCACGAGCTCAGGCCGTAGTTCTGCACCA
>JAEUHV010000496.1 GCA_016794485.1 Planctomycetota bacterium
GTCGCGGCGTCGACGGCGATCGCGATCGCCGTGTTGCGCGCGTTCGCGTTGCAGATGGGTTCCGACCTGGCACCCGTCGATCTGGCGGCGCTTGCCATGGTGGTCGAGGCCGAGGTGATGCGCACGCCGACGACCCTCGCCGACGTGCACACCGTGGTCGGGGGAGCACCGGGAGAGTTGTTCGTCGTGCGCGGCGGCGTGGCCGAACGCAGCCTGGCCACGCCGTCGGATCTCGAGATCGTGGGCCTCGCCACGGGCACGGCGCCGCAGGCTTCGCGCCACGGCGGCGGCGACGCTGGCGACGAGGCGCGGGCCGAGCGCTTCCTGGGCCTGTGGCAGGGCGAACCGGCGGACGTGCTGCGGCGTGAACTCGGCGACGTCATGTTCGCGGCGCATGCGGCGTATGCGGCGGCGGGGTGCTCCGATGCGGTGGTCGACCTCGCCGTCGACGAAGCCCGCAAGCGGCGCGATGCGGGCGGCGCGGTGTTCGGAGCCAAGGCCAGCGGCCGTGGTCGCGGCGGCACGGTGGTTCTGCTCGGCCCGCACGGCAAGGTCTGGTACGAGGCGCTGCGCATCAAGAAGGCGCTGCACGCGGCGACCGGACACTCGGCGCACGTGTTCCGCTGGTCGTCACCGGGGGCCTGCGCGTTCGGTGCGATCGAGTTGCGGCCTGCCTCGGCGTGAACGGCGTCAGTCCGGCAGCCGCACCAGGGACAGCGAGTCGAAGCGGAACCAGCCCTGGCCGCCGAGCGCCTTCAGTTCGCACGCCAGCTCGACGTTGCGCTGGAACTCGCCGACCTCGAAGTCGCACACCAGCGCCGTCCAGTTGCGGTCGCCGGTGAGCCGTTCGCTGATCGCGCCGTCGACGCGCAGGCGCACGCCGCCGTGCTCGTTGCCATCGCCGTCCTTCGGCGTCGGCACGAGCTTGTCGCAGCGCGCGGTGCCGCGCAGCTGGTAGCGCCCCTTGCCGAGCAGGACGTGCGTACGCCATGCGGCGACGCGTTCGCCGTCCTCGCCCGGCTGGCACTGCACGTGCAGCGCCGAGACGCCCTGGAAGCCCTTCTTCGCCAGTTCGACGCCACCGGTCTCGGCGGCGGTGTTCCAGTTCTTCAGCGCCATCGCCTTGCCGACCGCGAGTTGCAGCGGTTTGGGCTCGGGGGCCTTGCTCTGCTTGTCGAGGTTGTCGGCGCGCGCGCGCACGCGGTCGACCAGCGACCGGACCGCCTCGGCGTGCGCCTGCACGGCGTCGTCGCCGACGGTGCGCAGCTCCTTCTGCAGCTTCGCCGCCATCGCTTCGAGCTTCGGCACGAGGCGCGCCGGCTGGACGTGCGGCAGCAGCGCCTTCAGCCGATCCCGGTAGCGCTTGCGGAACGCGGGCACCTGCAGCACCGCGCTGGCGACGATCGCCGGCGGATGGTCGAGCACCGAGTAGTCGGTGTCGCCGAGCAGCTGGTCCATGCCGTGCGGCAGGAACACCGCCTTGCCGCCCGTCGGCAGCCACAGGCGGAAGTTGTTCATGTTGCGCGAGTAGCCGTCCCAGTGGCCGAGCATCGACTCGAGTGCCACGAAGTCGACGAACGTCGGCACGTCGATGGCGGCCGCCAGGGCGTCACCGCGCTCGCGGTCGACCCCGCTGCACAGGTCGCGCAAGGTGTGCAGGTCGGCGTGGTCGTCGGGGCCCTTGCCGCTGTCCTTCTCCAGATCGGTGTCGACGTCCTGGCAGAAGCCGCCGTCGTAGAGGTTGCCGGCGTCGCTGCCGAACACGCGCACCAGGAACTGCTTGTCGAACGACTCGCGCAGCACGTAGAGGCCTTGGTCCTGGTCGTCGAGCCACACGCGCGCGTGCGCGACGCGTGGGGCCGGGTGGCCGGCCGCGGTGAACACTTCGTGGCCGAGCCACTCGCACAAGCGCGAGTCGTCCTGTGCGCCGTTGTTGAGGTGGAAGCGGGCGAGGCCGTGGAACCGCTCGGCGCCGTCGAACTTGCCGAGGTGCACGGTGAAGCCCGGCCGCTCGTCGATGGCGCGGAAGCTGCCGGCGGCGCCCTTCAGCTTGACGCCGACGTTCGGGAACACCGCGTCGTCGATGCGCAGGTCGGCGGCGGCGTATTCGCGCGGCTTGTCGCGCAGCTTCTGGCGTTCTTCCGGCCGCAGCCGCAGGCGCACGTGCACGACTTCGCCTCGCGCGAAGAACTCGCGGGCGGGGTCACGTTCGGGAGTTGGTGCCTTCTGCGCGGTCAGTGGGGGGAGGCAAAGTGCGGCGAGCAAACCGAGGCGGAGGAACATGCGGGGCCAGCGTGAGGTGTCGTTCAGCAATCGGCGAACACGGCGGTCAGCCGATCGGCGGTGAGCAGGCGACGGGCCCAGCGCGACAGTTGGCGCGGCTTGGCCCGCCGCACCCGGAGTTCGGTCGCACGCGGCAACGGGCCGAAGCGCTGGCGCAGCAACAGCAGCACGACCTCGGCACTGCCCTCGGCTTTGCCTTCGACTTTGCCTTCGGCTTTGCCCTCGGCCTTGCCGCGACGGTGGCCGAGTTCCTCGCTCGTCTTGGTGATGCGTTGGTAGGTGGAAACGAACTTGGCCATGCGCTTGGCTCCGAGGTGCTGTTCGAGGATGGCGTGGAGGCGACGCCGCCCGAGTTTGGTAACTCGTAGCAGGTAGGAGAATACCGTGTCGATGGCGTCTCGCCCGTTGCTGGTGGTCAGGAGGCGGCGAGCGACGACGGCCCACTCGGCGATCGCCGCGGCCGCCTTCGCGTCGTCGCCGCGATGGGGGGCGACGAATTGCTGCATGGCAACGGTCCAGAGGCCGAGCAACGACAAGCCGAGGCGGCGAAGTTCGGTCGAGGTGCAGGCCGCGAGGTCCAGCGGCTGGAACCGGAACTGCGGCACCATGGCCAGGATCGTCGCGCGCTCCGCCTTCGGGATCGGCGCCAGATCGAGCAAGGATCGGATGTCCGTACTGGTGCGCCAGGCACGCTTGCCGATCGACACGACGATCGGCAGCACGATCGGGAGGTAGCGCCGGGCCGGCGACCGGCGGTGGATCTCCCGCCAGATCGCGACGATGTAGGCGAGCATCTGCAGGGCCGTCCATCGATCGGGCCGACTCTTGTGCTCGAGCAGCAACAGCAGGAACGCGAGCCGCTTGCCGATCCGGGCCGTGAACAGTCGATCGACGAACAGGCCGTTCTCGCCCTCCTCGCGGAAGAACTCGGCGGCCGGTCGCAGGGTGCGCCAGCGCACCAACCTCCGGATCGCCGGCGGCAGCATGGCGCGCAGCAACGGTCCGGCGTGTTTCGGGTCGGCAAAGGTCTCGCGGAACAGGGAATCGTGTGGTGTCGCCATCAGGGCCCTCCACCGAGATGGAGCGGCCGGCCCGCTTTCGGGCGCGTGGTGCAGGAACGGTGCAAGGCAGGGCCAGCCTTCCTTCCGTGCTCGCCCGAGGCCAAGCTTCCGCGCATGAGCAAGCACGCACCCGACCACCACGACGCCGACCTCGTCCTCAAGATCTACGACCTGCGCCGTGAGCCGGTGATGCGGCAGTCGCGCGACGCGATCAACCGCGACTTCTGGCCGCGCGACGAGAAGGAGGCGCTGGCGATCCTCCTGCCCGAGCACCCGCTCAACACCGCGTGGCGCCAGACCACGACCTACTGGGAGATGGTCTACGGCATGGCGCAGCACGGCGTCGTGCACACCGAGTTCCTGCTGGAGAACAACGGCGAAGGGCTGCTGCTGTTCGCGCGCGTCGAGCCGTACCTGGCGGCCATCCGGGCGCAGACGAGCCCGCGCGTGCTGAAGAACGCCGAGTGGATCGCGCAGTCGTGCGACCTGGCGAAGGCGATCATGACGACGTTCCGCGGCCGCATCCAGAAGAAGCTCGGCCGCTGAACCCGGGCCTGCTTCACCGCCGTTCGAGCAGCGTCACCGCTTCGACGTGCTCCGTGTGCGGGAACAGGTCGCACAGCCGCAGGGCCGTTACGCGATACGCGCCGTGCAGCGCGGCGAGGTCGCGCGCCAGCGAGTCCAGCGAACACGACACCAGCAGCACGCGCGGTGGGGCAGTGGCCAGGATCGCGGCCGCGCCGATTTCGAGCAGGCCGGCGCGCGGCGGATCGGCGACCAGCAGGTCGCAGGCGGGCAACGGCGCGCTGCCGAACGGCTGTTCGCGCACCTCGACGTTGGCCAGCGCGTTCGCGGCGAGGTTGGCGCGTGCGTCGGCGCAACTGCTCGGCGAACTCTCGACGATCGTCACGTGCGCCGCTCCGGCCTTCGCGAGCCGCAGACCGAACGTGCCGACGCCGCCGTAGCCGTCGACGATGCGCAGGCCGCGCACACAGCCGAGCATTGCCAGCGCCGGCCGGAACAGCACGGCCTCGGCGGCGCGATGCAGCTGGTAGAAGCTCGCGAACGACACCCGGAACGACAGCCCCGCGACCGTGTCGGTCTGGAAGCCCTGGCCGCGCAGCACCTCGGTGTGCGGGCCGAGCAGCACGTTGCCGGGCCGATCGTTGACGTTCAGCACCGTGCCGACCAGCCGCACCGGACGACCCTGGTCGTCGCGCAGGTCGGACGCCACCGACTGCAGCCCCTCGGCGAGCGCCGGCCGTTCGGAGAACTGCGGGCGCGTGACGACCACGCCGACGAGCAGCTCGTTGCTGCCCGGCATCACCCGCGCCTTCACGCCGCGCACCAGGCCGTTGCCGGTCGATTCGAGGTGGACCGGCAGGCGCAGCGATCGCAGCAGTTCGCCGAGCCGCGTGCCGAGCAGCGTCAGTGCCTTGTGCTGGATGCGGCAGTCGCGGATCGGCTCGATCTCGTGCGTGCCCGTGCGGTAGATGCCGAGTTCGAGCCGGCGGTTGCACAGTTGGGCCGGGTAGAGGATCGACGTGCGGTCGTGCCGCGGCGTGCGCGGCGGCAGCGCGATCTCCGGTTCGACGCCGGCGAGGAACGGCGCGAGCAGCTCGCGCGCGCGGTGCCGCTTGCGGTCGAGCTGTTCGGCGATCGGCACGTCGAGCGACGAGCAGCCACCGCACGCACCGAAGTGCGGGCAGTGCAGGAGTTGGTCGGCGGGAGGCAAGCGGTGCGGATGCTACCGGTCCGGTGTGCGTTCGCCGGCGGACTTCAGGCGAAGCCGAACAACCGGGCCAGGATCGCGAGCGGGGCCGCGACCCAGAAGCCGACCACGCCGAGCGCCCAGACCGTGAACGCGGCCACGTCGCGCCACGTGCCGCGGCGCGGCGGCTGGTCGAGGCCGAGTTCACGCCGTGCGGACGCCACCGGCCGCTCGGCGACGGTCGCCTCGGCGGTGCCGTAGAAGTTCGTGCAGGTGCCGGCCCGCACGAACGCGCGGAACATGGCACGGGGTGCGATCGCGAGGCCGAACAGGAAGCCGCCGGAGTTGAACATCCACGCCGCCCAGAAGCGGCCGCACCCGGTGCGCAATTCGAACGCGCCGATCTCGGCTTCGCCGCGCCACGTCGTGGTGTAGCCCGACAGCAGGTGGTGCACGTCGTGCAGGAACAGGATCGCGCGCCGTGCGGCGAAGTTCGGGAACGTGATCGGCAGGCCGAGTGCACGGACGGTGACCCAGCGTGCACCTGCACCGCCATCGGGCGGAATCCCGCAGGAGGCGCGGTAGGCGGAGATGGCTGCGCCGATCGTGCGATCCTCGGCCATGCGAGGCCAATGTCCGCGGCGGCGACGGATTTCACGCGTGCCGGAGTTCGCGGGTAGACTCCGCGGCCTGCCATGAGCTCCGCTGCCGAACGCCCGCTGCCGGATTGGGAAGCGTTCTACCGCGACTACCGGAAGCCTGGGTACGTGCCGGGATTCGAGATCACGACGAAGCTCGGTGGCGGCATGTTCGGGCTGGTGTACCGGGCGCGGCGGATGTCGATCGGCAAGGACTACGCGATCAAGTTCCTGCAGGTGGACGACGGCGAAGTGCAGAAGGCGGTGCTGGCGGAG
>JAEUHV010000544.1 GCA_016794485.1 Planctomycetota bacterium
CTCGCGGCGCGAGGTCGTGAACGCCAGACCACGCAGGTCGGGGTTGCCGGCGAAGTTGACCAGCAACGTCGTCGTGCCGGAGCCGGTCGTGAGCCGGTAGAGCGAACCGCGGCCGACGTGCACGAAGTTCGTCTCCGGATCGCGGGCCAGGTACTGCAGCCCCGGCGGGTCCACCACACCGAGGAACGGGTCGTTGGTGGAGCCCGTGGCCAGGTCGATCGACAGCTGGCCGGCATTGACGTCCCACGCGCGCGCGCCACCGAACGGGTCCTCGAGACCCTGGATGGCGGTGTGGTTGGTGGAGCCGATCGGCGTCACGACCCCGGTGTCGGTGTCGATGTGCACGAGTTCGTCGGTCGGCGACGCATCGCGCACCGCGAACAGTCCGCCGAGCGCGCGGGCGATGCACACCGCACGCACGTCGCCGACGTTCACCGTCGGGAACGGCAGGGTCTCGGCGCCGGTGAACGGGTCGATGCGCGCCAACCGCCAGATCGGCTGCGCCGCGTTCGGCCGGACCACCGTCCACAGCCGGTTGTCGTTGTCGAAGGTGAGGCAGTTCTTTCCGGCGAGGCCGGTCGCCAGCACGCTGACGGTGCCGTTCGTGGTGTCGAGGCGCAGCACCTGACCCTGGAAGGTCACGCCGATGGCGTTCTGGGCCGGAACCGCGGTGGCGAGGAGGACGAGGGCCACGGCGGCGGCCCGGGGACGGGGCGGGATGCGCATGCCGCAGAGGAGCCGGCGCGCACCGCGTCCTTACGTCGCGTCCGGAATCCGCCGCCAGCACGCCCCTGGGACCGGCCGCGTCAGCCGCCGGCGATCGGCAGCAGGGCCTCGATCACGGCCTGCACCGGCACCGATGCCCCGGCCCGCAGGCCGGTCAACAGCATCGCGATCGGCCGCTTCTCGGCGACCTGGCACATCGCGCCGCGCAGCACGACGAGTGCCGCGAGTCGCGCCTGGTCGTCGTACTTGGGCCACGCCGCGTGCAAGCCCTCGGCGAGCGCCGCGTTCCAACGGCGGCCGTGCATCTGGGCATCGGCTTCCGTTCCCGCGGCACCGACGAAGTTGCGCGACAGCTGCTCGGCCACGGCATCGTCGCCTCCTGCCAGCCGGTAGGGCGCGACCAAGGCGATCGGATCCCCGAACAGCATCGCCACCAACAGCGCGCGCGTCGACTCGCGCCGGATCAGCAACATCACGGCGTCGTCGATCTGTGCTTCGGCGTTCGCCGCGAGGGCGATGAAGACGGCCTGCAGGCGCGCCACCGTCCACGGCAACAGCTCGGCGCGCCGGTTGCTGCGCAGGCCTTCGGCGAAGGCCTGCACCACCGCCGGATCGTGCCCGGCCGACGGCGTGTCTTCGATGGCCAGCCAGCCGAGCAGCTGGTCGAACGGCTGCGCATCCTCGGGCCCGAGTTGCCCGGCTGCCCGCTGGACGACGAACGTGCGCGTTTCGGCGCGCACCGGCCGCGCCCCCAGCGCGATCCACTCCACGATCGGCATCGGCACGTCCTGGTCCCACTGCTGGAACGCCGACTCGATCGACTGCTGCAACAGCAGCGACGTGGCCGGTTGGCGCAGCGCGCCGAGCAACGCGCCCCGGGCCGCGGGATCGGACAGCACCGCCTCGATCCAAGGTCGCAGCATGTCGCCGTCGACGGAGTCGCCGTTCTTCAGGATCCGCTCTGCCAAGGCACGTGGCCCCTGCAGTGCTGCGGCGACCGCGTGCGCATGGAACCGATCGGGCAGCGGCTCGGGCAAGCGGTCCGGCCCGTGGCTGCCCGCGAACAACCGCCGGATCCGCTGGGTGTCGAACACCCAATCCTCGTTCCGGAGCAGCGCCGCGAGCGGCGGCAGTTCGCCGAGGTCGAACAACAGTTCGATCGCCGTATCGACGAAACCCGGCGCGCCGCCGACCGCGGCCTTGCGCAATCCGGGCACGGCCCCCTTGCCGAAGGCGCGCAGTTCGGCGACGAGCCGCGCGATCGTCTGGGCGCGCTCGCGCTGCGCGGTCGCTTCTTGCGGTTGCTCGCCCCGCAGGGCTGCCAGGGCCTCGATCTTGCCCAGCACCGCGAGCTGGACCTCCTCGGAGTACAGCCGGCGCTCGTACCATTCGTCGTAGTTCTGCCGCAGGTCGACCGCGGTCAGCTCGCGCAGATGGCCGCGGGCCTCGGTCACTGCCGCACTCTCGGTGGCGAACTCGCCCAGGACGCGTCGGAACGCCGCCAGCGCCGCCTCGGACTTGCCCTGCTTCTGCTGCAAGCGGCCTGCGAACAGCAGCGCGCGTGCCCGCACCGCGGCGGGACCTTCGGCCGCGACCGCGGCGAGGTAGCCGCGCAGCGCCGCGTCGGCGTCGTTGGCGCCGCTCTCGGCCCACCACGCATCGCGGAACAACTGCTCGGCCGCGGTGACACGGGCCTTGGTCGGCGTGGCGCCCGTCCCTTCCTGCGCGAACAGGGGAACGGCGGCGAACAGGATGGACAGGAACCGGTGTGCGTTCTTCATGTTGGACCTTCGATCAGGACGCGCCCGATCGTGGCGAACGGCGGAACGGAGTTGCGAGGGCGTTGCGAGGAC
>JAEUHV010000603.1 GCA_016794485.1 Planctomycetota bacterium
ACACACGCTGGTGCGCGATCGGCTCCCGGCAGGATGGCGCCTGGCGGGGCCGCGCGCTCGCACCGCGTTCCTGCCGGACCCGGTGCTGCTGATGCACGCGTTGGCGGCGAACCTGCCCGACGCGGCACCGCGCACGATCGCGGAGTCGGGTGGCGCTGCCGTCGAGCGGATCGGCCTGTGCCTCGCGCCCGGCCAGGTCGAAGCGCTCGAGTACGCCGGCGCCGTCCTCGACAGCAACCCGATGCTGGCTTCGTTGCGATCGATGGTGAAGGCTGGGCGCCTGTCGGCCGAGGACCTGCCGGCTCCGATCGTCGACGTCTGCCTCGACGTCGACGTGGCCACGCGCATGGTCCGCCGGATCCACGTGCGCATGATCAGCCAGACGGTCGATGCGCGCGAAATGTTGATGAAGGCGCAGAAGGCCCAGCGGGCTCGTCCGGCCGGCGAAGACGCCGACACCGAACGCCCGGCCGAAGCGGCGGCCGAGCCGAAGGCGCCCGAGGTTCCGAAGGAGTGGAAGGACGGCCTGCCCGTGCGCTCCGTGGACGGCATGCAGGTCGTCTGGCTCGAGTACGTCCTGCGCGACCACGGCAAGGCGACGGCGGTCGAGTTCGACGCGGCGCAGAAGGCCCTGTTGGGCCGCTGACGCGGGGGCCGCGCGCGTGCTGCGCTACTGCGCGCCGACGACCATCAGCACGCCGTTCGAGGCGATGAAGCCGAGCGGCGTCAGCGGCGGGCTGGCCGAGACCGATTGCGCGCCGACCAATAGCCCGTTCAGGCTCGCGGCGTTCGGTACCACGAGCGGCACCTGGGCGGTGCCCACCGGGTTCAGCCACAGTTCATTGGTGCCGCCGACCACGTAGGCGAAGCACGTCGGCATGCCGATCGCCGACAGGTCGATCGGGGCGGGCGCGGGCGTGAACGACAGCACCGTCACCCCGAGCGTTGTGCCGGCCGGGATGCCCGACGTCGTGATCTGTGCCGTGGTACCGAGCACCGGCCGCGTCGCCGACAGACCGAGGCCGAAGCAGCCGGAACCCAGCGACGCCACGGTCGCCGACGGGGCGCCGTTCGGCACGTCGTTGGCGACCGCAACCGACAGCGCACCCGCGCCGACGCGCGCCTGGTCGATCGTGACCGAGCCGCTGGTCGGCGCCACCGTCGCGTCGAACCAGAAGTTGTAGAGGGTGTTCCAGTCGAGCGAGTTGGTGCCCGAAGCGAGGAACGCCAGCTCGCCGCCGGTGCGCGACCAGGACCAGTCGTCGAGCGCGTTGCCGTTGTTGTCGCGGAAGCCCACCGCCGTCAGCTGCGCGTCCGGGTGCAGCGGCAGCTTGAACGACGCGCCGCCGCGGGCGTTGTCGATGTTGTGCACCGCGTACTCGTAGTGGTAGACGCCGTCGACCGGACCGGTGACCTTGCACGCGACCAGGAAGCGGCCGTCGTCGGTGCCGTTGCCGCCGAGGTTGCGCGTCGAACCCGCCCAGCGGTTGAGCACGGAACCGGCGACCGGGCCGCCGACGTTGCTGGTCGACCACGCCGTGCCGTTCCACGTGAAGTTGATCTGGTCCGACAGCAGGTTGTTGCTGCGGTTGGCGACCGGCTCGCCTTCGCAGACGAGCTGGACCTGGCCGAAGTACACGCCCGGTTGGCTGAGTTCGCTCTCCGGCACGACCACGCGGTTCTTCACCACGTCGAACGCGTTGGTCTGCGTGCTCGTCAGCGACTGCACACCGTCGGTCGCAGCCGCGCCGACGACGGCGGGATCACCGCGGTCGAAGTAGCTGCCGACCGGATTCCAGCTGCCGGTCCACGGGTCGATTTCGTTCGGCGGGCCGAGGTTGAAGCGGTTGCCGTTGAAGCCGGTGCTGTAGGCGTCGTAGCAGCCCATGCGGAACGTGCTCGCCGGACCCGCCTGGCAGGTGCCGCACTGGCTCGAACCGAGGTTGTAGGTGACGCGCGAGTGCTTGACGAAGCTCTCGGGCGTCGAGACCTGGACGATGCGGCCGTTGCTCTCGCGCGCCAGCAGGAACGCGATCTTGAAGTGCACGTCGGTCATCGGGCCGCCGGTCGTCGGTGACGTCGCCCACGGCACGTGCACGGTGCCGCCGTTGCAGAACGCGTGGCCGAAGCCGATGCCGACTTCCCCGGTCGGGTAGGCGCCGCCGCGGCGGCCGTAGATGGTCGAAGCGCTGACGTCGTAGAGATTGACGTCGGTGCCGGGAACGGCGTTGGCCTGGGCGGCCGCGACCGAGGCGAGGCCGACGAGGGACAGCAGGAACGAAGGGTGGCGCATGGGCGAAGTTGCGCACGGACCGGCGTTGCCGTCAAGGCACGGGGCGCGGACGGGATCCGCGAAATCCGGTCACGTTCGTCCAGGGCCTGCCAACCGGACGGCATGGCCAACGTCTCCGCAGCCGCTCTCCTCACGTTCGCACTCTCCGGTGCGGCGGTCGCCCAAGGATCGCCGGTCCTGGTCGGCGACATCGCGCCGGGCACAACCACGAACTTCGGCGGCATGCCGTCCGGCATGGAACGCCGCGGCGTGACGCTCGGCGGGTACTGCTACTTCGCGGCCGACGCCGACGGCAGCGGGCTCGAACTCTGGCGCAGCGGCGGCACGCCGGGCACGACCCACATGGTCAAGGACCTCGCCGTCGGCGCGGAATCGAATCCGTGGCCGATCGGCGTGGCTCTCGGCCGCGTGCTGTTCGTCGCCGACGACC
>JAEUHV010000005.1 GCA_016794485.1 Planctomycetota bacterium
ATGTCGTCGACCAAGTCCTGGATGAGCGCGGACGTGATGACGCCCGGCGTCTTCACCGCGATGCCGTCGGCGAGCGTATGCGTGTGCAGCGGCGGCGGCGGCAGCCCGCGTACCTTCGCCAGCATCGACGGGCACGTGGACATCTGCACGCCGATCATGCGCAGCGTCGGCTTCTCGTGTTTGGCCCAGACCGCGATGCCCGCGCACAAGCCACCGCCACCGATCGGTACGACGATCGTGTCGAGGCTCGGGCGATCGGCGAGCATCTCGATGCCGCAGGTGCCCTGGCCGGCGACGATCAGCGCGTCGTCGTACGGATGTACGAACGCGTAGTGCCGTTCCGCCGCGACGGCTTGGGCGTGCACCGTGGACTCGGCGACCGACTCGCCGCGCAGGATCACCTCGGCGCCGAGGCCCTCGGTGCGCTCGATCTTCGAGAACGGCGTCGTCAGCGGCATCACGATCGTCGCCTTGATGCCGAGCCGGCGGGCGTGGAACGCGACGCCCTGCGCGTGGTTGCCGGCCGAGGCCGCGGCGACGCCCGCCGGCGGTTCGGGCTGTTGCGCCAGGCGCTGCAGCTTCAGGCAGCTGCCGCGGTCCTTGAACGAGCCGGTGAACTGCAGGTTCTCGAGCTTGAGCGACAGCGTGAGCCCGAGCAGTTCGGACAGCCGCGGGGCGGCGATCGTCGGCGTGCGTTGGATGTGGGCCTTGATCGCCTCGTGGGCGGCGGCGACGTCTTGCGCGGTGACCTGCATGCGTGGGTCGGGCAGCGTAGCGATGTCGGCGCCGCGTTGCCGCAGCGCGTCCAGGTCGCCATCATCTCGCCATGCTCGAACTGGCCTGGGGCCTCGTCCTGGTCGTCAACCTGCTCGCGTTCGTCGTCTACGGCTTCGACAAGTGGCGCAGCAAGGGCCAGGGCCGGCGCGTGCCCGAACGCACGCTGCTGTGGTTCGTGTTCCTGTGCGGCTGGATCGGCGCCTGGGTCGGCATGTCGCTGTTCCGGCACAAGACGCAGAAGCAGCCGTTCCGCCGCTGGGCGATCCTGTGGACCGTCGTCAATCCGATCTGGGCACTGCTGTGGTGGACGGTCGGGCGCTGAAGCGCTGGCCGTTCACAGCATCAGGCGGAGCCCGGTCTTCTGCCGAGCTTCGAGCAGTCGCCGTTCCTGCATCGCGCGCTGCATCACCGTCTTGATGGTCGGCATCGCGTCGTCGGTGAACAGGATGAACACGTTCTGGGTGTACTCGAGCCGCTTCACCAGGTGCAGGCCGTACTGCGTCTCCACGACGTCGCTGACTTCGCCGTCCTTGAGTTCCCACGCGGCCTTGCACAGCGCCGCCGGCATGCGGTCGTCGTAGCGGTGCAGTCCCTTGAGCAGGCCGCCGTTCCGCGCGGTCCGCGTGTCCTCCGACCGGGCTCGCGCCACCTCTTCGAAGTTCGAACCGTCGGGGGCGATGCTCGCCTTGATCGCCGCCAGGCGTTCGTTGGCGCGCGCGATGCCCTCGTCGTTCAGCAGGATGCCGGTGCCGGCATCGCGATGCTGGACCATGATGTGCTGGATCGTCACCTGGCCGCCGAAGTAGCGCGGGTTGGCGGTGAAGAACCCGTGCAGCTGCTGGCGTGAGTACTCGCTGCCCTCCAGGTGGTCGAGCATGCCCTGGAGCTCGCAACCCAGGCCGTTGTGCCACTGGAACTGCGTCAACATGCGGTTGACCTTGTCCTGGCTCAGTTCGCCCGAACGGCCGCGCTGACGTTCGTCGCCGGCCCACGCGTCCAGGTGGCCCTGGAAGCGGGCCTTGAGCGCAGCGCTCATCGCCGCTTCGAGCTTCTTGTCGTCGGCGAGTTCGGCCCCGTAGGTCTGCCGCAGGGCTTCGATGTCGGCCAGCTGTCGCACCCACGCCGCCATGAGGTCGCTCTGCAGCATCGCGCGCACCGTCGGGAACGCCTCGAGGTCGGCCCGGAAACGCGGGTAGTGGCGATTCTGGATGTGGTCGATCAGGTCGTTCAAGGTCAGCGTGCGTGCGCCGACCACGGCGATGGCGAGGTCCTTGTCCTCGGGCCAGCGGCGCACGACGAAGTGCGGCGCGGCCGCCTGGAGCACCGGCGCGGGCGAGGCGCCGTCCTGGGCACAGCAGATCCCGAGCAGGGCGGGAAACACGAACGCGCGAAGCAGGGTCATTGGCGTTGGCAACGGGCGACGAGCCTATAGCACGGAGGCCCGGAGGCGTAACTCCAGAGGCTCTTCGGGCCAGAGTGCTGGGACCCTTGAACGCGCGCGGCGAGTCGGCTCGGAACGAGACCGGGCCGCGGCGAGGCCGGCGACCGCACACTGTGCGCTTGCGCGGCAACGGTGTGCGGCGTCCGATGCGATCGCCCGTCCCCGGCCCGACCGCATGAACGCACCGACTGCACCTCGTCTGCTCGACGCGATCAGCACGCGTTTCCGTGCCGACTTCGGCGATGGGCCGTTCCGGCGGTTCTTCGCCCCGGGTCGCATCAACCTCGTTGGGGCCCACCTCGACTACAACGGCGGCGACGTGCTGCCGATGGCCGTCGATCGCGGCATCTACCTGGCGATCCGCCCGCGCAGCGACGATCGCCTGCGGCTGCGCAGCCTCGACCAGAAACTCGTCGTCGACGTCGACGCCGGCCAGGTCGGTGCGCGCACGCGGCCGGCGTTCGGCTGGGCCGGCTACCCGCTCGGCGTCTGGCAGTGTTTCCGCGAGGCGACCGGGCATGCGGCGGGGTTCGAGGCGGTGTTCGCCGGCGACCTGCCGATGGCCAGCGGCCTGTCGTCGTCGGCGGCGATCGAGGTGGTGACGGCACTGGCGCTCGACACGCTGCACGGCACGCGTCTGGAGCGGCAGCAGCTCGCCCTGATCGCGCACAAGGCCGAGAACGGCTTCGTCGGCGTGCGCTGCGGCATCATGGACCAGTTCGCGTCGGCGCTCGGTCGCGCCGGCCAGGTGCTGCTGCTGCACTGCGCCGGGCCGCGCTGGGAGCACGTGCCGTTCGATCCGACCGCGTGCGAAGTGCTGGTGCTCGACACCAGGAAGCCGCGCCTACTCGCGAAGAGCGGCTTCAACGAACGGGTGGCGCAGTGTGCTTCGGCGCACGAGGTGCTGCGCACGCACGTGCGCGACCTGCCGCACCTGGCGTCGTATTCGCTGGCCGACGTCGAACAGTGCCGCTCGGCGATGGGGGAGACCTCGTACCGGCGGGCCCGTCACGTCGCCACCGAGATGGAGCGCACCCGCACGGCAGCCCTGGCCCTGCGGGCCCACGACTACCAACGGCTCGGCCAATGCCTCAACTCGAGCCACGCATCGGCCTCCGGCGACTACGAGGTCAGCTGTGACGAGCTCGACGTGATCACGGCGGCGGCGCGCAGCTGCGATGGCGTGTTCGGTTCGCGCCTCACCGGTGCTGGCTTCGGTGGCTGCGCGATCGCCCTGCTGCGGCCAGGGCAGGCCGAAGTGGTGCAGGAGCATGTCGCGACGGCGTTCCGCTCGCGGTTCGGGGTCGAGCCCGGTTTCGACCTGTTGCGCAACGGGACGGGACCGGTCGAACTTGGATGAGGACGATCGCGTTCGATGCCTTCGACTACTGCGCCGACCGCACGTTCGCGCCGGCCCGGTACCGGTTCGTCGGCGACGAACACGCGGGCTGGGACGTCGCGCGCGATGGCCAGCCGGTGCTCCGCCTCGGTCCCGGCTACCGCGCCCTCCGTGTGCGGTCGTGCGGCGTCTGTTCGACCGATCTGGCGCGACACTTCCTGCCGTTTCCGCTGCCGCAGGTGATCGGCCACGAGGTGGTCGCGGTCGACGACGCCGGGCGCCGGTTCGTGGTCGAGATCAACGCCTCGCACGTGGCACGCGGCGTCGCGCACGACTGTGCGTTCTGCCGGGCCGGCCTGCCGACGCACTGCAGGGAACGGATCACCCTGGGAATCCACGACCTGCCCGGTGGCTTCGGCCCGTGGATCCTCGCGCCGGTCGACGCTTGTCTGGAGGTGCCGGCGACGATCCCGGACTCGGTCGCGGTGCTGGTCGAACCCTTCGCGGCGGCTCTGCACGCCGTGCGGACGATCGCGCCCCGCAGCGACGAACGCATCGCCGTGCTCGGTCCGCGGCGCCTGGGCATGCTCGTGGTCGCGGCCCTGGCCGCGGTGCGCGGCGCAATGCAGAAGCACGAGCACGGCTTCGAGATCGCGGCGTTGGTGCGCGATCCCGCCTTGGCGCCGATGGCGCGTGCGTTCGGAGCCACGGCGACACACGTGCTGCCCGCAGCGGCCGCCGCGCTGGACCGCGCGTTCGACGTGGTGATCGACACGACGGGCAATCCCGAAGGCCTGGTGCACGCGGTGGGATTCGCCCGCCGTGAAGTGCACCTGAAGTCGACCCACGGCCAGCCCGCCGTCGGCCTGCGCCACCTGACCGAACTCGTGGTCGACGAACTCGGCATCGCCCGCTTTCCGCGCACGGCGCCACTGGCGGGAGACGAGCCGTGGACCAGGTTGCGCACGGGTGCCCGGGCGCGCGTGGCCTGGCTCGCGGCAGCCGAACCGCCGGCGTGGCTCGCGACTTCGGCCGACGTGCGGCGCGGCACCGCGACCGAACTCGCAGAGCACTACGCCGCAACCCGCGACGGGCTGCCCCGCGCCGACGTCGCCGTGGTCGATTCGCCGGGGGGAGTCGACGCCGTGATCCGCCCACGGGCCGATCGCGAGGAATCGCTGGTGCGCCCGCGCGGCCTCGTGCTGATGCACCCGTACGCCGACTCCGCCGGTTCGGCGCTGCTCGCGGCGGTGACCGGACGCGACCTGCGACTGACCAGTTCGCGGTGCGGGGACTTCCGCGACGCGCTCGCGCTGCTGGCGCAGGCGCCACAACTGGCTCGGCTCGGCGAGCGGTTGGTGACGCACACGTTCGCGGCCGGGGACCTCGCCCACGCCTTCACCGTGGCCCGTTCGCGGGCGTGCATCAAGGCGGTCGTCACGCAGGATCCGGCGTCGCCGTGAATCCGGGCCGCAGCGCGTGACAGCGCTGGGGGCACCGCCGATCGACTTGCTGTCCTACGGCGTCGCCGCCGGGCCGCGCTAGCGCGCCAGCGCGAGCAGCGCGTAGGCCGTGCACAGCAGGGCCGAGCTCTCCATCCAGCGGCCGTTCTGGTCGTTGCGCCACGAACCGTCGGTCCGCTGCACCGACTCGAGCTGCGTGCGCAGCGCAGCGCGCCAATCGACCGCCGTGTCGCCGACGGTCAGCCGGTCGATGCCGGCAGAGTCGAGCGCCTGCGCCATCAGCAGGTAGTAGTAGTAGAGACCCTGGAACGCGGCCTTCGGCCCGAGCTCGGGTGCGGCCCCGGGGTTCGCGTCGAGCCGCCAGTTCTGCTGCAGCCAGCGCAGCGCCGCCGCCACGCGCGGGTCGTCGGCCTTCAGGCCGGCCAGTGAGTAGCACTTCAGCAGCGCGTAGGTCATCGAGCCGTAGCTGCGCGCGATCACGGTGTCGTCGGGCCGCACGACGTAGCCGGCCGAGGAGTTCCCGGGGTAGTAGCAGGCGCCGCCGTCGTCGCCGGGCACGGTGTCCAGGATCACGCCGTCGCGCTCGGGGTCCGGGGCCTTGCCGGCGTAGTCGTTGGTCGCACGCAGGTTCTGCGTGCGCTGCAGGAACACCAGGGCGCGCTGCAGGGCCTCGTGGTTGCGCGGCAATCCGGTCTCCTGCAGGGCTTGCAACGCGAAGTTCATGTTGCTGAGGTCGCCGCGCGTCATGCCGCCGTAGCCGATCGAGCCATAGTCGCGGTCCCCCGACGCGTAGCCGTTCTGCTCGCAGTTCTGGAACGACAGGATGGCTCGCTGTGCCCGCTGCAGAGCCGCCGGCACCGCCGGATCGTCGAACGTGTGCAGGGCGCCGACCGCGGCGCAGGTGGTGTAGTTGGCGAGCGTGTCGCCGAAGGTGCCGTCCTCGTTCTGCTGCGTGAGCAGCCACCGCAGGCCGGTCGTGATGGCAGCGCGTTCGGCGGGCGAGCGCAGCGCCGCAGGCCTGGTCTGCAGCGCCATCAGCGCGATCGCGGTCAGCGGCAGGTTGGGCTGCGCGTCGCCGAAGCCCACGCCGTCCTTGGTCTGTGCCGACAACCACGCGAGGCCTCGTTCCTGGGCCGGCGACAACGCGCCGTGGCCGGATGCGTTCGCCGGGAGAGGGGCGGGGGCAGGGGCGGCGGCCACCGCCGGTGCGGCGGCCGGTGCGGCGGGAGCGGCCTTCGCCAGTGCCGCCTGATCGAGGCGCTTGTTGGCCACCTGGCATGCGGCGAGATGCACCATCGTCGCCGCTGCTTCGACCAGCGGCAGTGGGCCCTTGGCGGCGAGCAGGGACCGGGCGCGGGTCTGGGCGGCCGCGCCCTGGTCCTGCGGCAGTTCCTTCGCCGCGAGGATCGCGGCGACGCTCGCGGCCCACGGCAGTTCCGTGCCGCCCAGCGCCTGGAAGCGCGCTCGCCCGGCTTCGATCTGCCGCCGGCAGCCAACCGGATCGATCACCTGCATCGCCTCGACGACCCAGCCGGTCGTGGTCGCGTCGCCGAAGCCAGAGTCGGCGTCGGTTTTGCCCAGCAGGAACGCGAGGCTCGGGCGCACGATCGGGCCGTCGCCGATGTGGTAGCGGCGGTGGCCGTGGCCCATCGCGCACAGGATCTGCGCGGTGGCGAGCGTCGACTCGCCACCGAGAGGATGCCGCTGCGGCCGGTCGACCAGCGACTGCGCGTCGAGGCGGCCGACGAACTGGTCGAGCTCGCTGCGGAAGAGCTCGCCGGACTTGCGCGCGGGCGTCTGCTGGGCGGCCAGCAGCACGGGCGTGGCGACGGTGGCGAACAAGGCGAGCAGGCAGGACGGTGCCAGCGACGTGGAGCGCATGCGAGGACCTGGTGGAGCGGTTGCGGATCGGGCGGGGCACGCGCTCAGCAGCAAGCGTGCCGCGGCGCCTGCGGGCTGCGCGCGCGGCCCGGCGTGGGCGGTCCTTGTCCGTGCCGCCGCGGCGTGGTGGCGGATTGTCCACGGCCCACACCCGGCGCGTTCAGCCTGCGAGGCCGCCGTCGACCGCGAGCACCTGGCCGGTGACGTAGCTCGACGCCTCCGAACACAGGAACCCCACGACCGCCGCCACTTCGTCCGCCGTGCCGGCGCGCTGCATCGGGATCTGCTGGAACGTCGCCTCCGGCACGCCGGCGATCATCTCGGTCTGGATCAACCCAGGCGCCACGACGTTCACCGTCACGTTGCGTTTGGCGAGTTCGAGCGCCAACGACTTCGACGCCCCGATCACGCCGGCCTTGGCCGCCGCGTAGTTGGCCTGGCCGCGGTTGCCGCGCAACGCCGCGATCGACGACAGCGTCACGATGCGACCCCAGCGCTGCTGCACCATCGGCATCACCAGCGGGCGCGTGACATGGAAGAACCCGTCGAGCGAAGTGCGCAGCACGTCGTCCCATTGCTCGCCGGTCATGCCGGGGAACACCGCGTCGCGCACGATGCCGGCGTTGTTGACCAGGATGCCGATCGGTCGCGCGTCCCGCAGCAGGGCCTGGATCGCGGCGCTGGTCGCATCGCGGTCGGCGACGTCGAACTGCACCGCCACGGCGTCGCCACCGTCGGCGCGGATCGCCTCGACCACGTCGCGTGCCTGCGCTTCGCCGGTGCGGTAGTTGACGATCACGGGGTGGCCCATTGCGGCCAGGCGTCGGCAGATCGCGGCGCCGATCCCCCGGCTGCCACCGGTCACCAGGGCACGGCGGGTTCGGGTCGGTTCGGAAGTCATGCCCGGCTTATCCGTTCGGGCGTGGTGGGGGTCAAGCGACCTGGCCGCAACGGCACGGGCCGGACTGCGTTGTTGCGCGCCTTCCTCCGCAAGTCAGACTACCCGCATGTTCCTTCGCCCCCGTTCCGCCCTCCTCACCGCCCTCGCCCTCACGTTCGCCGTGCTGCCGGCCTGCAAGTCGTCGGCACCGAAGCAGCCGCCGCAGGCCCAGACCGCCGGGCTTCGCATCGACGTGCAGAAGGCCGACTTCTCGCAACGCAAGCAGCGCATCGACGTGCGCGTGCGGGTCTGGAACGACCACGACGACCGCGTCAACTTCGAGCTCGGCAACGTGCGGCTGCTGTTCAACGGGCGCGAAGTGTCGCCGAACCCGACGATGACCAAGGACCCGAACCCGGACGTGCAGGCGAAGTCGAACCGCACGTTCGACTGGGCGTTCGAAGTCGGCGACGTGATCGGCGAAGGCAACTACCCGATCGAGATCCGCGACCTCAAGAAGGGCGGCCTGTCGCTCGGCGAAGTAGCACAGTTCAAGATCAACCTCGGCGGCTGAGGCACCCGCCCAGCAAGCGGGCCCAGAGCCCACTTCCAGCCACCCCGAGTCCACCCGGAGCGAATGCGTCCCCCGGTGGAGAAGGATTCGCCGGTTTCGCGCCGCGCCGCGCTGCGCGCGGAGCGTCGCGGGACCCCGAGTCCTGTCGGGTATCCAGCTCGCGTCCTGGCCTGCGAATGCGTCCCCTTGTTGGAGAAGGATTCGCCGGTTCTGCGCCGCGCCGCGCTGCGCGCGGAGCGTCGCGGGACCCCGAGTCCTGTCGGGTATCCAGCTCGCTCCGCGAGCTGGTACACCCGACAGGATTCGAACCTGTGACCCTCGGTTCCGAAGACCGATGTTCTTCCGCTGAACTACGGGTGCGTGAAGAGCCGGCAACCTACTCGCGGCGGCCCAGCAACGCGAGACCCAGCAGCAGAACGCACAGCCCGACCATCGGCAGGTCGCCGAACCGCGCGTAGAGGGTCGGTTCGCCGTCGCCGCTCGGCAGCGCCCCGACCAGCAGCCCCGGCCCGTCGGCGATGTGGTCCATCTGCTGCACGATCTCGCCGCGCGGCGTGACGAGTGCCGAGATCCCGCCCGTGGCCGCGCGCGCGATCGCATAGCCGTTCTCGATCGCACGGAAC
>JAEUHV010000021.1 GCA_016794485.1 Planctomycetota bacterium
AGTTGCGGATGATGTAGTCGAAGTAGCGATCGAGGAACTGGATCTGGCCCTTCTGCCCGTTCCACCACGAGCAGTTGCCGAACGAAATGCCCTGCGCCATGCCCCACGCCCACGCCGTCTGCGCGCCGGTGTCGCCGGCGAGTCCGTAGCTGTAGATCTGCGCGAGGCCCGGCGCAGCACCGGTATTCGGCACCTGCCGGCTGGCGATGATGCCGGCGACCGCGGTCGCGTGCGCCGCCGCGGTGCCGCTGTTGCCCGCGACGATCGGCGGCAGGAACGGATTCGTCGTCGCGACCGGGGCGGCGTCGTTCACCATCACCTTCACGCCGGCGCCGTCGATGCCGCGCCGGTGCACCGCGTCGGTGCGCGCGGTCTTGCTCGCCCACTCGTTCCACTTCGGCGCCCCGGCAGCGTCGAGTTCGACGCAACCCTCGTCGAACGCCTGCGACGACGACACGTAGGCGAGGTCGACGTCGGCGCGGGCGGCGAGTTGTCGGACGGCGTCGGCCGACAGCCGCGCATGCACGACCGGGGTGATCGTGTCGACGTGCAGCACGTCCCCGCCCGCGGCGCGCACTGCAGCGGCGAACGCGGCATTGCCCGGGGTCACCGCATCGCGCGCCAGCGCGAGCGCCAGACGACGCGCATCCTCGGCCAGGATGCCGGCGACGAGGGCGCGATCGATCGTGCCGCGCAGGTCGGGACGATGGTTCGGCACGAGCCAGAACGCCACTTCGTGCACGCCACCCGCCGCGAGTGCCGCCGCCAGCGTCGGATGCAGCCGGCCGGTGCGCGCGTCGCGACGTTCGAGGTCGCGCCGGCGCAGCGCATCGGCATCGACCGCGCGGCCGTCGGCATCGACGGTGCGACGCACCACCCGCTGCGCCGCCAGGTCGAGCACGCGTTCGTCGCGCACGGTCGTGCCGAGTTCGGGCAGGTGGCGCTCGTGCCGCGCCACCACTGGTTCCTGGGGACAGAGAGCGAACGCGACGAAGAGTTCGAGCATGGCTTGCGAGACCGCGGGTAGGCGCAGGCACGTTGCCGGAGGTGTTGCGATCCGTCAATCGCCTGTCCCCGAACGGCCCGAACGGCACGGTCGCAGTGACAGCGCGCCCGGCTGCGTACGGAGCGGTGGCGTACGGAGCGGTGGCGTACGAAACGGAGTGGCTGCCCCGGAGCGAAGCTCGCTACCGACGGGGCAGCGGACGGCGTCGGGCCCGCAGGCGGCCCGGACGCGTCAGGCGATTACCACGCGCCGATCGTCGACGCGATGCCGTTGCTAGTGGTCATGCCGAAGGCGTTCTGGCCGTTCGGCAGCGTGTTCGGCGCAAACAGGGCCGCCGACTGCGAGTAGATCCCGAAGCCCACCGGGAGACCCGCCGGGAACGGGAAGGTCACCGCCTGCGAGTTCGACGCACCGACCATGGCCTGGGTGAAGTCGAGCGTCGCGATCAGGGCCGAGCAGCCCGGAGCGCCCAGGAACCCGAGGTCGAGGCCCGGGGCCGGAACCTGGCCGAGGCTGATGATGTGCACCGCGACGAACAGGCCCGAGGTCGGAGCGAACTCGGGAATGTTGTTCGTGGTGTAGGTCACCGTGCCGCCGGCCGTGGTCACGACCGGGGCCGCCGCCAGGGCCAGCGCCGACACGTTCTGCGAGGAGATCAAGAACGGGAGCGACGTGGCGAGGTCCACCGAGCCGCCATCGTTCGAGACGCCGGCCGCCGAGTAGCCGACCAGGTGGCTGCTGCCGAAGGTGCTGGTCGTGTTGCTGTCCACGGTCGTCCACACGATCGTGACGACGCCGGTCGACAGGTTCATCTGGATCTGCATCGTGCTCGGGTTGACACCGAGGGGCGTCGAGTAGTTCTCGACGTTGTCCCACGTGATCATCAGCACCGTGTCCGAGCCGACGACCACTTCCTCGCGCTTGATCCGGCCACTGCCCGCCTCGGCTTCGTTGTAGTCGTGCCAGGCGTAGATCCCGGCATTGACGCCACCGAGGAAGCCCGCCGGCGTCGGCGTGTAGCTGTTGGTGCCGGGGAACGTCTGCGCCGCTGCGCCCCACGACACGAGGCCGTTGGTGTGCACGCGCACCTGCGCCTGCGGACCAGACGGGGCCGGGAACGCGACCGACGGCGTCACGACGACTTCGAGGTCGTCAGCGGCGGCTGCAGTCAGGTTGACCGCCGTGCCACTCGGCGCGACATAGGTGCCACCACCCCAGACCGCCAGGTAGGACGAGCCCACCGGCGTGAACGAGACGGACTGGTTGGTGAGCGCCGCAGACGCCACCGCGGCGTCGGCGAACCGCTGGTACAGCGAATCGCTCAAGGTGTAGCAACCCGAGCCGTAGCTCGCCTGCGAACTGGCACAGGCCGTCGGGATCCACGTGTAGCCGAGGCCCGTGGGCACGAACTGCACAGTCTGGCCGACCAGGTCGAACGTCAGGCCGACGTTGTTGAACAGCTGGAAGCTGGTCGGGGTGGTCGAGGAGGCGACCGTCGAGTAGTCGCTCGCCGGGGGAACCACAGCCGCCGCACCTTCCGACATGCCGACCAGGTAGTCACCCGCGGTCGCGATCTGCACGCGGCCGTCGTAGGCGAACTGGATGACACCCGACGAATCGAGCGTCAGCTGGAAGCTGAACGTCGGGGCCGTCGTGCCGTATTCGACCGCGTTCTGCCACGTGATCACTGCCTTGCCCGGCAGCGCGTTGTAGAGCACCGATCCGGTGCCGGCGATCATGTTCAGGTCGCTCCAGAACGGCGAGATCATCGGCGAACCGGCGACGAGCGTCGCGGTCGTGCCGGCGCAGCAGTTCGCGCCGCCCGGAAGCGGAACGCCGAGGTTCGACAGGTAGACGAAGCCGTTCGTCGAGACGTGCACGTCCGTGTAGGTCGTGCCGTTGAACGGGAAGGCGAAGCCGAGGGACTGGATCGGCAGGACCACGTCGTCACCGGTGCCGATCGAAGCGCCGGTCAGCGGCTCGTAGCACTGCGCCGAGAGGGACACGGAAGCCGCGAGCGCCGCAATGGCGCCGAGGGTGAACTTGCTGAGCATTTGCATGGTTGTCTTGGGGTAACCGAAGGTCCCGAGCCGCTGCGGCCCGGACGAGTGGAGGCAGGTCGGCAAGAATGCACGACACACGCCGCCGTGCAATACCCACGACGAGTGCCTTGGCGGGAATGCAGTCACTTGATTGCGTGGGGGCGCAAGTGCGCGAGTGACGAACACGCCTCCTCACCAGCAGCAAACTCCGATCGCAGCGCCGCTTCATTGCCTCGTCGACTTGCGCGCCGCCACGGGGAACGCGATCCTCTTTCCCCCCGAACCCGGGCCAATCCCGAGACTCCGCCATGTCCACGACCGCCGAAAAGCACGTCTTCCAGGCCGAGGTCAACGAGGTCCTCGCCCTCGTCGTCAACTCGCTCTACTCGCACCGCGAGGTGTTCCTGCGCGAACTGATCAGCAACGCCGCCGACGCGCTGGACCAGCTGAACTTCCGCGGCCTCACCGAACACGGCCTGCTCGGCGCCGACACCGAATTGCGCATCGAACTGATCCGCGACGAAAGCGCCGGCACGCTCACGATCCGCGACAACGGCGTCGGCATGACGCGCGACGAACTCATCGGCAACCTCGGCACGATCGCGCGCAGCGGCAGCAAGAAGCTGATGCAGTCGCTGTCCGCCGAGCAGAAGAAGGACATCACGCTGATCGGCCAGTTCGGCGTCGGCTTCTACTCGGCCTTCCTGGTCGCCGACACGGTCACCGTGGTCTCACGCAAGGCCGGCAGCGACAGTGCGTGGAGCTGGACCAGCCAGGCGAAGGGCGGCTTCGAGGTCGCCCCGGCCGAACGGGCCGGCCGCGGCACCGACGTGGTGCTGCACCTGAAGGACGACGCCAAGGAGTACCTGTCCGAGTGGCCGGTGCGCGAGGTCGTCGGCAAGTACAGCGACTACGTTCGCTGGCCGATCCGCATGGAGGTCGAACGCGGCGGCGGCGACGAGAAGAAGAGCGAGTGGACCACGCTCAACCAGGCGCGCGCCCTGTGGACCCGGCCGAAGGCCGAAGTCACCGACGAGCAGCACCGCGAGTTCTACAAGGCCCTGTCGCACGACTGGAACGAGCCGCTGGCCTGGACCCACTTCAAGGTCGAGGGCGCGCACGAGCTGAGCGGCCTGCTCTACGTCCCGGGCAAGGCGCCGTTCGACGTCGTCGATCGCCGCAAGAGCGGCGTCAAGCTGTTCGTGAAGCGCGTGTTCATCATGGACGACGCGCAGGAGATCGTGCCCGAATGGCTGCGCGTCGTGAAAGGCGTGGTCGACAGCGAGGACCTGCCGCTCAACGTGTCGCGCGAGATCCTGCAGCAGGACGCGACGACCCGCTTCATCAAGAAGCAGGTCGTCGGCAAGACCCTGACGCTGCTGGAGGAGCTGGCCGCCGAAGGCGAGACCGAACGCGAGGTCGACGGCGAGAAGAAGCGCGTCGACCGCTTCCTGCAGTTCTGGGGCGAGTTCGGCCGCATGCTCAAGGAAGGCGTCTACCACGACGTCGACGCGCGCGAACGGCTGAGCAAGCTGCTGCGATTCCGCAGCACCAAGGACGACGGACTGCACGGACTGCAGGCCTACGTCGCCCGCATGCCGTCGGGCCAGAAGGCGATCTACTACACGGCCGCCGACAGCCTGGCGACCGCGAAGGCGAGCCCGCACATCGAGGCGCTGCAGAAGCACGGCTACGAGGTGCTGCTGATGACCGACGCGATCGACGAGTGGATCGTCGAGGCGCTGCGCAAGTTCGACGACAAGCCGTTCACTTCGGCGCAGAAGGGCGCGCTCGACCTGCCGGAGAGCGACGCCGAGAAGCAGCAGAAGGAAGCGAAGCAGAAGGAACTGGCGCCGCTGACCGAACGCATGCAGAAGGTGCTGGAGGCGCAGGTGAAGTCGGTGCGCGTGACCGACCGCCTGACCGATTCGCCCGCCTGCCTCGTCGACGAGGAACACGGCATGAGCGCGCGGCAGGAACGCGTCCTGCGCGAAGCCGGACACGAGGTGCCGACGCACAAACGCATCCTCGAACTCAACGCCGACCACGCCGTGGTGAAGAAGCTGCAGAACCTCGACGACGGCACGTTCGCGGAATGGGCGGCGCTGCTGCACGACCAGGCCCTGGTCGCCGAAGGCTCGCTGCCGGCCGACCCGGCGGCCTTCGCCCGCCGCCTCACGACCCTGATGACCCGCGCCTGAACTCCATGACCGCATCTTCCACCGAGCTGCTCGCCGGCCTGAACTGGCGCTACGCCACCAAGAAGTTCGACCCGACCCGTCGCATACCCGAGTCGACCTGGGCGGCGCTCGAGGAAGCGCTGCGCCTCGCACCGTCGTCGTTCGGCCTGCAACCGTGGAAGTTCCTGGTCGTGCAGACCCCCGAACTGCGGCAGCAGTTGCGCGCCGCGTCGTGGGGCCAGTCCCAGGTGACCGACGCGTCGCACTACGTGGTCTTCACGGCGCTGCGCAGCACCACCGAAGGCGACGTCGACCGCTTCCTGCGCAGCCAGTCCGAGACGCGCGGCACGCCGATCGAAGCGCTGGCCGGCTACCGCAAGGTGCTCGTCGACTTCCTGGCGAAGGGCTGGGCCAGCAAGGACCTGCAAGGCTGGAACACGCGCCAGGTCTACCTCGCTCTCGGCCAGTTCATGACCGCGGCGGCGCTGCTCGGCGTCGACACCTGCCCGATGGAAGGCCTCGACATGGCCGCCTACGACCGCATCCTCGGACTCGACGGCACGCGCTTCACGACGGTGTGCGCCTGCGCCGTCGGCCACCGCGCGGCCGACGACAAGTACGCGACCGCGAAGAAGGTGCGCTATCCGCTCGCCGACGTCGTCGAACGCCGCTGACGGCGCGACCGCGGCTCAGAGGTAGGTGTAGCTCGTCGAGACCGAGCAGCCGCCCGGCGTCGTGAGCACCACCGGGGCGACCCCGGGCGTGCCCGGCGGCGTGCGCAGGGTGACCACGGTGGCCGCGATCGACAGGACCACGGCAGGTGCGCCGCCGATCGTGACCGTGGTGCCGGTCGCGAACCCGCTGCCCTGCACGATGAAGATCGCGTTGCCGGCCGCCGGCCCACTGCCGAGGGCGGTGCTGGTCACGACCGGCTGCGGATTGAGCGGCGAGGTGACGCCCTGGCCGTCCGGGTTCACGACCGCGAGCTGCGACCCGCAAGACAATCCCGCCGGGAACGGAAACACGATCTGCGTCGCCGTCTGCGTCG
>JAEUHV010000053.1 GCA_016794485.1 Planctomycetota bacterium
CACGAACTCGAGCGTGTGTGGGGCGACCATGCGGCGCAGGGTGGACAGTTCCTGGTTCAGCAGGGCGCCGACGTCGGTGGTGTCCGCCGACGTCGCCGCGGCGACACGACCGGCCAGCATGGTGCGCACCTTGTCGCGCGCCCGGACCAGTTCGTCGGCCAGGAGGCGCGTCGTTTCGATCTGCGTCGGGCTCGATGCCTCCTGGGCGAGCTGGTCGACCAGCAACGTGATGACGGTCAGGCGATTGTTGAAGTCGTGCGCGAGCTGCGCGGCGATGCGCCCCAGAGCTTCGGCCTTGCGGGCGCGTTCGAGGTTCGCTTCGGCGGTGAGACGATCGCGCGTCGTGAGGGCGCCGCCGATCAGGTGCGCCATCGCCGCCGCGCCGTCCATGTCGACGATGGACCAGGAACGTGGCTGACCGACGTGTTCGAGGCACAGGACGCCGGCGACGCGGCCGTTCGTGCGGATCGGCGTGTCCAGCATCGAAGTGATCCGGTTCGCCTGCAGGTACCAGCCGTTGAACTCGGTGAACCGGTCGTCCGCGGTCGCGTCGGGCGTGGCGATCGTGACTTCCTCCTCCAGCAGCCGACGGTACTTGCTGATGCCCAGGAGTCGCGTGCCGGTGACGTGCGTGCGCTGCGATGCGGTGAACAGGTCGAGGCAGCGCAGGGCACCGTCGTCGTCGAGTTCCCACACCGACACCCGTTCGATCGCGAACACCTCGGCGATGGTCTCGGTGGTCGCGCGCAGCGACGCGGCGAAGTCGCGATGGTCGAGACGGCCGAGTTGGAGCAACGCACGCTGCATCCGAACGTGGGCCAGGTGGTCGGGTGACGCGGGTTTGTGCCGGGTGGCGTCGAGGGCCAACGCCTTGGCGACGGCGCGGCCGATCTGCAGACACGGGTCGTCGACGTGCCAATTGCCGGGATGGCCGAACCGGAACACCACCGGCAACCGCGGTTGTGTGGCGCGGATCGCCAACAGGTCCGCTTCGGCCCACGGCAGGGGCAGGTCGGCGACGATCAGGGAAGGCGGCTCGCGCATCGCCGTGCGCAGGCCCAGCAGGGAACCCGCCCTGTGGACGTTCGCCTCGATGCCGCAATGACGCAACTGCTCGGCGAGCAGCCGGGTGTCGTTCGGACTGTCCGCGATGTGCAGGATGCGGTGGGTCTCGTGTTCCATGGCCTTCACTCCTTGCCGTGGCGACCTGGACGGCTGCATAGCCTAGCGAAACCCGCGGGCAACGTGGTCAGTGCCCCTCGAACGCTATCGCGGCCCATCGTCCGGGCAGCGGATCGAGGTGCAGGCGACGATTGCGTTCGAGCCAGGCGAGCTTGGTCTGCCGGCCGACGATCGCCGGATCGGCGTCGGTCCGAAGTCCTTGCCAGAACTGCTCCATCCACTCGCGCACGAACAGGTCGTCGACGGGCCAGCAGGTGGTCACGACGGTGCGGGCCCCGGCGCGGCGCAGCGACCGGCGGAAATCGACCTGGGCCAGGCCGGGCACCGCTTCCCCGTCGAGCGGATCACCCGCCGACACGACGACCAGCCGGCACGCGGCGAGGTCGATCGCGGTCGCGGGGTGGGCCGATGCCGTGGCCTCGACGGCGCGACCGCTTGCGGGCGCTGGGCCGCCGTTCCGCACGAACTCGCCGCGGGTGGCGAAGTGGAGGTAGCCGAAGCCGCGCACTCCGGTCGCGAGTTCGCCCAGTTCGGAGGCGCGGCGCACCTGCACCGGTCCACGGCCGGCGGCGTCCCAGCTGCCCGCGATGGCCCGGGCTTCGCGCGCGGCTTCCGGCAGGTCGGTGGCGCCGCCGTCGACGACGAGCAGCCCCCGCCCGGCAGTCGCCGTCTCGGCCAGCAGGTCGGTGCCGCAGTGCAGGCGACGCACGTCGACGGCTTCGAGCAGGAAGGTGCCCGCGTTCGCGGCCGGCAGCGCTTCGAAGGGCAATGGCAACAGCACCCCATCGGCGGCAAACCAGATCCGCTGGCACGAGGCGAGGGCGGGTTCCAGCGGCGCCAGCACGAGATTGCGAAGCCGGCGTGCCATGTCGTCGCCCAGCCGGCGACTCGTAGCGTCGAGCGGTTGCTGCCACCGCACCAGCAGGCGCAGATGGGCCACCACAGCCTGTTCGATCGCTGCGGCAGGGCCGAGTTCGACGCGAGCGACCGGGTGCTCGGGGCGCACCACGAACGCGGTCACCCGTTCGCCGGCCGGGGCGGTCCATTGCACGAACTCGACCAAGGCGTCGGCCGCCGCCAGGGCCCGCTGGACCGATGCCAGGGAGCCCGCCGACGGCCCCGTGGTCTTGGCGGCGAACACCGCCTCGACCACGTGCTCGACCGGGCGCGTGGCCGGTTCGGTCCAGGTCGCACGCAGCAGCTCGGCGCAGGCCGTGCGCGGGTCTGGCCCGGGCCCGTCTTGGGCGGCCAGGGATGGGCTGGCGGCGACGAGCGCGACCGTCAGGACGCACGGGCAGAACAGGGGCATCGGGAACGGCAACGAGCCCTTGCTCGGCACGGCCTTACGGAATCCGGTGCCAGGCGCGTAAGGCGACGGCGGTTGCCGGCTCTTGGCACGTCGTGACCGCGAACAACCAACCCGTGCCGGGCCCCGTCCGCTTCCGCTCGCTGCCGGGCGGGTTGCGGGCGTCGGAGTCGTCGAGCCGACGGCTATGGTCTGCGGATCCAGGCGCTTCGACGTCCGAGGCGCGGTCCTGGACCCCGGTGTCGACGGAGGCAGCGTTGCAGCGAGACCGCGTGCTGATCGAGCGGTGGCGGGCGGGCGAGGCCCAGGCGGGCTGTGAGCTGCTCGACCACTACGCCGGCTACGTGCGCCGGATCGCGGTGCGGCACGGCGTTGCCGGCGGCGCGGACTTCGAGGAGTTCTGGCAAGAACTCGTGCTGCGCGTCATGCAGCAGCTGCCGAACCTGCTCGAACGTCTGCGCACCAGCTTTGCCGGCTACCTCGCGTGGCAGGTGCGCGACCTCGTGCGGTCGTGGCGCAGGCACCGCCGGCCGACGCCCGAGTTCGAACCCGGCAGCGTGCCGGCAGCGGCGGCACCGGCCCCCGAGATGGTCGCCGCGTTCTGGGAGGCCCTGCGCGACTGCTCCGGACGGCTGCCGCCGCGCGAACAGTCGGTGTTCGAGCACCGCTTCCTGTCCGGCTGCGATCTCGGCGAGGTCGCCGCGCGCGTCGGCAGCAATGCGAACGCGGTGGCGCAGGCGGTGTTCCGGTTGGTGCGACGGCTGCGTGATTGCCTGACGGCGAAGGGCTTCGACGGCCCGGGAGATTTCGCGTGAACCACCCTGAATCCGAACTGCTGTTGCGATTCGCCGAGGGCGAAGACGTTCCCGTCGCGGTCGCCGACCATGTCACCGAGTGCGACCAGTGCACCGCGGCCCTCGGCGAGATCGCCCGCTTCGAGACCAGGCTGGCGAATGCGTCGACGTTGCCCGAGGCCGAACGAGCCGTCCTGCGTGCGACGACGGCGCGGCTGCTGACCACGGCGTCGGTGCGGCGGCGTCCCGGGCCATGGCGGCACCGTGTGGCGGCCTTCGTCCTGGCCGCAGCGGCGATCGTCGTGGCGACGCTGCTCGCGTGGCCCAGGGCCGGAGGTCTGGGGGCGATCGACGTCCGCCGCTACGACCCGGCCAACGTCGTGCGGGCCGAACGGCTCGAACGGTTTTCGATCGACGTCCGTCTCGACGCGACCCGCTGGTTGGCGTTGTGGCAGCTCGAGGGTCGCAGCCCGAGGCGCCTGATGCCGCACGCCGATCCGCTGCTGCGCTGGCTCGGCGCCGAGATGCCGTTGCCGCCTGGGCCGCACCGCGTGCCGGCGGCCGACATCCTCGACTTCGAGTTCGCTGCCACGAAGGTCCCGACCGGTCTCGTGCTGGTGGCCTTCACGGCCGAACCCGCCGAAGGCGCCCTGCTCGCGATCGAACAGACCATCACCGAGACCCCGGCCGAAGGGTTGGCCGCGGCGCTGCAGGCGAAGTGGCCGGAAGCGCGCGTGCTGCCGTTCCCCGGCCGCTGAGCCGCGCCGTAGACCACCGATTCGTCGCCTCGAAGATCCGAAGTCCGACTTCGAACATTCAAGGCTCGCTCCTGAGGAGTGGGGGTCGAAACGGCCTCAGACGGCGCTGCCGACCAGGGCCTCGACCGCCAGCGTCTCCTTCGGGATCGCGGCGGTGAGCACTTCGTGGCCCGTGTCGGTGCACACCACGTCGTCCTCGATGCGGATGCCGCCGAAGCCGCGGCCGCTGTGCATGCCGAGGAACTGCTCGGCGCGGGCGAAGTCGACGCGGCCCTTCCACTGCTTGCGGAACTTCGGGTCGCGCAGGATCGCCGGCACGAAGTAGATGCCGGGTTCGATCGTTACGCACATGCCGGGCGCGAGGTCGAGGTCGAGCCGCAGGTAGCGCGTGCCGAACTGTTCGCTGCGCGTGCGACCCTTGGCGTAGTGGATCTGGTCGCCGAACGCTTCGAGGTCGTGCACGTCGAGTCCGAGCAAGTGCCCGACGCCGTGCGGGAAGAACATCGCGTGCGCGCCGTCGGCGACCAATTGGTCGGGATCGCCGTGCATCAGCCGCATCTGCACGAGGCCGTCGGCGATGACGCGCGACGCCAGCATGTGGATGTCGCGGTAGCGCACGCCGGGTTTCACCGCGGCGATGGCGTGTTTCTCGGCGGCTAGCACGATCTCGTAGACCTCGCGCGCTTCCGGCGTGAAGCGGCCGCCGACCGGCCAGGTGCGTGTGACGTCGGCGCAGTAGCCGCTCGGGCGTTCGGCGCCGGCGTCGAGCAGGACGAGGTCGTTGTCGAGCAGCAGGTTGTCGTGGGCGTGGTTGTGCAACACTTCGCCGCGCACCGACAGGATCGTGTTG
This sequence comes from Planctomycetota bacterium, assembly GCA_016794485.1. GTDB lineage: Bacteria > Planctomycetota > UBA1135 > UBA1135 > UBA2386 > UBA2386. Next base: position 4,891 of record JAEUHV010000053.1, read on the forward strand.
TAGGCCTCGACGCAGCCGTGCCGCGCGAACGTGCCGACGACGGTGCCGACCAGTTCCTGCTCGCGGCGTCCGATTCGCGTCTGGGCCATTGCCTGCACGTGGGCCTCGCGCGTCACCGCCGCGGCGGCGCGCATCTCGGCGAGCTCTTCGGGGCTCTTGTGGTGGCGCAGGCGCGCGACGAGGCGCAGCAGGTCGGGGTCGCCGATCTTCGCTGCGTCGTCGAACACGAGGGTCTGGCCGGTGAGCGCGCTCGCTTCGGCCGTCGCCTTCGGATCGGCGATGGCGATGCTCCGGGCGCGCCGCTTGCCGAGCTTCTTGGCCACGACCTTGGCCAGGTCGGCCCGCTTCTCCACCGCGTCGACGCCGGTCGCCTTCTTGATCTCGGCGAAGCCTGGCACCGGTCCGTGCCACAACGCGTCGGCCTGCGTGCGTTCCTCGAGGAACAACGTCACCGTCTCGTCCTTCGGGTCGAACAGCGCCGCTGCGTTCGGCTCCGGATCGGCGAAGAAGAACAGGAACGTGCTGTCGGCGCGGAACGGGGTCCAGTTGGCCGGGTAGTTGCGCGAGATCCAACCTCCGGCCATCAGCAGGACGGGACCGTC
>JAEUHV010000110.1 GCA_016794485.1 Planctomycetota bacterium
GAATCGAAGCCGGTGCCCACGGCGAGGCCGTTGCCGAGCGGCTGCCACGACGCGCCGTTCCAGCGCTGCACCAGCGGGCCGCTGTCGTAGCGAAGGCCTGCGACGACGTCGCCGTTCTGCAGCACGGCGAGCGCGCCGACGTCCAGCCCTGTGGTCGGCAGCGTGCCGAGGGTCTGCCAGTTGGCGCCGTTCCATCGTGCGACGAACGGGAAAAAGCCGCCGCCGCAGTACAGGGAACCGTCGGGGCCTTCCGCGAACGCGGCGACGATCGCCGGCGGCGTGCCCATCGCCTGCCACTGCTGGCCGTCCCAACGCACGACGTTCTGGCTGCCTGGCACGGACGGCACCGTGAACCAGCCGCCGACGAACAGGCCACCCGAACGCGGCGCGAGCAGCGCGTAGACCTGGCCGTCGATCGGTGCGCCGAGCGCCGACCAGATGCCGCCTTGCCGCACCGCGATGCCTTCTGCCGTGACGGAGCCGACCTGGCGGAAGTAGCCGCCCATTGCGAAGCCGTCGGCGAACGGGACGACGCCCGCGACACCGCCGTCGAGGCCGTCGGCCGGGGCGCGCCAGTTCTGTCCGTCGAAGCGCAGCACGGACGGCACCGACGGCCCGTACAGCGTGCCGCTCATCCAGGTGTCGTTGACGCCGGTCGTGAGGAGCGCCGACGCCGGGCCGAAGAGGAAGGGGCTGGGTGCGGGCGACCAGGCGGTGCCGTTCCAGTGCTGCACGTCGGCGAACCCGGAGAAGCTGTCGATGCGTTCTGCCAGCAGTTGGCCGTTCGGTTGCTCGCAGAACGCGAGCCATGGCGAGGCCGAGGTGCTGCCGAGCGGGGTCCACGAGGCGCCGTTCCAGCGCAGGGCCTGGCAGTTGCCGTTGAAGTCGTCGGTGCCGGCAACGACGTCGTCGTTGGCGAGCACTGCGAGAGCTGTCCCAACCGCGGTGAACGGGCCCGTGACCAGCGCGCTCCAGGAGCCGTTCCAGCGCGCGATGCCGTTGGCTGCGAGGTTGCCGGCGGTGGTGAACGCGCCGGCCACGATCAGGTCGCCGTTGCTGCGCGCGGCGAGCCGGGACACCGGCGCTACGACCGGCGGCGGCACGGGGAACGGTGGCACGCCGGTGACACCGCTGCCGAGCGCCGACCAGGCGATGCCGTCCCAGCGCGCGATGTTTGCAGCGGCCACGCCGCCAGCCGTCGTGAAACTGCCGCCGACGAACAGGTCGCCGTTCGGGGTGAACACCGCGGCGCCCACGTCGCCGTTCGTGCCGGTGCCGACGGGAGCCCAGGCTGTGCCGGACCAGCGAGCGACTCGTGTCGTGGCGACTGTTCCCGACTGCGAGAATCCACCCGCGGCGACGAGGCCGCCGGTCGGGGAAACCGCGAGGGCGAAGACCGGACCGTCGAATCCGGCGCCGAGCGCGGTCCAGGAACGGGTCGCGGGGTCGAGCAGGGCGACGTTCGCGGTCGCGATTGTGCCGGAAAACTCGAACGCGCCGCCGCAGACCAGGTGCTGCCCGAGTGGGCCCGGGCCATCCGGGTCCCACGCCACCATGGCGTGTACGGATCCGGTGGGGCAGCACGCCGGGCCACCGGACACCAGCGTGCTTCCGGTGGGGCACTGGGCGATGGTCTGGGCAACCAGCAGGCCGAGCGTCGAGAGGGTGCGAGTGACGGCGATCAAGCGGGGCTCCGGGTCAGATTGGAGGATGGCCCCCAAAGTGCAACCCCTGTGCCCCAGCCTGGCCTGCGGTGTCGCGATGGCAGCGGTGGCACCGGCAAGGATCGTCGGGAGGCGCGATGTTCCGGCGCCGAAACGACTGGCCACCTGGGCGCGGTGGCCTCGGCCCGAACGGCTGCGATCAGGCGAGCGTCTTCAGCGCGTCCTGCACGAGTTTGCCGTCGGCGAGGCCCTTGTACTTGGCCAGCCACTCCTTCATGAACCGGCCGGTGTCCTTGCCGCCCTGGTAGCCGATCGCCGCGGCGATCTCCTTCACCTTCGCGGTGACCTCTTCGGCCGACATCTGCTTGGGCAGGTAGGCGGCGATGAGGTCGATCTCGGCCTGTTCCTTGGCGGCGACTTCGCTGCGGCCGGCGGCCTTCGCCTGCGCGACGGTGTCCGAACGGGTCTTGATCGCCTTCTGCAGAACGGTCGCTTCTTCGTCGTCGGGCAGGTTGTCGACCTTCGCGTCGATGGCCTTCTTCTTCAGTTCGCTGATCAACATGCGGACGACTTCGAGGCGCGGCTTGTCGCCCGCCTTCATCGCCGTCTTCATGTCCGCGGTGAGCTTCTCGAGGTAGTTGGCCATGGTGTCACTGCTTCGCCGGTTCGGCGGGGGTCACGGGTTCTTCGCGCGGAATGCGAGCGACGCTGACGAGCTTGTCGCCGTCGTTGAGCGCGATGCAGCGCACGCCCTGGGTGTTGCGGCCGACGACGCTGATCTCGCCGACCTTGGTGCGCACGATCTGGCCGTCCTTGGTGATCAGCATCACTTCGTCGTCGTCGGCGACGGCGAGCAGGTTGACGACCTTGCCGTTCCGGTCGCTGGTCTTGATGTCGATGATGCCCTTGCCGCCGCGGCTCTGCATCCGGTACTCCTCGACCGGCGTGCGCTTGCCGTAGCCGTTCTCGCACACGGTGAGCAGCGTGCCGCTGCCGTCGGTGACGACCATGTCGCAGACCTCGTCGCCGTCCTCGAGGCGGATGCCCCAGACGCCGACGGCGCTGCGGCCCATCGCCCGCGCATCCGCTTCCTCGAAGCGGATCGACATGCCGTCGCGCGTGCCGAGCACGATCGACTGGCCGGCGCGGCACAGGCTGACGCCGACCAGGCGGTCACCTTCCTCGAGGCCCGCGGCGATGATGCCGCCGGCCCGCGGCCGGCTGTACTGCTCGAGCGCGGTCTTCTTGATCAGGCCCTTCTTGGTGGCGATCACCAGGAAGCGATCGTCGAACGCCTCGACGCGCAGGATGGCGGTGATCTTCTCGCCTTCCTGGGCTTCGACGACGTTGGCCAGCGCGCGGCCCTTGGCGGTGCGGCCGAGGCTCGGCAGCTCGTAGACCTTCTTCCAGTAGCAGCGGCCCTTGTCGGTGAAGAACAGCAGGAAGTCGTGCGTGCTGGCGACGAACAGGTTCCACAGGAAGTCGCCTTCCTTGGTCTCGGCGCCGGACACGCCCTTGCCGCCGCGGCCCTGGGTCCGGTACTGGTCGAGCGCGGTGCGCTTGATGTAGCCCTGGTGCGTGACGGTCACGCACATCATCTCGTCGGGGATCAGGTCCTCGGCGACGAAGTTGCCGACCTCCTCGTCGCTGATCACCGTGCGGCGGTTGTCGCCGTACTGGTCGACCATTTCCTGCAGGTCCTGCCGCATCAACCCGAGCAGCACGGCGCGGTCGGCGAGGATCGTCTTGTAGTAGGCGATCTTGTCCATGACCTCCTTGTGCTCGGCGTTCAGCTTGTCGATCTCGAGGCCGGTCAGCTGCGACAGCCGCATGCTGAGGATCGCGCGGGCCTGGATCTCCGAGAACGCGAACCTCTCGACCAGGCGGCGCTGTGCGTCGTCGATGCTCGCCGACGTCTTGATGATCTGGATGACCTCGTCGATGTTCTGCACCGCGAGGCGCAGGCCATCCAGGATGTGCAACCGTTCCTCGGCGCGGCGGAGCAGGAAGCGCGTGCGCCGCTTGATCACCTCGATGCGGTGGTCGCGGTAGCACTCGAGCATCTGCTTGAAGCCGAGCGTGCGCGGGCGGCCGTCGACGATCGCCAGGTTGATGATCGAGAACGTGCTCTGCAGCGGCGACAGCTTGAACAGCTGGTTCACCGTGACGATCTCGTCTTCGACGCCCTTCTTGAGTTCGACCACGAGGCGCAGGCCGATGCGGTCGTTGCTCTCGTCGTTCGCGTCCGAGATCGAGTCGATCTGGTCGGTCTTCACCAGGTGGTCGATGCGCTCCAGGATCGTCGTCGTCTTGATCTGGTAGGGCACCTCGGTGAACACCAGCAGCTTGCGACCCTTCTTCTCCTCGACGTGGTACTTGGCGCGCACCACGACGTTGCCGCGGCCGCTGGCGTAGGCGTTGCGGATCCCGCCGCGGCCCATCAGCGTGCCGCCGGTCGGGAAGTCCGGCCCCGGCACGCATTCGAGCAGTTCGTCGAGCGTGACCTCGGGGTTGTCGAACAGCTTGTTCAGTGCCTTCGCGACCTCGCGCAGGTTGTGCGGCGGCAGGCTCGCGGCCATGCCGACGGCGATGCCGGTCGAACCGTTGCAGACCAGGTTCGGGAAACGCGCGGGCAACACCACCGGCTGCTGCAGGCGACCGTCGTAGTTGGGCACCGTGTCGACGGTTTCCTTGTCGAGGTCCTCGAGCAGGTGCATGGCCGGGTAGGCCATGCGCGCCTCGGTGTAGCGCATCGCCGCGGGCGGGCTGCCGTCGATGGCGCCGAAGTTGCCCTGGCTGTCGACCAGCGGGTAGCGCGTCGCGAACGGCTGCGCCATGCCGACCAACGTCGGGTAGACGACCGACTCACCGTGCGGGTGGTAGTTGCCCGAGGTGTCGCCGCAGATCTTGGCGCACTTGCGATGCTTGCTGCGCGGACCGAGGTTGAGGTCGTTCATCGCCACCAGCACCCGGCGCTGGCTCGGCTTCAGGCCGTCGCGCACGTCGGGCAGAGCGCGACTCAGGATCACGCTCATCGAGTAGTTCAGGTAGCTCTCGCGCATCTCCCGTTCGAGCAGGAGATCGGCAATGCGGCCGCCGGTCGGCGGGGTCGGGTCGGTCATGAGCGCACAGGATGCAGGCGAGGGGAGCGGTCGTCGAAAAGAGCATTCTTCCGGCCTTGGTCGGATGCTTCAACAACGCGCCACAACCTGTAGAGTCGACATCGCGGGGCCGTGCCGGAGGCAGCCCGCGGCGGCCACTCCGGCCTTGCCTTTCGCCACTTCCGGCCGCCTGCAGGAGCCAGACTTTGTTCGACAAGAGTGTCATCATCCTCGTCGTCTCGCGCGAGATCCTCGAAGGGTCGGTCGTCGACCGCAACGCGGCCTTCATCGCCAACCGGATCGACGACATCGGCTACCGCGTGCGCACCATCCAGGTCGTCGACCGGGTCGAGGCCGAAGTGATCGCGGCGCTGAAGTGGGCGCTCGAGCAGAAGCCGACGTTCGTGCTGCTCACCGGCGGCATGGGGCCCAACTGGGACGACAGCTCGCGCGGGTGCCTGGCCAAGGCGGCAGGGGTGCCGCTGGTCGAGGACGGCAAGGCGCTCGAATACGTGCAGGCCTCGTACCGCCGGTTGCACGCCAAGGGGGCGATCGACGACGCCGAGATGAACGACACCCGGCGTGTCATGGCGATGCTGCCCAAGGGTGCTCTCTGCCACGAGAACACCGTCGGCACCGCGCCGGCGGTGCAGCTGCGCATCGGCGGCACGATCGTGTTCCTGCTGCCGGGCGTGCCGGCGGAGATGCAGCGCTTCTTCAGCATGAACGTGATGCCGGTGATGAGTGCCGAAGGGCCCAACACGGTGCGCGGCGAGCGTCAGGTCGACTACCACGGCCACGACGAGTCGGCGATCAGCAAGGCGCTGGCCGAACTGAGCAAACGCCACCCGCTCGTTTCGATCCGCACCGGGGTGCAAGGGATCGAGGGTGCGCGCACGATCCGGTTGATGCTGGTGGCCGAACAGGAGGACCCCGTCCGCCTGAACGACATCCTCGACGGCGCCGAGCGCGACCTGCGCGAGAAGCTCGGCATGGAACTGCGGTCGCGGCCGACCGATGCCAGCATGCTGGGCGATTGAACGTGGCGCGCGCGCGGACTGCCGAGGCGCCGTTCGCGACGCGCCTCTTGCGTTGGTTCGACCTCGCCAGCCGCGACCTGCCGTGGCGGCGAACCCGCGACCCGTGGGCGATCTGGGTCAGCGAAGTCATGCTGCAGCAGACGCGCGTCGAAGCGGTGAAGGCGCCGTACGTTCGCTTCCTGCAGCGCTTCCCGACGCCGGCAGCGTTCGCCGCGGCGAGCGCCGACGACCTGTTGGTGGCGTGGCGTGGACTCGGCTACTACCGCCGGGCGCGCCTGTTGCAGCAAGGGGCCCGGACCGTCGTAGAACGCCACGGCGGTTCGGTTCCCGCCGACGTCCCTGCCTTGGCGGAACTGCCCGGCATCGGGGCCTACACGCGCGGCGCGGTCGCGTCGATCGCGTTCGGTCTGCCCGAGGTCGCCGTCGACGGCAACGTGCTGCGGGTCACCGCGCGGCATCGGGGCCTGCGGACCGGCATCGACACCGGTGCGGGCCAGCGGGCGGTGTTCGCGGCGGTGGAGGGCTGGCTCGACCGCGAACGTCCCGGCGACTTCAACCAGGCGATGATGGAGCTCGGGGCCACCGTGTGCACGAAGGCCTCGCCGAAGTGTGCGCAGTGTCCGGTCGCCGGCGATTGTGTTGCTCGCGCCACCGACACGGTCGGGGAACTGCCGGTGAAGAAGCCGCCGCGAGCGGCGGTTGCGGTGACGGCGCGTGTCGTGCTGGTGCTCGACGGCGGCCGCGCGTTGGGACATCGCCTGCCCGAAGGTGGACCCAATGCCGGACAGGTCGACCTGCCCGGGCCCGGGATCCTGCGCTCGGTCGATGCCGCCGACGTGGCGGGTGCCCTGGTGACGCAGTTCGCCGCGCGGGTTCAGACCGGAGCCGAGCTGGCGCGCATCCAGCATGCCATCACGCACCATCGCATCACCCTGCACGCCCACGCGGCGACGTTGCGGCAGCGTGGCCGCCTGCAGTGGTTTCCGGTCACGGCAGCCACTCCGTGGACGACTCCGGCCCGCAAGGTCTTCGCGGCCGTGGGCGTCGGCGAGCCCGAACAGCGCGCGTGACCGGCGACGAACAGTCGCTATCGTGCCCCGCCGTCCTTACAGCACGAACGCGCACTACGAGGCAGAACCATGGGTCTGATGTCCGGCAAGAACGTCGTCATCTTCGGCGTGGCCAACAAGCGCTCCATCGCCTGGGGCATCGCCCAGGCCCTGCACCGCGAAGGCGCCCGGCTGGCGTTGAACTACCAGAACGAGCGCATGGAGGAGTCGGTGCGCAAGCTCGCCGCCGAGCTGCCCGGCGACACGTTCCTGGCGCCGTGTGACGTCACCGTTCCCGGCGACATCGACAAGTTCTTCGGGCGACTCGGCAAGGAGTTCGGCCCGCTCGACGGCCTCGTGCACTCCATCGCGTTCGCCAAACGCGAAGAGCTCGGCGGCAGCTTTGCCGACACCTCGTGGGACGGCTACGCGATGGCCCAACAAGTGAGCGCATGGTCGCTGATCGGCCTGGTGAAGGGCGCCCTGCCGCTGATGGAAGGGCGCGACGCATCGGTCGTCTGCCTCACCTACTACGGCGCCGAGAAGGTCGTCCAGAACTACAACGTGATGGGTGTCGCGAAGGCCGCCCTGGAATGCAGCACCCGCTACCTGGCCAACGACGTCGGCCCGCGCGGTGTGCGCGTGAACGCGATCTCGGCCGGCCCCATCAAGACGGTTTCGGCGATGGGCGTCTCGGACTTCGGGTCGCTGCTCGACACGATGGCGCAGAAGGCGCCGCTGCGCCGCAACGTCGATCAGGGCGATGTCGGCAACACCGCCGCGTTCCTGCTGTCGAACCTCGCTCGCGGCATCACCGGGCAGACGATCTACGTCGACGCCGGCTACAGCATCCTCGGTCTCTGAGCCGGCTCACGAACCGCCCAGCGGGGCGTGCACGCGCGCGCGCAGTCGCTGCCGTTCGCGCGCGGACAGGCATGGCGCCGCGGCGTCGCTTTCGAGCACGCGCCGCCACAGGACCAGGGCGCCATCGGCGTCGCCGCGGCCGTCGCGCAGCGCGGCCAGGTTGAGGGCCGAGCCGATGTGCGCCGGCGCACGCTGCAGTGCTTCGAGGTAGGCCGTCTCGGCTTCTGCGAGCTGTTGCTTCGCCTCGGCGATGAGGCCCAGCCGGAACCAGACCTCGGCGTTCTGCGGGAACCTGGTCACCACGGTGTGCAGCTGATCCTCCGCCGCCTTGCGGTGGGCCTCGGCGGCCGCCGCGGCACCGTTTTCCTGCGCCAGTTCGCCAGCACGCCACAGGGCCAGGGCAATGGCGATCGCGGCGTCGTCGTCGCCCGGAGACAGGGAGCAGCACTGCGCGAACGCCCGGGCCGCCAGTTCGGCGTTGGCCTGCGCATCGACGAAGCGGCGATGGCGCGCTCCCTGCGGGACTGCCGCAATGCGGAGCAGGGTCGAGCCGAGCCGGAAGTGGGCCGTGGCGTCGTCGGGTCGCAGCGCGACGTAGGCCTCGAGATGCGGTCGCGCCGCGAGCTCTTCGCCGAGTTCGTAGCGGTAGGTGCCGGCGATGCCGAGCAACGACGCCCGTTCGGCCGCGGGCGCGTCCTTGGCCCGAGCCAGTGCCGCCTCGGCTTCGGCAGCGGCAGCCGACATGTGGCCGGTTTCGGCGAGAAACACCGCCGACAGGAAGCCGACGAAGGCGTCGTCCGGAGCCAGCTTGCCGGCGAGGCGCAGTTCGGTCTCCGCGGCGTTGGCCACCTGCAGATCGGCCGGCGTGGTCTGCGCGGCGAGTTGCATGCGCGCCATGCCGAGCACGGCGTGGGCGCGAGCCGAACGGGGATCGAGGGCGAGTGCGGCGAGTGCGGCCGATTCGGCCTCCTGGTAGCGCCGGCGCATCACCTCGTGCATCGCGGCGTCGACGTGGTGCGCCAGTTCCACCAGTTCGCCGGGCCCGAGCTGGACCACCGCCAGATCGTCTGGTTCCGCCCGGTCGGGTCGTGCGGACACGCCAGAGCAGGCGGCGAGTGTTGCGAGCAGCGACATGCTGCGGAAGCGGTGCATCACGCCATCATCGTCTGGCCTGCTCGCCCGACCAAGCTACGCTTCCCGGCCATGCCACGAATCGCTGCCGACGTGACCTGGTTGGTCGGGCGCACTCCGCTCGTCGAACTCGCGCGGATGTCGCCGCCTGGCTCACGGATCGTCGGCAAGCTCGACTCGTATTGCCCTTCGGGCAGCAACAAGGACCGTGCGGCGGTGGCGATGATCCGGCATGCGGAGCGGGCTGGGTTCTTGCGGCCGGGAGCCACCATCGTCGAGTGCAGTAGCGGTGATCTCGGCATCGCCCTTGCCACGATCGGTCGGAGGCTCGGTTACCGCGTCGTCTTGACGATGCCGGAGAACGTCGGCAGCCAGCGCCGCAATATGCTGTTGGCGTTGGGGGCCGAGGTCGTGACCACCCCGCTCGCCGAGGGCATGCGCGGAGCGATGGTCCGGGCCGAGGCCATGGCGAAGCAGACCCCAGGGGCGATCTGCCTGCAGGCGTTCACCAACCGGGCCAATGCCAAGGTGCATGCGGAGACTACCGCCAGGGAGATCTGGGAAGACACCGACGGCCAGGTCGCGTTGGTGGTCGTTCCGGTCGGAACCGGTGGCACCGCGGCGGGTTGCCTCGCCTTCTTCCGCGATCTGGAGGTGCCGGTCGCCGGAGTGCAGCCCGCCAACAGTGCTGTTCTGACCGGAGGGCGGCCTGGAGTGCACGACATTCCCGGCATCGGTGCCGGGTTCGTTCCCGAGATCCTGGTCGTGTCCGAACTGTCCCACGTGGTCGACGTCACCGACCACGAAGCTGCCGATGCGGCGCGGGCCTTGGCGAGGCACGAATCGCTGCTCGTCGGCCCAGCCAGTGGTGCGGTGGTCCACGCCGCGCGTCAGCTCGCCGTGTTGCCCGACTACGTTGGCAAGATCGTGGTCGCGGTCCTGCCCGACTCGGGGGTGCACTTCTTCGACCACGCGATCCTGCAGGTGCGCGCATGACCGGCGATCCGCGCGCGTTGGCATCGGAGCTGTTGCCGAAGGTGTCTGCTTTGCGGCTGAGCCTGCAGCGGCAGGTGATCGGTCAAGAGGTCCTGATCGACGACTTGTTGGTCGGCATCCTCGCCGGCGGACACGTGCTGCTCGAAGGGTTGCCGGGATTGGGAAAGACGCTCCTGGTCCGGTCCTTGGCGCGTGGGCTCGGTCTCGATTTCGCCCGCATACAGTTCACGCCGGATCTGATGCCGAGCGACGTCACCGGCACGCAGGTGCTCGACGACGCCCACGGGTCGCGGAGTTTCCGCTTCCAGCCCGGGCCGCTGTTCGCCGGTCTCGTGCTGGCGGACGAGATCAACCGCGCCACCCCGAAGACGCAGTCGTCGCTGCTCGAGGCCATGCAGGAAGGCTCGGTCACGGTGGCGGGTGCGACCCACCAGCTGCCGCGGCCGTTCCACGTGGTGGCGACGCAGAACCCGATTGAGCTCGAGGGCACGTTCCCGTTGCCCGAGGCGCAGCTCGATCGCTTCTTGTTCCGGCTCGAAGTGCGCATTCCCGGCAGCAAGGCGATGCTCGAGATTCTCGAAGCGACGACGGTGCCCACCGAGGTGCCGACGGTTGTTGCGTTGTCCGGTGTGGAGTTGGCCGCGTTGCAGGGATTGGTGCGCAGCGTGTTGTGCGGCACCCACTTGTTGCGGTTCGTGGCGGAGCTCGTGCTGGCGACGCATGCGGATCGCAGCGACAGCGATGCACGTACGAGACGATTCGTTCGTTACGGGGCCAGTGCGCGCGCCGGCCAGGCGATCGTGCTAGGGGCAAAGGCCCGCGCGCTGTTGGCCGGACGTCCCGCGGTCGTTCGCGCGGACCTGGATGCGTGCCTGCTACCTGCGCTGGCCCACCGCGTGTTGCTCAACTTCGAGGCCGACGCCGAGCGTGTGCGCGTGGTGGACTTGCTCGCCGACTGGAAAACTGCTGCGGAACGTCGATCTGGCTGAGTTGTTTCAGTCGATGCGATTTCTTCACGTCGCGTTCTTCGCAGTCGCGATTGCTGTGCCGTAGCGGCTCGCCGTAGCCGAAAAATCAGCAGCTCCTTGGAAAGTTCTGTCCCCTGCTTCGTCTACTACAGGGCATGGGACGAGTGGTCCCGGCCGCGCGACGCCGGCTTCCGCAAGGAAGTCGGTGTGATTCGAGAGGGCAAACTGCGCGACCGGGACCCGCCGTGGCCGGCGATTCTGGGAGAGAATCGCCGGCCACTCTTTTTTTCAACCCCCTGCTCGGCGGGTGGTTGCCCTTGTCCCATCATCCTGCCCCATGACCATGGCGTCCGATCCCGGGTTTTTGCGCCGCGCCGAGCAGTTCCTCACCGGGCTCGTTGCCATTCTCGATCGGTTCGACCCGGACGAATTGGAGGCGGACCTGGCTGGAGGTGTTCTCCGCATCGCGTTTCCCGACAAGCGGAACTGCATCTTGAACCGGCAAGCAGCCGTAGAGCAGATCTGGCTGGCGGAGGGGGCCTCGGCGTGGCACTTCGTCTTCGACGGGGCAGCGGAAAGGTGGGTCGACACCAAGGGCAGAGGGGACTTGCCCACCATCCTCGGCGAGATCCTGTCGCGGCGGTTGGGCCGAGGCGTCCGGCTCGACGCGATCAGCTAGCGGATCGCGCCAACCGCGATTCCGCGCGGGGAAAGCGCAGGCGGAACGTGGTGCCACGGTTGGGTTCGCTTTCCACTTGCGTGAGGCCGTTGCTGCCACGCACGAATCGGGCGACCGCAGTCAAACCCAGGCCGGTGCCTTGTCCGGGCGGCTTGGTGGTGAAGTAGGGATCGAAGATCCGCGCTTGGGTTTCCTTCGACATCCCGCAGCCGGTGTCGCTCACTTCGATCCAAACCTGGTGGGTGTCGCTGCCGCAGCGCAGCGTGATCGCTCCTTCACCGGAGATCGCCTGGCGCGCGTTGATGACCAGGTTCCAAAGGGCATGCATCAGCCCCATCGGGTCGAGCAGCACCGGCGGCGCGACGTCTGGCGTTTCGCAGGTGATCTGGATCGATCCGGGCAAGACCAGCCGCGCCTGGCCGTGGAACTGGCGGACGACATCGGCAAGGTCGGTCGTTTGCGGAGTGCCTTCGTCCGGATGGGCCATCCGCATCAACTGGTCGAGCAAGGGGCGCGCCTGGTTGAGGGTTTCCTCGATCAAGGACAAGCGGTGTGCGCGTTCGGCGTCGTCGGCCATGCCGGCGAGCGTCACGTGCCCCATGAGCACCTGGAACGTGTTGCGCAGCTGGTGGCAGACCATTCCGGCCAGGTCGCCGATCGTCTCGACGCGCAGCGCATGGCGCAGCAGCTTCTCGCGGTGACGCAGGGCGCGGCTCGACTCGAAGTTCTTGCGTCGCTGGGACTCGGCGGTCATCAGCGCCATGAACACCAGGCGATTCACGATCGCCCCGGCGAGAGCCGAAGCCAGCACGACCGCGGTGAGGCTTGTGGCGTGCACCCATTGTTGCGAAGCCAGCTCGGGGTTGGTTTCGTCGGCATGGACGGCCGTCGCCAGCAGCAATCCGACGACCGCCACCAGTGTCATCGTCAGGCCCGAAGTCACGCCGAGGCTGGTGGTTGCCGCGAGGCAGAGGACGGGGTGAACGTACCAGGCCGGGCTGAACACGCCGCGGGGCCAGTTCGCCAGGACGGTCAGCACGAACAAGGCCACGAACAACAGCGTTGCGGCCCGTTGAAGGCGTTGTCCGCGCCAATCCAGCCACGCGGCGAAGAACCATGGTGCGGCCAGCAGTGCAGGAAGTGCACCGGACCATGGCAGTTCAGGGGCCCACCAGCCGTTGTCGGCGAGCAGCAGCGTCGTCAACGCAAAGAGGACACTGGCCACTGCCAAGCCCAGCGAGATCCATCGGATCAGCGCCGACAAGCTCGAGACGACCGGTAGCCGTGTGCTGGTGAGGAAGCCGAACAGCGACTCCTCAGACAACTGGAGCGGAACGCGCACGGCGCAGCATCTTAGGTATTGGACTTGTGCATGCCCAGCCTGCAGTAGCCGAGCTTGCGGCTCACGGCCGCAGTTCTGCTTCGCGCGGCAGGACCTCGGCTTCGAGGGGGGCGCCGGTGATCGGGTGCCGACAGCGCAACCGCCACGAGTGCAGCATCACCCGGGGGAAGTTCTCCCCTGGCCGCTTGCGAAAGCCGTACTTCCGATCTCCCGCGACGGGGCATCCGAGCGCTGCCATGTGCACCCGGATCTGGTTGCGGCGACCGGTTTCCAGGCTACAGCGGACCAAGGTGCATCGATCGCGGCGGATCAGGGTTTCGTAGTGGGTGACCGCGCGAACTCCGCCGCGCGCAACCACGCGGACGATCCCGTCGTTTCCTTCCGTCAGCCCCGATTCGATTCGGCCTGCAGGCGGAGATGGGGCCGAGGCCAACAGGGCGAGGTAGTGGCGTTCGATGGCGTGGACGCGGAACAGGTCTTCGAGACCGGTTCTGGCCAGGTCGGAGAGGGCGAACAGCATGACCCCGGTCGTTTCCTCGTCGAGCCGATGCACGGCTTGGACGCGACAGCCCAGCTGCTCCTGGAGTCGATCCACCAGGGTTGGCCCTGGGCGGGAAGCTGCCGGGACGACGAGGATCCCCGCAGGCTTGTCGACGACGACAAGGTGTTCGTCGCGTAGCACGATCGGCACGGGCTGCATCGCCGCAAGATACCGGCCGCGCGCGATGGCCTGCGACTGCTACTGCAGGCTCAGCCGGTACTGCTGGATCTTGCGATACAAGGTCGCGCGGCCGATGCCGAGCAGTTGGGCAGCGCGGCGGACGTTGCCCTTTGTTGCTCGGAGGGCTCGCGAGAACATCCGTTGCTCTTCTTCTTCGAACGGCAGGATCGACTCCTCGGTCAGGTCCTCCGTGGCGTTGTTCGCTTGTGGGCCAGGTCGGACGGCCGCCGCCGGCGAGGCCTGGTTCTGCGGCTGGATGTGTTCGCGTTCGACGGGGCCGCCACCGGCTTGCAGCAGCGCCCGACGGACGGTGGCCTCGAGCTGGGCCACGTTGCCTGGCCAGGTCATCGCTTCGAGCAGCATCAAGGCGGCTGGCGTCAACTGGCCGGAGCGCCCGCTCGTCGACGTCGCCGAGTCGGCAATCGACTGCGCCAGGAGTTGGATGTCGTCCGTGCGTTCCTTCAGGGCCGGCACCACGATCGGCATCGCGTGCAATCGGTAGAACAGGTCTTCGCGGAAGGCGCCGCGGGCGACCAGCTCCGGCAGATGGGCTGCCGTGGTCGCAACGATGCGGGCTGCCGGGTTTGCGGGCGCGGGCGACCGTTCCTTCAAGCTGCGCACGAGCACCGACTGGGCCTGCGCCGGCAGGTGCTCGATGTTCTCCAGGACGAGCGTCGTGCCTTTTCCTTCGGTCAGCGACTTCGTCAGGCTGTCGGCGGTGGCGGTGGCGCACTCCACGACGAGGATGGGCTTGTTGCCGCGGCGGCTCTTGCAGTGGATCATCCGCGCAGCAAGGGACTTGCCGGCTCCGGTTGGCCCCTCGATGAGGACGGTGGCATCGGAGTCCGCGGCGCGGCTGATGGCGCTGCTCAGGCGACGCATCACCGGGCTGCGCCCCACCATGGCCGTCCCACTGTGCAGGCCCGCCACGATGCGGTCGAGTTCGCGTTGACGCGACAGGCTTTGGCCAAGTGCGCTGGCGAGGACGAGCAACGCATCCAGGCAGCCGTCGAGCATCGCCAACGAGATCGTCGGCAGGGTCGATCCCGTCTGGGTGCTGGCGCGGTCGGTGAATTGGAGCACCGGCACGTCGATGTCCGCAGGCACGTCCAGGGCGAGCGCTTCGTCGCAGAAGACCAGGTCGACCGCTGCGAACTCGGGGTCGGCGCGCAACGCCGTCCAGTCCGAATGGTCGAAGGTCTCGTGACCGGCTCGCGCCAAGGTGGCGGCGAGCGGGTTCGTGTTGCTGCGCGCCAGCACGGCGACGCGAGCTTTTTGCGTCAATGGACCGGTCTTCCCGATGAGTGCGGTGGTCATGCCTTTCCCGTTGCTGGATCGGCATTTGGTGACGTTCCGGTGAACATCGCTTGGAAGTCGCCGCGGTCGTCCGGTCGTCGTTGGGAGGAAGCCGCGGTCGTGTCGCCGACCGCATCGGCGGTTCGAGTTCCGACCTCGAGGCTTCAGCTGTCCGTCAGGCGCCGGGCGAGTTCGTCGAAGTCGATGGTGCCCAGTTCCTCAGAGGTGATCGGGGCCATCTTCCGGAACTTCCGATACTCGTCGATGCTGGTGAGTTCGACATAGTCGCGCGCCGTCATGGAGCCGCTGATCTCGGACCGGGTGGCCACGGGCTTGGCGGTCGTCGTGCGGTCCAGGGTCTGCTTGGCGCGATGGCAGATCGACAGGGTGTTCTCCAGGTTGGCACGGATCTTCTGCAGTCGATCTTCGTTGGCCCCTGGAACGTCCATGCTCTTCGTGATCTTCGCGATCGCGACTTCGAGCACTGCGATCAGGCAGTTCAGCTTGGTCGTCAAGCGAGCCCGGTATTCGGTCGAGCTCAGGGCCTCGGGGAGTTTGGGAGTGTTGTCGTGTTCTGCGTCCATCCGTTTGATCCGTGCGCGAGTGCTGTCGAGAAGCACGGCAGGTGCCAAGCGCTGGCGCGGAACATCACTGCGATGGCATCGCTCACTGTTGCGCGGGGCAGCGCGCAAGGTGCACGGTCCGTCCTGGTTCCGCGACGGTGCCGTCGCGCCCTGTGGACGGTGTCGGCCAGCGACGACGCTCAGTTCGTCGCGATCGCCTGGCGCAGAACCGATTCGGCGAGGTCGTCGAGTCGGACCAGGGAGCCGCGCCCGGCGACATGGAAGGCGACTCCTCCTTCCCAGAAGACCAGGGCACTCATGGCCTTGTCGCGGAACCGGCTGATGTGGCTCGCACCCGGAACGTTGCTCGGCAAGCCGGCGAACGGATCGGCCACGTTCGGCGTTTGCGTTACGAGGAACTGGTCCACGCCGTCCGTGAACGACATCACCAGCGACTGACGCCCACTGAGCGGATCGTTGCGCACCTCGATGGAGTCGCTCTGGTAGTCGCTGACCACCATCAAGCTGGGATCCACCAGCCCGGCGGGTTGTCCCATGTACGAGCGTGCGGCCGCGTAGCTGGCCTGCTGCGTGGTGTTGGCCAGTGTCGTGGTCCAAGGCGTGACACTGCCAAGGAAGTTCTGCACCTCGACTTCGGCGACCAGGCGCAACTGGACGTCGAACTCGGCACCGTAGAGCGGGATGTTGGTCTGGGAGTCGATGTCGACCAGCCAAATCGCCTTGTCCACCGAGTTGGGGAACACGACCATGCGACGGGCCGACCTTCCAGCTCGAACCACCGGGCCGAAGTCGTGGATCGTGTAGTTGGTCGATGCCGCTGCGAGGTCTCGCACGCGGAACATGCCGTGCGTGAAGAACAGCGGGCCGACCTGTGCGTAGACCTTGCTCCAGGCCTGATGGGTGGCCGAGCCCGGAAGTTCGCCTACGACTCCCAGGAACGTCACCCGGAAGTCGGGGCGGTCGGAGCCGTTCGCATCGACTTCGAGCCGTTCACTCACGGTCGTGACGACTCCGTGGTCGTCGCGGAAGCGTCGCAGCTGCATCGTCGTGTAGTCCTGCGAGCGGACCGCGCTGGCCATCGACTGCAGCGAGGGAATCGACGCCGGGCCAGCAGCCGGTTTTGCGGTCTTTGGCGCGGGCGTCACGGATTGGGCCGCGACGGGCGCGACCACCAACAGCCCCAGCGAACACAGAACCACGTTGCGCAGCAAACGCTTCAACGTGCTGGTCCGAGGTTCAGGGTCGACGGGCATGGTGGGCGGGGACAATGCTAACGAGTAAGAGGAAGTTCGCGAGGGAGGACCGGCGTGCTACCGCGGGACTCCATGACGCAGCAGGGTGAAATCGATTCCCGGAGCAGCGTCCAAGTCCGTGAACACGATGACGGACTGTTGGGTCGTGGTTTCGGTGAGCATCACCGCGCCAACCGTCACGGCGGCCACGGCAGCAATGCTCAACATCCAGCGTTGGTAGGTGTGCGACGGCCGCGCCGATTGTGCGTCGTGAAGAATGGCGCGATGCACGGCTGCCCAGGAGCCCAGGTCGGGGCGAGGCGGTGTCGCGAGCACCTTGGCAGCGAGGGCGGACTCCAGGGCGGGCGACGACATGGCTGCATCGAGCTCTGGAACCACGGGCGCTCGCAACGCCGCCGCGCATTCGCCAACGTCGCTTTCGGATGCGATGCGAGCGTAGATGTCGCCAAGGAAGCGGTCCGAATGCAGGACTGCTGGAGGCGTTGGCGCCGAACGCAACTTCGTGGCCATTCGCGCCTGGAACTCGAGGCGCGCCGCGCATTCAGGGCAGTGGGCGGTGGCGCCAGGCTCCGCGCTGCGCAGGAATGCGCGACAAGCGCTGGCCACCTTTGGGCGCAGGCCATTCGGTTCGGGCGCGGGCGTCATCCGACATCCTCCACGGAATCAGGGGCCGCGCCGCTCGAGTCGAGGTGGGGGAACCGTGTTCTGACAACGGATTCGAGAGCGAGGTGGGCACGCGCAAGGCGTGACTTGACGGTCCCCAACGACAACCCGAGCGTGGCGGCAAGCTCTTCGTAACTCATGTCCTCCAGGTAGCGGAGGGCGAGGATGGCCCGCAACTTGGGGCTCAGCAGCGAGATCGCGGCTTGGACCTGGTCGCCGAGCTCTTTGGTCTCGGCCCGGTCGCGGGGATCCGGTGCATCGTCGACGACGTCGGTCGAATCATCCCACTGGGTTCCGATCCGGGCTGCATCACGCTTGCGTCGATGGTCGATGCTGCAATTGACCACGATCCGGAACAGCCACGTGCTGAACAGCGAGCCTCCGCGGAAGCCGTGCAGCTTGCGCAGGACCAAGGCGAAGCTCTCCTGCACGATGTCCATCGCATCGACGGCATTGCCGACGACTCGAAACGCGATTGCGTAGACGCGGTCGCGGTAGCGGACGAACAGTTGCTCGAACGCACCCTCGAAGCCATCGGACTCCGGCTGCCGGCAGGCGGCAATCAGGTCGGCATCGGGATCGCGCAGGAGTTCCACGGAAGTGAAGACGTGCGCTGGGCGGGTCCAGGTTCCCTTCATGTTGGACAATCCGCATCAAACCCCTGTGTCACAACAGGTTTGCGGTAACCGAGAAGCCGAGCGAGGAACGGCGGGTGCCGTCAGTTGTTCGAGCCGATGGCGCCGAGGCCGCCCGGAATCGTGATCAGCCACCCTTCCGACTGGGGGCACGTGACTGCGCATTCGACCTCATTGCAGTCGTCACAGAACGCTTCGGCGATCTGGTAGACCGTCCCACCGGGGCCCGAACCGACTTCTTCCAGGTCTAGCAAGCAGACGCGGTTCGACAGCGTGCTGGTGCTGGGGTTGGGCGTGATCGACTGGGCGGCGCACTTGCCCGTGCCAAAAGGGACCAGCGTGGCGATCTCAGGCCCGAGTTCGAACAGGCTCGCGGTCGACCGCAGGTAGCGCCCGCCGATGGTTGCTTCGGCGTTGAAGCTGCACGGCAGGATGGCGCGCAGGATGCCTGGTTGCACGAGGGGAACGGAGACCTGCAGCCAGGTGCCGTCGACGCCAGCTTGCCGCTCGTTGACGACCATGGCGCCCTGGGCCAGGCAGTCGAACGGAAAGCGCACTCCTGGATAGTTCGGAAGTTCGACCCAAGCCTGGAACAGCGTCACCATCGCGTTCGGCTCGGCGTAGCGCAGGAACAGGTGCAGCCACGTGGGGCTCGATTCGCCGCCCGTGTCCGCTCCCGTCACGATGATGCGCATCTCGTGGTCTGTTGGCAGGGAGGCGCCTGGAATGCGCGGGGCGCCACGTTGCACGACTTCAATGAAGTCGCCGATCAAATCGCCGTCGGTGTCAGGGTTCGTTGCGCTCGTCAGGATCGCCCACTCGACACAGTCCGGCAGGAAGTCGCCGTCCGTGTCGGGCAGCGCGGTCGTGTCCGTGACGGCGTGTAGCGGGGCGGGCGCCGGCCACGCGAACGTAGCGACGGCGAGCACCGACAGCAGCGAGATGGCGAACCTGAAAGTCATCGTGGCTTGGGCGACCTTACCTAGCCGAGCGAACAGAGGGGGTTGCTGGTCTGCACCGGATATTCAAGCACTCGACGCCACCCGGGGCAACGGGGGGACCGGCGACGGGGCGGGCAGCAACGCATGTTGGTCGGTCGTGACCACCGAGGGACTGTGCGGGACGTTTGAGTTTCGCACCTTGCTCCGATAAGACCGGTCCGCAACGCGCGCCCGTAGCTCAGTTGGATAGAGCGGCGGTCTCCGAAGCCGCAGGTCAGAGGTTCGACCCCTCTCGGGCGCGCCAATCCTCCGCTGGCGAGGCGTCGGACGGGGCTCCATGCGCGCCTTGACGTCGGCGCTCCGATAGGAAAGCGATGGCGACTTCGCAGGAACGGTTCCCTGGCCTCGTCTTCCGGATCGATGTGCGGCGTCCAGCCCTCCGGGAAATCGGCGTTGAGCTCGACCCGGGCCCCGTGCAGGCTGGCCATCTCGACTTGTTCCTGCCAACCTGGACCCCTGGCAGCTACCTCGTACGCGAGTTTGCGCGGCACCTCGGAACCGTTGTGGCGGTGGACGCAGGTACAGGTTCGGCACTGACGTGCGTCAAGACGTCGAAGAACCGATTCAGGGTTCAGGTCCCCCTGGGCTGCACGCAGCCGCGAATCCGCTACAGCGTCTATGCGCACGAGTTGAGCGTTCGCACCGCCGACCTGACCGACCAACACGCGTTCTGGAACCACGCCTGCCTGTTGTTGTGTCCCGTTGGCGGCATTTCCTCGCCAGCGCGTCTAGAAGTCACGCATCCAGCCGAGTGGGACCTGGCTTGCGCCCTGGCTACTGCTTCCGAGCCAGCTGCGGCCGCGGTCGATGGCGCGCGGACCACGACTTTGCTCGCGGCCGACATGGACGAAGTCTACGACGCGCCCTGCTTGGTCGGTCGATTCCGGCGCTTGGCCTGGACGGTGCGTGGGGTTCCGTTCGTTGCGGCGATCGACGGGTTGGCCCCCGTTGTTCCACCGGGTTCGTTGGTGAAGGACCTGACCGCGATCGTCGAGCAGGCCGCCGACTTGTTCGGTGGTCGCTTGCCGTTCTCCCACTACACGATGCTCTGCCTCTTCACCAACGACGGCTATGGGGGGTTGGAGCACTCGGCGTCGACCACGTTGCTGCACGGCCGGACGGGGTTCGCCACGGCCAAGGGTTATCGGGAGTTCCTTGCGCTCGCGGCGCACGAACTGTTCCACGCGTGGAATGGCAAGCGGCTTCGACCCGCCGAATTCTGGACGTACGACTACGAACAGGAGAACTACACCGGGTTTCTGTGGCTCATCGAAGGGTGGACGGCGTACTTCGACGATCTGCTCTGCCTGCGTGCGGGAGTGATGACTCGGCCCGATTACCTCGCCGCGGTCACCAAGAACGTGCAAGGCATGCTCGGGGCGCCCGGCCGCATGCGCCTCAGCTTGCGTGAGTCGAGCCACGACGCGTGGATTCGGCTCTATCGGCCGGACGAGAACACCCGGAACTCGTCGCAAAACTACTACGGCAATGGTGCCGTGGCGGCGATGTGCCTCGATCTCGTGATTCGACGGGAGTCGGGCGGCTTGCGATCGCTGGACGACGTCGTACGCCGCCTGTTCGACGAGGTGATGGCGAACGGCCGCGGTTACACGCGCGACGACG
>JAEUHV010000071.1 GCA_016794485.1 Planctomycetota bacterium
GTCATCTCGTGCAGGCGCTTCACCGTGTTCATGTCGAAATCGCTCATCGCATTCCTCTAGGTAAACAAGAGGACGGTCGTCCGCGCGCCGCGGAACACCGTCCTCGATTGACTGCAACAAGGCCGCACACCCCCGACGGCAGGCGGCCGCCGGAAGGCGGCCGTTCAGCTGCCGCTGGGTGCCGCAGGCTCGGCGCGGTCGGAGCCGATCGACACCGAGTCGGCATGACCGCCGGCGTTGAAGCGGCCAGCGCCACCGGGACCACCGGCGCCGGGGCCACTGTCGCGACCGGGTCCACCCGGACCACGACGGCCGGGACCACCGCGGCGCGGCCCACCGTCACGACCACCGTCGCGGCCACCACGGCCACCACCATCGCGACCGTCGGAACGGCGGCCCTGCGCCTGGCGGTTGCGCACGTCTTCGGACGCGGTCCGCTGCGCGTCGCGCAGCGTGGAGTCGTCGCACTGCTTGCGCCCTTCCATGATCGCCTCGGACAGCTTGCCGAGCACGAGCTGGACCGAGCTCATCGCGTCGTCGTTGGCCGGAATCACGATGTCGGCCAGCGTCGGATCACAGTCGGTGTCGAGCACGCAGACCACCGGCACGTTCATGCGCTTGGCCTCGCGCATCGCGTTGTCCTCGCGGCGCGGATCGACCACGATGAGCGCGCCCGGCAGGCCGTGCAGTTCGCGCACGCCTTCCAGGTTGCGGCGGATGCGCTTCATCTCGCGGCGCATCGTCGACTGGTCCTTCTTCTTGTACTTCTCGATACCGCCGGTCGTCTCGAGCTGCTCGAGCTCGATCAGGCGGGCGAGACGCTCGCGCACGGTCGCGAAGTTGGTCAGCGTGCCGCCGATCCAACGTTCGGTCACCGGCGGCATGCCGCACTTCTTCGCCTCGGCATCGACCACCGGCCGGATCTGCTTCTTCGTGCCGAGGAACATGATCTGTGCCCCGGTCGCCGCCAGGTGGCGCAGGAAGTGCGTCGCGCGATACAGCCCGCGGATCGTCTCCTCGAGGTTGATCACGTGGATCTTGTGCCGTTTGCCGTGGATGAACGGCTTCATCTTCGGGTTCCACCGACTGGCCTGATGGCCATAGTGGACGCCGGCGTCGATCAACTCTTGAGCGGTTACGAGCGGCACGTGTTGGACGGCTCCTTGCCTGCGATGGTTTTGCCTGGACGGCGAGTCTGCAACGAAGTTCGAATCCCCGGGGACGATCGCTGGCAGCGAGCATCCCGCGGTATTGGGGGGCGGAGGATCCTAGGGATTCGCCTCCGCACGTCAAGGAACTCGTAGCCCGTGCTGCCACCCGCCCGTGAACCTGGAAATGGCGGCACGCGCCCTCTTCCGCCGGCGCCATCGGCGGCTAAGCTGGTCGCCGCAACGGTCCCCCGCAGCGGCGAGAACTCGCGACTCGCCTGCCGTTCGCTCCCTTCGCATTCCCGGTAGCCGGTCAACTTCCGTGGAGAGTCTGCAGCAAAGCCCGTCCACCCCCCTGTTCTCCGGACCTTCCGGAGCGGAAACTCCCACCATGTCCGGTGGGCCCGAACCCAGCAAACCCAACCAGCCGACCACCCAGGTCGTGCTGGTGATGAACCACAACCGCGATCCCCTCGCGGACTTGGCGCAAGCCCTTGCCCGACAAGGCTTCGAGGTCCACGTCGGCGATTCCCTGGCGCAGAGCCACCGGCTGGTGTCGGCGATGCGCCCGGACGTGGTGCTGCTGAATCCGCTCGTGTTGTGTGCCGGCGGTGTCGAACTCGAATTGCTCGAGAGCATGCAGCGTGACGAAGACCCGGTGCCGGTGATCCTGCTGGTCGACGACCTGCAGGCGCTGGCCGAGGCCCGTCACCTGCGGCTGCCGTTCCGCGACTTCGTGCTGAAGCCCGCCTCGCCGGCCGAATGCGTGCACCGCGTCGAGCTGGCGATGCAGACGCGCACCAGCATCCGCAACCTGCATTCGCGCGCGCGCGCGCTCGAGAGCCAGGTCAGCATCGACTTCAAGACCGGCCTGATCTCGGAGCGGCACATGCGCGGCCTGATCGACCGCGAGTGGAAGCGCGCGCAACGGCACCAGAATCCGTTGTCGCTGCTCCTGATCGACGTCGACAACTTCAAGACCGTCAACGACTCGACCGAGTACGCGTTCGGCGACGAGGTGCTGCGCAAGGTCGCCGACGCGTTGAAGAACAACGTGCGCGAAACCGACTACGCGGCGCGGTTCGGCGGCGACGAGTTCTGCGTATTGCTGCCGCAGACGAGCCCGGGCGAAGCTGTGCAGACCGCGCTGCGCATCCGCCAGCGCATCTCGGGCATGACCGTGCAGAAGGGCAACTTCACGCGCCAGGTCACGGTTTCGATCGGCGTCGACAGCTACGACGGACGCAGCACGGGCAGCGTCGACCAGCTGCGCCGCAACGCCAACCGCGCGCTGCAGGAAGCCAAGCGCCGCGGCAAGAACCAGGTCTGGCTCTGGTCTGGCACCGAACTCGAGCAGTGACCGGCGGGCGAACGGCTACGCCGCGGCAGCCGGCAGCGTGATGTGCACGCGGAAGCCCTCGCCGGGCTTGCTGTCCACGGTGATCTCGCCGCCGTGGTTCTGCACGATCGAGTAGCAGATGAACATGCCGAGGCCGCTCGCATCCGGCCGTTCCTTCTTGGTGAAGAACGGGTCGAACACGCGGCCGAGCAGCGCCGGGTCCATGCCGGGCCCGTCGTCGGCGACGTCGAGCCGGATGCGTGCGTCGTCGCCAACGGCCCGCACCGTGATGCAGCCGGAGCCTTTCCCCTCCAACGCGTCGAGCGAGTTCAGGAACAGGTTCAGCAGCACCTGCTGGATCTCGTGCGCATCGCCGTGCACCGCCGGCAGGTCCTTCGGCACGTCGACGACGAACTGGACCGCGGCCCGGGCCAGCCGGTGCTCGACGAGCGCGCGTGCGCCTTCGATCGCCGTGGCCAACGCGAACTTCCCCGGTGGCACGTTGCGCGGGGAGAAGTCGAGCAGGCGCCGCGCGGTCCTGGCGATGCGCTGCAGCCCGTCCTGCACCAGGGTCAGGTAGACGCGCGGCCGCTCGCCGAGGTCCTTCTGCTGCAACAGCCGGTTCACGGCGTTCTGCATGCCGCCGATCGGGTTGTTGATCTCGTGCGCGACCCCCGCCGCCAGCGTGCCGATGCTGGCCAGGCGTGAACTCAGCACCAGGGCGCGTTCCTTCTGCTTGGTCGCTTCGACGGCGTCGCGCACCGCCTTCTCGAGGGTCTCGGTGTGGCCCTTCACCTGGCTCGCCATCTGGTTGAACGTCACCACCAGCGGATCGAGTTCGGGCACGCCCTGGCCTTCCGGCAAGTGCACGTCGTAACGACCCGAACCGACCGCGGCCGCCGCCGCACCGATCGCCTGCAGCGGCCGGCGGATCGTGGCGCGCGTGCCCCAGAACAACACGATCCCGAACAGCACCGTCGACACCGCGACCCCGGCCAGCGCCGTCCAGAGCGGCAGCGACGCCGGCAACGACGGCGGCAAGCGCGGCCGGAACCACAGGTAGCCGACGACGTTCTCGCCGCGCGGCGCGTCGGGTTGGCGCAACGCGTAGCAGTAGCCCCCGGCGACCCCGACCATGCCTTCGGTGCTGCGCGCCTGGGCGAGGTTTGTGGTGATCAACGCCGCCGGGAACGTGTCGGGATCGCGGTGCACCGCGCCGAGCGGATTGAAGAAGATGCCCTCGTACGGCGGCCGGCCGCTGGTGACGATGATGTCCTCGTAGATCTCGCGCGTCGAAGTCTCGGTCAACAGCCGCCGCACGACCGCGGCGTCGGCGCTGGCGTCGCTGACCGCCTCCGGCGAATAGACCCGCTGCAACTGCTCCAGCGAGTTGCCGACGAACTCGCCCACTTCCTGCTGCCGGTTGTCGAGCCAGCGCTGCTGGGCCCAATAGACCGCCACCTGCACGCTGCCGACCGTGACGACGTTCAGCAGCAGCGCCAGGAGCAGGATGCGCCAGGCGAGCGACATCTCACCTCTTGCCCATCGTCTGCATCATCTGCAGCAACGGCATGAACAGCGCGAACACGATGAACCCGACCGCGACGGCCAGGAACACCAGCAGGATCGGCTCGATCATCTTGAACGTGGTCTCGATCGTGCGGTCGACCTCGATCTCGTAGCGATCGGCGATCTTGGTCAGCATGCGGTCGAGCTCACCGGTCTGTTCGCCGACGTCGACCATGTTGACGACGATGTCGTCGAACATGCCGCTCTCGCCCATCGGCACGGCGAACCCCGCCCCTTCCTTGATCGACGACTGCACGTCGCCGACCGCGGCCCGCATGTGCACGTTCGCGGTCGAGGCCTGCAGGATGTCGAGCGCATCGAGGTGCGGCACGCCGCTCTGGATCAGCGTGCCGAAGGTGCGCGCGAACCGCGCCACCAGGCTCTTGTGCGTCAGCCGCCCGAACAGCGGCATGCGCAAGGCCACGCGGTGCACCAGGGCACGGTAGCCGGCGACCTTGACCATCAGCACCTTGTGCAACACGACGACCACCAGCGCCGCAAGCAGGTAGGTCCACCACCACACCTTCAGGTGCTCGCCGATGTCGATGACGAGCTGCGTGGTCCAGTGCATCTTGTCCTTGCCGATGGACTCGAACACCTGGCGGAACTTCGGGATCACGAACGTGAACACCAGCAGCAGCACCGCGACCGCCACCGCCGTGATCACCGCCGGGTAGGCCAGCGCGCCCTTCACCCGAGCCTTGATCGCCTCGCTCGTGGTCAGGAACGAGGCCAGGCGGTTCAAGATCTCTTCCTGCACGCCACCGGCCTCGCCGGCCCGCACCATGTTGGTGTAGAGCGGGTCGAACACGAGGTCGTGCTTCTGCATCGCCTCCGACAACGCGGTGCCGCCTTCGACGTCCTCGACCAGGCTCTTGGCAATGCGCTTCATCGGCCCGTTCGGCAACTGGCCTTCCAGGATGCGCAGGCTCTTGGTGATCGGGATGCCGGCGTTGAGCAGCACCGCGAGCTGGCTGGTGAACTCGGCCAGCACCCGCGGCGTCACGCGGTTGCGGCCGAACAGGGCGAGACCACCACCACCGCCGCCGTCTCCGGTTGGGCTCGTGGCTGGCGTCGCCACCGCACCGGCTTTCGGGACGGGGAGTTTGCGCTGCAGCTTCTTGGGCATCGGATTCGCGAGGGGCGTGCGCATCGTTGCGCATCGGCGGCCGGACGGCAACCGCCAGATCGCGATCGCCGCGGATCACCGCCCCGGCAACATCCCGAACAGACCTTGCGGCACCCCACTCCAGCGCAGCGCGGCGTGCACGCCGACCACCGTCGCCACCGCGAGCAGGGCCCACGGCCAGAGCGGACCACGCAACGACTGCGGTCGCGGCCATGCGCGCCGGTCGTCGGGCCGTTCGTCGCGCGGCAAGGCCACGTCGGCCTCCCCGGCGCCGGCCGTGCCGACCACGGCCACCACCACGGCGGTCGCGTTGTCGGGCCCGCCGGCCGCGAGCGCTTCGGCGACCAGCGCTTCCGCCGCCTCCTGCGGTGTCCCGCGTCCGCCGAGCTTCGCCAGCACCCCGGCCGGCAACACGCTCCAGACGCCGTCGGTGACCAGCAGGAACCGATCGTTCGGCCCACAGCCGAAGGTCGCCACGTCGGCGGCGACCGAGTCCTGGCCCGCCCCGATGCAGCGGGTCAACAGGTTCTCGGGCTGCCGCACCGCATGATCGGTGCTGATCTGCTCGCACTTCGCACCCTGCAGCCGGTAGGCGCGCGTGTCGCCGACGTGGCCCAGCGCGACTTCGCCACCGTGGAAACACAACGCCGTCAACGTCGTCCCCATGTCGCGCAGCGCGGGCACCGCGACGCTCGCCTCGTGCACCCGCAGCACCGCCGCGGCGAACCCCTCGTGCAACCGCGCCGCCAGGGCCGGAGCGGCATGCTCGTCGAGCACGCACTGGCCGAACGCGCGCAACGCGGTCCGGCTGGCTTCCGCGCCGCCGGCGAGCCCGCCCATGCCGTCGGCGATGGCGCACAGGAACGTGCCCGCCGCCCCACCACCGGCCAGCAAGTAGTCGTCTTCGTTGCC
>JAEUHV010000174.1 GCA_016794485.1 Planctomycetota bacterium
GCGGGCGCGCTGGCGCGCGCCCGCGTCACGGCATCGAAGAACCTCTGCAGCGCCTCCTTCGACGTGCAGCGCATCCCGCCGACGCAGATCGTCTCCAACACCACCCCGCTGCAGCCCTTGGTGGCCCAGCGGAACAGCGTCTGGAACGCGATCGCCTTCGTGCCCTTGAGCTTCCCGACGTAGCGCGCAGCTTCACCGAACGACAACACCGACTCGCGCGCGACGTCGATGGCGTTCCCTCTCAGCAATTCTCGATTGTTCATCGAGGGCACCAAACGCCAACCACCGCGCGCGACAGCGGATCAAGCTGTTCACGCTGTTCTCCGAACAATCGAACAGTGCAGAAGCGCTCCCTCACCTCGGCTCTGAGCAGCTGGGGGCAACCCCGCACCCCTGCTGCCCGTCGCATCGTCTCGGTCCTCGCTTCGCAGCCCTGTCGGGTGCGACCGAGCCGACGCGACGGGCAGCAGGGGTGCGAGCGACACCCTCGACGTGGAACGTCGGGCGTCCAGCAGCATCTAGCGAACCCCCGGTCCGCTACCGCGCGTCCTTCGGACCGCTCCTCCTTCGTCGTCGCTCGCGCTCCACGCGGCCCGGGGCGGCTTCGACGTTCTACGAGTGCCTCAACTCAGCCCGGATCGCGTTGACCCAACCGGTGCCGATTTCCGACAGCTTCCACTCGCCGGCACGGGGCACCAGGAAGCCCCACTGCACCAGGTCCTTCTTCCGCTGGCGGATCCGCAACTGCTTCAACTCCACGCCGTGACTCACCAGCCGCGCGAAGATCGCTTTGGGCTTCTTCGCGCCACGGCTCACGGCAAGCAGGATCTCGCGATCGTCGTCGGCCGTGTCTGCCGGCGTCTCGGGACGCGGGCGCCCCGACACCGGCAACGCCTTGCGTCCTTGGCCCGGCACCAGCCCCAACCACAGGAACGGATGCGGCATCGACTGCGCGATGGCGTGCCGAACGCTCAACCCGATCCGCATCGCCGCCTCCACCGCCGTCGACGCAAGGAACCGTCGCAGTGCCTCCACACCGCACCCGGCGAACCCGGCGATGGTCTCGAGCATGAACGGATTCATGGGCCCCTGCGACTCCGCGAGTGCATCCAACCAGCGCTGTAAGCCGCCCAGCACGATCTGCTCGTACGCCGTCGGTTGCTTGGCGACTTGCACAAACTGCGGCCCGCCTTGCACGACGCGCCGCACTTCAGAGTCCAGCCCTTCGAACAGCTGCAGCCCGACACCGATCGCTTGGGAACACGGGCCGACAAGATGCTCCTCCACGCGCAACCCACGTTGCAGCGCGCCCTTCTCGACACGGATGTACGGCGCGATCTCCCGCAGCAGCCCCCAACGGTCCACCTGGCGCAGGATCCCGTAGACCCGGGCTCGTCCCGCGCGGTCGGCGCAGACCTTCGCCAGGTCCACCCGGGCGCGGTCGATCGCTTCCCGATGCAGATCCTCGACGGTGGGTTGGCCGCCGTCCGGGTCAGCCGGCTTGCTCGATGCATCGTTGCCGTTCATGCCGTTGCTCCAGGGCCGGGGAGCCTACCCGCTACCCCAGCCGCTCCATCGCCTCCACGGCCCGCGCCTGGTTCACCTCGGCATACACCTGCGTCGTCTCCAGCTGCCGGTGCCCCAACACCGCCTGTGCGACCTCGATTCCCATCTCCTTGCGGATCCGCGTCGCCGCCGAATGCCGCAGCTGGTTCGGGCTCCACGACGGGATTCCTGCCGATTCGCAACCGCGCGCGATCGCCCGCCGGTAGCTGTTCGTGTCGTAGCACTCCCGCAGCCCCTGAACTTCCGACCCCCTTTCTCGTCGCCGGGCGCGCCGCGCCTGGTTGCTGTGCGACGGCCACACCTTCGTCTTGCGCGCCGCCCGCATCGCCGCCCGCCGCTCCTTCTCGGCGTCCTTCGGTGAGAACAGCGCCGCCACCGGATCGAGCGACAGGAACGGCCCTAGCACCTCCTGTGCCTTCGGCCCGAGCGGGATCACCCGGTCCATGCCGTGGTGCTCCACCTTGTGGTCGCGCGGCCGGTAGATCCACACCCGCCCGCCACGGTCGATCTCGGCCATGCGCATCTGCACCACTTCCTGCGGCCGCATCCCGCTCAGCCACTGCAGCTCGATCATCGCCGCGACCTGGCGCGCGACGTGCGGCAGCACGGCCTCGACCGCGCCGCGATCGACCGGCCGGATCGGCTCGTACTCCTTCGCCCGCGACCGGCCCCGCTTGAGCCCCGACACGGCCTGCAGCGCCTGCAGCACCGGACCAGGCACCAGCTCGCCCTCGACCGCCCAGCGGAACGCCTGGCGGATGCGCGACACGTAGCCGTTGATCGTCGTACGCGCGAGGCCAGCGTCGATCATGCGCTCGCGGCACGCCTTCAAGGCGAGCGGCCCGAACTCCACGGCCGGCACCGAGCCGTAGAGCTGGTGCAGGTAGCGCATCGCCAGCTTGAGCACCGACAGCTCGCTCGTCGGCTTGCCGTCCTTGCGGTAGTAGACCTCCGCGTGCTGCCAGTAGCCCGCGATCACGTGGTCGACGGTGACCACCTTCGCGGCGACCACGCCGCCCGACGCGCGCCACTCGGCGACGACCCGCAGGTAGGCCGCCTGCGCTTCCTCGGAGCCGTAGGGCCCGAGGTAGACCACACGATCGCCCAACTTCACCACGGCCCGACCCGACGCCTTGTGCAGCTGCAGGGCGGGAACCCTTCGAGACTCGACCAACATCGGACACTCCCCGCAGGCGTACGGTACGCCTGCGACGCGGCAGTTCTGACCACGCGCCCGGCGAAGGCCGGGGAGCACCCAACTGGGTTCTCGACAACAAGCAAGGAAATGGTCGGAGCGAGAAGATTTGAACTTCCGACCCCCTGCACCCCATGCAGGTGCGCTACCAGGCTGCGCTACGCTCCGACCCACGAACCGGCGAACTGACGAAGCCTTGCGGCTTCGGGGGCGGGGAGATGGTAGCGCGGCGCTGCGAGCCGGCAAGGGTTCGCTCCCGTTCCCGCATTCCCGCCGCCCCGCGCCAGCACCTACAGTCCGCCGATGCGCCGCACGCGAAGCCTGCTCGCCGCCGTTCTGCCTCTGCTCGCCCAGCTGCCGAGCCAGGAACCCACCCTCCGCATCCCCGCCTTCACCGGCTACGCGCACCCCGACCCCGACGCGATGCGCCGACGCGACGATGGCACCGTCATCCGCTGCGACGGCGCGCTGCACTTCTACGTGCATTTCGCGACGACCGGCTCGCTGCAGGTCCAGCTCGAGGCCGAGGCACGGAACGCAACCGCGCCGGCGTTCGCGACCCGCGTACACCCCAACGGCTGCCCCGCGACTCCGGACGTCACGTCGACCACGGACGACCTCGGCACGTTCCCCATCGCGACCACGGGCTGGCACCTGATCCGCATCGCGCACCAGGACGACTCCCCGCTGCGCGAGCTGCGTGCCCTCGTGCTGCGCGGCACCGCGACGGCCAACGCCCACGCCAACATCGCCGAACGCCGCAATGCCGCGTCCGTACACCTCGGCTATCCCGTGCCGAAGGAACACCGCGACGACGTCGAGTGGTTCTACGTCGAGGTGACGCCGAAGACCGACCCGCTGTGGACCTACTACATGGCGACCGGTTGGCACCGCGGCTACTTCGGCATGCAGGTCAACTCCGAACGCGAACGCCGCCTGATCTTCAGCGTGTGGGACGCCGGCGACGAAGCGAACGACCGCGGCAAGGTCGCCGCCGACAACCGCGTCACGCTGGTCGCGAAGGGCGAGAACGTGCACGCCGGCGACTTCGGCAACGAAGGCACGGGCGGCCACAGCCACCTCGTGCACGACTGGCGGCTCGGCGACACGTTCCGCTTCCTGCTGCACGCACG
Source organism: Planctomycetota bacterium (assembly GCA_016794485.1). Classification (GTDB taxonomy): domain Bacteria; phylum Planctomycetota; class UBA1135; order UBA1135; family UBA2386; genus UBA2386. Next base: position 3,895 of record JAEUHV010000174.1, read on the forward strand.
CCCGGACGGCAATGCCACGATCTACTCCGGCTGGTTCTGGTTCGCGGCGGAGAAGCGATGGGGCCTGATCGCGAGCTTCCGGGCACCGAAGGACGGCAAGCGGCCACGCGGGCTGTACTCGTTCAGCGAGAACTTCAGTGGTGCGAACGGCGACGCGGCGCGCGAGTGCGAGTTCGGCAACGCGTGGGTGCGCACGGCGGCCGGCGCGTGGCTGCGGCTCGACCGCGCCGGCTTCACGCACGACGAAACGGGCCTGCACGTGCGCCCCGATCGCTGGGCGTCGGTGCGCGACGACCGCTTCGTGCTGCACCACGGTTCGTTCACGACGCCGCCGGCAACCGCCGTGAGCCAGGCGCATGGCGGCGAACTGCACCTGCCGGCCGGCGTCGGCAAGCCGCCGACCGACGCCGAACTTCCCATTCCGCCGGCCACGAAGCGCTGATTCTCGCCCGGCCCGTCGATCCGCGGTGGCGACGTTCGTCGTCGTGGGTATGACGTTTCCCTTCTCGTCCACCCCCAACTCGCAAGGAACCCCATGAGCAATGCAGGCCCCTGGCCCGGCCGTTTCGTCTGGCACGACATGATGACCAAGAACGGCGCGGCGTCGCAGGCGTTCTACGCGTCGTTGTTCGACTGGCAGATCCAGGAGATCCCGATGCAAGGCTGCATCTACCGCATGGTGATGGCCGGCCCGGGTCCGATCGGTGGCATCGTCGAGGACAAGAACATCCCGATGTCGCACTGGATGCCCTACATCGCCGTCGCCGATGTCGACGCAACCGCGCAGAAGATCACCGCCAACAAGGGCACGGTGTGCGTGCCGCCGACCGACATTCCCGGCACCGGCCGCTTCGCGGTGGTCGGCGATCCGACCGGTGGCTACTTCTCGATCTACAAGGGCCTGCCCGAGTCGCAGGGCGCGGACCCCGACCAGGCGATCCCCGGCCGCATCTGCTGGAACGAACTGCTCACCACCGACGACGCCGCGGCGCAGAAGTTCTACTCGGCGGTGTTCGGCTGGAAGGACGCCCCGAAGGACATGGGCCCGATGGGCACCTACCACGTGCAGATGCTCGGCGACAAGCAGGCCGGCGGCCTGATGAAGCACCCGCAGCCGGGCGCGCCGAGCTGCTGGCTCGCTTACTTCTTCGCGCCGGATCTCGCCGACACGACCGCCAAGGCGAAGAAGCTCGGTGCGACGGCGATGATGGAGAACGTGCCGATCCCTGGGGTGGGCGCGTTCTCGATGCTGCAGGATCCGGCTGGGGCGGTGTTCGCGCTGTTCCAGGCGAACATGGACCCGAACGCCAAGTGCTGAGCGATCGGCGGCGCACCGCCGCCGGTCACTGCGTGATGCCGAGCTGCGCGAGCATCCAGGCCATCTCGAAGGCCTGGTCGCGCCACCGGTCGTAGCGCCCCGACGCCCCGCCGTGCCCGGCGGCCTCGAGCTTGCACTTCAGCAGCAGGCCGCGCTGGTCGCCGGGCAGCAGCGTGCGCAGCTTGGCGACGTACTTGGCGGGCTCCCAGTACATGACCTGCGAGTCGTTGAAGCTCGTGGTCACCAGCGTCGCCGGGTAGGCCTTCTTCTCGAGGTTGTCGTACGGGCTGTACGACAGCATGTAGTCGAACGCCGCCTTCTCGTTGGGGTTGCCCCATTCGAGGTACTCGCCGACCGTCAGCGGCAGCGACGCGTCCATCATCGTGTTCATCACGTCGACGAACGGCACCGCACTGTGCACGGCGCGAAACAGGTCGGGCCGCAGGTTGGCGACCGCCCCCATCAGCAGGCCGCCGGCGCTGCCGCCTTCGACGACCAGCCGTTCCTTCGCGGTCCACTTGTCGGCGATCAGGAACTCGGCGCAGTCGATGAAGTCGAAGAAGGTGTTCTTCTTCTTCATCAGCATGCCGTCCTCGTGCCACTTCTCGCCGAGGTCGTTGCCGCCGCGGATGTGCGCGATCGCGAACGCGACGCCGCGGTCGAGCAGGCTGATGCGGCTCGGATCGAACGTCGGCGGCATCGCCATTCCGTACGAACCGTACGCGTACAGCCACAGCGGGCCGCCCACGTCGCGCGGCCGATCGGCGCGGTAGACGATCGAGATCGGCACCCGCACGCCGTCGCGCGCCTTCGCCCACAGGCGTTCGGTGCGGTAGCGGCCCGGGTCGTAACCGGC
>JAEUHV010000180.1 GCA_016794485.1 Planctomycetota bacterium
ATCGTGTCGCGTGCGACCGCGCGCGGCATGCAGGCGCCGGCGACGAACGCGCCGAACACCGCGTGCAGGCCGATCAGGTCGGTGAACCAGGCGCCGAGCGCCATCGTCGCCAGTGCGACCACCAGCCCGGTCTCGGTGAGCGAGCCCTTGTCGAACAGCCACTGCGACAGCCACGCCAGCAGGGGGCGGACGCAGGCCAGCATCACCCGCACGAATGCGGCCCCGCCGCCCACGTTCCACGCTGCGTGCGTGAAGTCGCCGTCGAAGCTGGCGAGCACGATCGCGAGCAGGCACCACGCGGCGGCATCGTCGAGGGCGCCGGCCCCGATCGCGACCGTGCCCATGCGCGAGCCGGCAAGGCCCTTGAAGTGGATGATGCGCGCCAGCATCGGGAACGCGGTGATCGACATCGACGCACCGAGGAACAGCACCGCTTCGAACACGGTGGTCTTGGCCGGGAACAGCTCGGTCCATTCCTTCATCGCCCAGCCGAGCAGGCCGCCGAGCGCGAACGGCGTCAGGATGCCGGCCGCCGACACCGCGACCGAGCTCTTGAAGTGGCGCCGCACGATGTCGACGCGGAACTCCATCCCGACGATGAACATGTAGAGCGCCAGCCCGAGCTGGGAGGCCGGGAACAGGTAGCTCTGCGTGTCGCGCGTCTTCTGGGTCGGATCCCACGGAAACAGCTGCGCCTGCAGATCGGGGGCCAGCAGCCCGAACAGCGACGGTCCGAGCAGCACGCCGGTGATCATCTCGGCGACCACCTGCGGCTGGCCGAAGCGCCTGGCGATCAGCCCCACGACCCGGCAGGCCAGCAGGATCACCGCGATCTGCAGGAAGAACTGGACTGCGAGTTGGAGGTTGGGCATGGGCCGCGGGGGGCCCGAGTCTAGCGGGCGCGGCCGGGGCGCCTACTCGCGACTTCTGCGGCTCATTCCGACCGCGCTACCGCCAGCACGTCTTCGAGCGACACGATCCCGCGCTGCGCCTTCTCGAAGCCGTCGACCATCAGGCGCCGGTAGCCGGCCTCGCGGGCGATCTGCTCCATCTCGGTGTCGGGTGCCTTGCGCGAGATCGCCGAGGCCAGGGCCGGCGACACGTACAGAACTTCGTGCAGTGCGACGCGGCCGCGTTTGCCGCGGTTGCGGCACTGCTGGCAGCCCTTGCCTTCGCGGAAGCCGACCGGCTTCTGGTCCGGGGCCACTCCGAATTCCTTGAGCAGCTCCGGCGACGGTTGCGTCGGCTGCGCGCAATCGGGGCAGATGCGGGCGACCAGGCGTTGGCCGACGATGCAGCGCAGCGCCGGACCCAGCAGGTACGACGCGATGCCCATGTCGCACAGGCGGTGCACGGTCGACAGGGCGTCGTTGGTGTGCGCGGTGCTGAGCACCACGTGGCCGGTCAGGGCCGCCTGCACGGCGATGCTCGCGGTTTCCGCGTCGCGGATCTCGCCGACCATGACGACGTCCGGGTCCTGGCGCAGGATGGAACGCAGCGCGCTGGCGAACGTTCGTTCCGCCTTCACGTCGACCTGGACCTGCGTGGTGCCGGCGAGTTCGTACTCGACCGGGTCTTCGACCGTGACCAGGTTGCTGTCCGACTTGTTGAGTTCGGACATCGCCGTGTAGAGCGTGGTGGTCTTGCCCGAGCCGGTGGGGCCGGTGAGCAGCACGATGCCGTTCGGTGCGGTGAAGCCGCGGCGGAACAGTTCGAGGTTGTGCTTGCTCATCTCGAGCTTGGCCGGATCGAGCGTGATGCCCGAACGGTCCAGCACGCGCATGACGGCCTTCTCGCCGAGCACGCTCGGCAGCACGGAGACGCGCAGCTCCACCTTGTCGGACACCGCGATGCGGCCGTCCTGCGGCTTGCGGCTCTCGCCGATGTCCATGTTCGACGCGACCTTGATGCGCGCGACCACGGCGCGCTGCAGGCCCGCCGGCAGTGTGTAGAGCGTGTCGAGGTCGCCGTCGACGCGGATGCGCACGCGCAGGCCGTCGCGCTGCGGTTCGATGTGGATGTCGGAGGCGCGCGCACGCATGCCTTCCTCGATCAGATGGTCGACGAGCTTGACCACGGCGTCGTCGCCGACGAGACGGCGCAGCTTGTCGGCGTCGACCGACTGGCTGTCGATCTCCGACTTCAGCAGGCGCTGGATCAGACCTTCGATGCCGGTGGTGCCCTTCTGCATCCGGCCAAGCGCTGCGGCGATGGACTGCGGAGTCGCCAGTACGACCTGCACCGACATGCCGGTGACTTCCTGGATCTCGT